>CAZUHN010000244.1:0-13502 GCA_964620535.1 uncultured Nitrospinaceae bacterium | reverse complement strand
CCAGCCGGATTCCCGCCCAAATGAAGGGAATGCCCAAGAGGCTAGTTAGGACCAAGGGCCCTTGGATGATTTCGATGCTCCAATACGCGGCGAGTTTCAGCGGGTTCAGGAAAATGAACAGAGCCCAGATTGTGGCGATGACCGCTCCTTTGCTGAAATTTTGTCCGAGGAGAAAAAGAAGTACGATTGTGCCTCCGCTATTGACAAGGGCGGAGCTGATGCCGCTGATCCCGCCGACCGATATGCCCAACCACAATGGAAGGCGAGGCACCGCCGGCGGCCTGCCTTTTATCTCGATGATTGTTTGGTAAAGCGCGAATACGAAGCAGATCCCTCCGATAAATTTGCGCAGCTGAGTTTCCGACAGGTTCGCCAAGATCCATGTCCCCAATAACATCCCGGCCGTGATTCCCGGGAATAGTATCAGGGCAAAGCGGCGATTCCATCCCTTCCAGAGGTCGCGAATCATGCCTAGGTCGGCCCATGTCATATAGAGCGCAAGCAGGCCGAGGGCGAATTGCGGGGAATGGACCAGGGTCAGGAGCGGGGTGAGCACCATGCCGACACCCGATCCGAAACTGCGCTTGAGGAAGTCGACGGCGAGGGCGGCGCAGAGGGTGAGCCCCCACTCGAACGCCGAGGTTACGTCCACCGCGCGGGGGTCACTCCCAGAGGAGCCGCGCGGCCGTCAGGCCCGAGAGCGCCAGAATGGTTAGGTTGAATCCTCGTTGCGGGATGAAGTCCAGGACTTTTTTCCCTATCCAGCCGCCGGTGAAGGTGAGCGGGAGCATCGCAGCGCATACTAGGAACAAGGTCAGGTCCACCAGTCCGCCCACCCAGAACGATGCCAGCTTTAGCGGGTTCACCCAGATCCAGAGCATCAGTACCGTTGCGACGAGCGTCAGCTTGGGGATCTTTTGGCTGAGGAGAAAAAGGTTCATGACGATCCCCCCCGCGTGGGTGAGGGAGCTGAATATCCCCCCGACCACTCCGAGGCCCATCCCTCCGGCCCTGCCGATTCGGGGCACGGGCAGATTTCCCCGCAGTTCCCCGAAAGCCTGGAGACCGCCGAAGATGAGACAAGTCATTCCGATGGACTTTCGGATCCAGAAGTCGGGCAGCCGCACGAGGAGCATCGCCCCGATGACGATTCCGATGAAATACCCGGGCATGACCAAGATGACGTACCGCCATTCCCACTTTTTCCAGAAAAGGCGGATCAGAGCCCAGTCCGCTGTCACCATATGGACCGCGATGAGGCCGAGGACGAATTGCGTGGGCCAAAAAAGGACCATGACGGGAACGAGCGTGACGCCGATTGCCGCGCTGAAAGTGCTCTTGAAAAAACCGACGAAGAATCCACCCGCAGCCATTCCGATTAGGTTGTACGGAGTAAGATCCATCTCAGGTTCTTCTTATCGCGGCCCCGCCGGAGGGGACCCAGTCCAACAAAAAAAACGCCCCCCGCCGGAACGCTCGGCGGGGGGCGTTGGTTCGGATCAGCTTCCCGACTCTTCCCAGGCCAAACGCGCCCCTTTCATCCAGTCGTTTTCGTCAAAGCGCTGGGCGAGGAACTCTTGAAATTCAATCTCCTTCTCGTTCAATTTCATCCCGTCGATGAATTGGCCGAAGGCAGGTTTGTCATTCTCCTCGCTCTCAAATGTCTCTTCATCGAATGAGTCCCCCGCCTCTCCGCCCTGATCAATACGGCCCATCCGCGCCTCCATCACTCCAGGCGTCGGGAACTTGAGGGCGAGCGCGAATACGTCTTCGGACTGAATTTTCGCTTCGCCCTGAAGCCGCGAGATAAGGCCTTTTACCTCTTCCGACCGGAGAATGGCGTTGATGATGGCGTTCGAGAGGCGCTCGAGGTCGTCTTGCGGTTTTTTTCCCATACCTTTCTCTCTAATTGGCGGGGGTGCCCCCTTCAATCGACAGGGGAAGGGCGGCTGCTCGCATGCAAATTATAGCACAGCCGCCGGCGGTGGCGGAAAAACGGCGGCGAAAAGGGAGATCCGCCGGAGAGCGTTGTTTTCCCTACGCCGATTTCGGGATCTTGTTACACTGGAGCCAGTGCAGTACGGGGGAAAACTCGTAACGGGCTTCATTTCTGGTTATTATGAAAGGGGTATTGTAGCAAGGGTCTGGGAGGAGATGATGGCGTATGTTGTCTCGGCGGCCAAGCACCTGCCCGCGCACCGCTACGCGTGGGAGGAGGTGATCCCTTGGATAGCCGGGTGGTTGCGGGAGCACGGCGTTGATCCCGGGCGTGCCTTGCGTATCTGCGGGAACGCCCAAATCGAGTCCCGCTCCTCGGTCCTGCCCATTGAGGAGATATTCCGGGAAAAATCCCTCACCGAGATCAGCCGCATCTACCGCGAGAACGCCATCGGACTCGGCGCCCGGGTGAGCCGGGAGGCCATCGGGCGCGCAGGTCTTCGCCCCGAGGACATCGACCTTGTCATCTCCACTTCCTGCACCGGCTTCATGATCCCCTCGGTGGACGCCTACCTCATCGACGACCTGGGGATGCGGAGGGATACTAAGCGCCTTCCCATCACCGAGATGGGCTGCGCGGCGGGGGCGACCGCCTTGGCGCGCGCCCGCGAGTACCTGAAGGGGTTTCCGGACCAGCGGATCCTCGTCCTCTCCATCGAACTGGCCACCTTGACCTTCCAGCATCACAACCATTCGATGGACAATATAGTTTCGGCGGCCATCTTCGGGGACGGGGCCGCCGCGGCCGTCCTGGCCGGAAGTGCTTCGAATGGCGCCCCGCGGATCGCAGATTCGCAAACCGTAACGCTGCCCCGATCCTCCCATCTCATGGGTTTCGACCTCGGAGAGAAGGGTTTCGAGATCGTGCTCTCGAAGGAAATCCCCTCCGCCGTTCGCGCCAAGCTTCGCCCCATGGTGGAGGATTTCCTCGGGCGGAGCGGACTCGACTTCGAGGGCGTGGATCACCTGCTGTTTCATCCGGGAGGAAAGCGTATTCTCGAGGTGTACCGCGAGGAGCTCGGCGTTTCCGACGAGGCGCTTCGCTACTCCCAGAAAGTGCTCCGCGAGTGCGGCAACGTCTCCTCCGCCACCGTTCTGATGATTCTGGAGGAAATTCTTCTCTCGGATGAGCCCCGCCGGGGGGACACCGGTCTCATGCTGGCCATGGGTCCGGGCTTCAGCATCGAGAAGCTTCTCTTCCGCTGGGAGGGGTGAGGATCTTCGCTCCGCCGCCCCGTGCGCCCGGGCGGCAAACCTGAGGCGGGCCGCTCCTTTTTCACGGACCGCACCTCGGCCGTGACTTGAATCTCATCGTCCACCATGGTGAGCCGCTCGAGCCCCCCCTTCCAGACAAGCCCGAAGGCCCTCCGGCTGACCATGACCCGCGCCCGCGCATCCCTTCGCACCACCCTCCGGCGGTCCCGTATCTCCGAACCCGGGCCATCCACCCGGAGGACGACCTCCCGCGTCACCCCCCGGAGGGTGAGATCCTCCACCAGGTCGAAGCCGCCCGCCCGAACTTTCTGCACCCCCTTCGAGCGGAAGAAAATACCCGGATACTTCTCGGCGTGGAGAAATTCCGATCTTATTAGATGATCGTCTCGCTCATCCACCTGGGTGTCGATCAACGCGACGCCGGTGGTGGCCTCCGCCTCCTCGATCTTTCTCGGTTCGAAGCGGGCCGTCCCCTTCACTTTCCAGAACCGCCCCGCAACCCAAAAGATAGGGAGATGGTGGGTGCGGAAGGCGACTTTGGTCCGGCGGAGGTGGATTTCCAGGTGCACGTCCGCGCCGGCGGGGAGAGGGTGGGGAGGAAAAGGAAGGCGGTGAGCGCGAGGGTGGAGGAGGCGGTCGGTTTGATGCGGCGATTTCCCGTAATTGTTGGTGAATGCGATCCTCCCGAAAGCGATGTTGCCCGCACCGGCCTCCTTTGGGGAACCGGTCCGCGCCGGGCTATCTTCCCCGTCGGAGGTCGATGGTGTCGGAGAGGCAGCTCAGGATTCCGTTCTTCGCCTTCTTTCTATTGATCGCGTACGGGGCGGGAGGAACCTGGTTCTTGGGGAAGAACTTGCTCATGTGAGCGAGCCGTTGTTGGCGGCACGCTTCCAGCTTCTCGAAGCCGTCCAGCGCGGACCAACACGCCCCGCCCGGGCTGTACCAAAGCACCCAGGCCAGGGCGGTGGCCGAAACAAATTCCAGCGCCTCTTTTCGTATCCCGATTTCTCCTCCCTCGGCGGCCTTTTCCTTTCAACCTCTGTACTTGGCAAAAGTCTCGGTGATGGCGCCGCCGCCCTCGATCGCTCGGGTGATCTTCTCCTCGATCCCGGCGAGCTCCTCCGTCTTGGCGAGAACCTCCTCCAGCCGCTCCGCCGGGATGACGACCACCCCCGTTCACGTCCCCCAGCACGATGTCCCCCTCGCGGACCGCGACCCCGGCGCACGAGACGGGTTCCCCCACCGAGCCCACCGCCGTGTAGCCCCCGCTGCCGTGGACCGAAATGCCCCGCGCGAAGACGGTGAAACCCAGCTCGCGGTGCTCCTCGATGTCGCGCGCCCGGCAGTCCACCACGACGCCCGCGAGACCCATCGACTTGGCCCGCGTGGTCATGAGCCCGCCCCAGTTGGCGTTTGTCACCCCGGTCGGGGAGGAGATGATCATGACGCTCTCCGGGGGCGCGGAGTCCACATGGTGGGTGGCCTGCTTGGAGACCTTCGCGCCGCCCGCGGGGACCATCCCCACGGTGTGGGCGGGGCCGATCATCCGCCCCTCCGGGGTGGAGGAGAGCAGGATGATGTCGGGCATGTGCCCCCGGATCTTCATCTTGTCGAAGGCGTCCGCCACCTGGCAGGTGGAAAAGGCCCTTAGGCGCACCAATAAGTTTTCAGGCATCTCGAGGCTCCGAATCAGGAAAGGGGAATGATCCATTTCAACAAAATTTCTCACACCGCCTCTCGGATGGCACGCAGATGCTCGGGGAACTCGATGGAGCTGGTGTCCACGTCCTTCTCGCCGAGGTAGACTTTCTTGATGGCCCCGCGGACGATCTTGGCCGAGCGCGTCTTGGGGAGGGCCCGGATGAACATGACCTCCTCGGGCCGGAGACTCTTTCCCAGGTAGCGAGTGGTAAAGTCCTTCAACTCTTCGCGCAGGGCGTCCGAAGGGGAGTGTCCTCTGCCCAGGACCACGAAGCAGGTCAACCCCTCTCCCTTGATGGGGTGGGGAGTGCCGATGGCGGCGGCCTCGACCACGGCGGGATGCTTGATGAGCCCGGCCTCGACCTCGGCCGGTCCCACCCGCTTCCCGGCCACGTTGATGGTGTCGTCCGACCTGCCGAAGAGGTACCACTGGCCGTCCGCATCGAGCCGCGCCCAGTCCCCGTGATACCAGACGTTCTCCCACCGGGAGAAGTAGGTATTGAGGTAGCGCGCGTCGTCGTTCAGGAAGCTCTTGGTCATGGAGGGGATGGGCTGCTTGCAGACGAGGTGCCCGATCTCTCCGCGCAACGGTTTTCCCGCGTCGTCGAATACGTCGGCGTCCACCCCGAGGGCGTGGCCCCCCAGGGTGCAAGGGGTCAGTTCTGCCACGGGGGCGGGCTGGAGGAGGCAGCCCACTAGCTCGGTCCCTCCCGAGATGTTCATGACGGGGCAGTGCCCCCGCCCCACCTTCTCGAAGTACCACATGTAGGACGCGGGGTCCCAGGGCTCCCCGGTCGAGCCCAGCATCCGCAGGGAGGCGAGGTCGCGCCGCTCCACCCACTCTTCCCCCAGGCTGATGAGGAGGCGGATGGCGGTGGGGGCGATCCCGAGGGTGGTGATCTTGTGGCGCTCGATGATCTTCCACAAACGGTCGGGCTCGGGCCAGTTCGGCGTCCCCTCGTAGATGAAGTAGGTTCCCCCGTGGCACTGGACCCCGATGAACTCCCAGGGGCCCATCATCCAGCCGATGTCGGTGAACCAGAAGAAGAGGTCGCTCTCCCGGAGGTCCATGGCGTAGCGGACCTCTTTTCCCATGGTGGCGAGGCAGCCCGCGTGGGTGTGGACCGTGCCCTTGGGTTTTCCCGTCGTGCCCGAGGTGTAGAGGACGAGGGAGCGCGCCTCTGCGGGAAGGCACTCGGTCCCGGCCTCCTCCGGCTGCCCCGCGGTGAACTCCCCCCAGGGGACATCGCGGCCCGCCTGCATGGGAACAGCCGAGCCGGTGCGCGGGTAGATAACCACCTTTTCCACCGGGGTCCCCGACGAGAGGGCCTCGTCCACCGTCTTCTTGACCGGAGTCTCCTTTCCCCGCCGGAATCCCCCGTCCGCGGTGAAGAGGAGGCGCGCCCCGGCGTGGGCCAGGCGCTCGGCCACCGCCTCGGGGCCGAAGCCCGAGAAGATAGGGATCGCCGCCACCCCCGTCTTGAAGCAGGCGAACATAGCCATCACCGTCTCGGGAATCATGGGCATGTAGATCCCCGCGAAATCGCCCGGCTTCATTCCCATCGCCCGCATGGCGCCCGCCAGGCGGGAGACCTCGGCGGCGAACGCCCCGTAGGTGAGCCTGCGCACCTCGCCGCCGTCCCCCTCCCAGACGAGGAGGGTCCTCTCCCCTCGCCCGGCGACGATATGCCGGTCGAGGCAGTTCAGAACAATGTTGGTCTCGCCCCCCGCGAACCACTTCGCCCAGGGAAAGCCCCCGCTCAGATCCAGGAGCTCGTCGTATGGCTTGTACCAATCGAGGTTCATGTCTTCGAGGAGAGCGGTCCAGAACAGGCGGATGTCCTCGACCGACCAGGCGAGGAGCGCCCGGTAGTCCGGGATACCGTTCTTGCGCATGAACCGGGCGATGTTGCTGTTTGTCAGGAAATCGTCATTCGGCCGCCAGATGATCTCGGGGGCGGTCATGGATGATTTCTCCTTCCTGCCACATGGCTGGGTGACACTGACTGTCTCTCGCTCCTTCCCCTCTCATGACGGGGTCCAATAATCGAAGATTATCGGGGCGAGGGGGTGGGGGTGTGGCCCCTACTTCCGGGCGTGGTCCTGGATCCAGACCTTGCAGCAGGGGGCCTCATACTCGTCCACCTCCCCCCAGTTTCCGCCCTCCGCCTTCTTCGGCGGCTCGTGCTTTCCTGCCTCTATCTCTTCGACGAAGGCGGCCATCTCGCCGAGAATGGATGCGTCCGGGTAAGGGGGCGTATGGCCGGAGCAGATCCACTTTACCTCTCCCGCCAGTTTCTCAAGTTTGCGCAGGGAGGGGGCGTAGTCCGAAAGCACCGCAGTGGGAACCTGCATGAACAGGACTTCCTTGCACCGGGCGAGGTCGCCCGAGATGAGGACTCCCTCTTTCTCGTCGAGGAGCGAGACGCTGCACGGCGAGTGTCCCGGAGTGTCGTATACTCGGATCCTTCGCCCGCCGAGGTCGAGGACGTTGCCCTCCTTCACCTCCCAGCCGAAGGTCGCCGGCTTGATGTTGTAGGAAGCCGGATCGAAATCCTGCGGCAGGGGTTTGTCCCACCCATTCAGAAAGCGCTGGCAGAATTTCGAGAGGTCGTTCGCGAGCTGGCCCTTCCCGTTGGGGTGGACGCCGATATTGTCCCACTGGGAGGCGGCGCCCACGTGGTCCCAATGGGTGTGGGTGAGGACAAAGTCGATGGGCAGGTCGGCGATGCTCTCATAGAGCTTGCGGAGATTGCCGATTCCGATCCCCCCGTCCAGCGCCAGCGCCTTCTCGTTCCCCACGATCAAGAACATGTTGAAACGGTCGCCCTCGGTTACCTGAAACGTTCCGGGGGCGAATTCGTCCACGGTATACCAGTCCTGTGTGTCCATGCGCACTCCTTCGAAATTGATGCAATACGGAAAAGTATCCGGCCCACCAGACCGATCCGCAAATGGGACCCCCGGCCGGATTCCGGCGGCGCTTGCGCTTCTAATTGGAATGGCTGGAATTACGCTACTTCTACTTTATCCCCGCCCATTTGGCGGATCAAGCAATCCGCGCAGGGCAGCGGGGTAAGGTGTTCGGCAAATGGGAGGCCGGCGGGGAGTTTGGCCTCAGGAGATATCCTTTCCGCACCAACCGCAGATCTCCCAGAAACTCTTGGGAACTGGCCAGGCGCATTGAGGACAGGACGCCTCGTGCTCCTGGCATTTGGGCGGACGTTTCGCCTTGGTCTTGCACCACGGGCAGTAGCGCATAAAGGTCGTCATGCGGCGATCCCGGCACGAGGGGTTCGCGCATCGGCGGGTGTAGCGCGCGTCCCGGTGGGGACGCTGTACCGCGTCCCGGAACCGGCCCGCGTAGCACCAAGGGCAATGGGCCCATTCCGTCCGTACCCCTCGTTCGCACTCGGGGCAGTAGGCGGGGTAATTGGTCGCGTTGCGGAAGGAGTTGTCGCCCGTTCCGCACCAAGGGCAGAAGGACATGGCTTCACCGACGGGGTTTCCGCACTTGCGGCATTCGTACCGGAGCTCATAGCGGTTCCGAAAGAGGTTTTCAAATTCCCGGATCCGCACCGCCTCCCAGCGGGGTTGCCCGGAGCGCGCGCGCCGCCTTTGGACGGATGTGATTTTATTCCGCTCCCCCTGGCGGTACCTGGCGAGTGCTTGGTTATAGGCCGAGAGCATTTGGGTCGCGCTGGGGTACCGGGCCTTTGCCTTGAAGGCGGCTGCCTTGCGGATCAGGTTGCACATTTGGGGGGGCACCTTCGCTTCGAGAATTTTGTGTCCCGGAAAGGGCCACTCGAAGGACCAGGCGGGAAGCTTGCCGGTGAGAAGCTGGTAGAGGACGAGCCCCGCCGAGAAAACGTCCGAGGCCAGGCTAGGTTGGCCGTAAGCCTGCTCGGGGGCCATGAAACCGGGGGTGCCCGAACTCGTGTCGTGGGTGAACTTCACGTCGGCCAGCCGGGCGATGCAAAAATCGCCGAGTTGGACCCGGTCCCCCGGGAAAAGAAAAATGTTTTCGGGCTTTACGTCGCGGTGGATGACTTTTTTCTGATGGGCCGCGCTCAGGGCCTCCAACAGCTGGCGCACCACTTCGAGCGACCACCGGGTCCGCAAGCGGCGCTGCCTGCGCTCATCGAGGCTTTCCAGCCCCAACTCATAGGCGAGGATAAGGCGGCCTCCGATGATGTCGGCGTTCTTCAGGCGCAAGATGTTGGGATGATCGAGTTGGGAGAGAATCCGGGCCTCCCGGCGGAAATCGGCCAGCATTATTGTGTCGGCGGGAAAGCGGTAGGGGATTTTGAGGGCCACCTGGACGCCTTCGATGGTATCAAGCGCGCGCCACACGTCTCCGTAGCCGCCACGGCCCACCCGCCGGCCGAGGCGGTACTTGCCCAGCAGTTCTCCTCTTCGAAACGTGCGGTTCGAATTTTCGTCGGGGACGGAATTCTTTGCCATGACTTCCCGGAATCATGAAGCACAGCGCACAATTGCCAAAACGGATTACGGCCCAATCATAGCATGGACTTCACCCTCTGCAGGAGAAAATGCGCCGCCGGACCGGGAAGGGACAATCGGGCCGGCCCCCGTCCGGCTAGCCGAAGATTTCCGGATTGACGATGAACTCCGGCCGCTCCCCTTCTACGGCGAGGCGAATGTTCCGGCACATGAGCTCGATAGCGGTCCGCTGGATGCGATCGTTGAGGGCGCCGATGTGGGGGGAGACAACCGCGTTCGGGAACCCGCGCAGGGGATGATTCCCTGGAAGGGGTTCGGGGTCGGTTACGTCGAGGCCGGCGCCCGCGATATGCCCTTCGCCCAGGGCCTTTACGAGGGCATCCGTGTCCACCACCCGCCCGCGCGCGACGTTGATGAGGAAAGCGGAGGTTTTCATTCGGGCCAATTCCTTTTCCCCGATGAGGCTGTCGGTTTCGGGGGAGAGCGGAACGCAAAGGACGAGATAGTCCGCCCGCGGAAGCAGCGCTTCCAGCGAAGCGGTCTCCTCGACCGAATACCCCTCGGGGCGGAATTTCCCCCCCGTCCGCGTATGGGCGATGATTTTCATCCCGAAGGCGGAGGCCCGGCCCGCCACGGCCTTTCCGATCTCGCCGAGCCCGACAATTCCGAGGACGGCGCCCTCGAGGGCGACGTGTGGCACGGGCTTGCTTTCCCAGAGCCAGGGATGGCGGGAGAGTATGAGCATAAACGTGAAGACGTGCTCGGCCATCGAGGAGGCGCGGAGGGCGCCGGGCACGTTGGTGACGGGCAGTCCGCGGGCGGTCGCGGCCCGGACATCAATGGAGTCCACACCCGTCCCCGCCTTGCCGACCACGCGCAGGCGGGGCGCCGCGGCCATGAGCTCAGCCGTGAGGGGCCGGTAGGCCGTGATGATGGCCGCCGCCGTGGCCGCTTCTTTTTTGAGTGCCTCCGGCTCGTAGGAGGCGGGGATTACCAATTCGTACCCCTCGCCCAAACATTCGCTCACAAGGGCGCGCCGGTTCGAATCCGCGTAGCGGGGGTCGACCGTGAGTACGCGGTGGGCCGTCATGGGTTTCCTTTTCCAGGGGGATTTTTCTCCGGGGTGCCGGAATTCCGCCACTTGTCCTGAATGTTCGACCGGCCGGGAACCCACGCCGGCGGCGGAAACGCGGGCATGGGGGACCTCCTCGCTCGGGGTGAAGGAGAAAAGAATCGGCGGGACGATTCGTCCAGTCCTCTCCGTCGACTTTCCGTTGCGCCACCCGGTGCGCCGCGGGGGAGGCGCTTTCCGGTGCTGTTCTTGAAAAGTGGCATTTTCCCCGCTGTGCGGCCGGGGCGCAAGAGGGGGATCGGCAGGCAAAGGGGCATGATACGGGAAGGGAAGTCAACCCATGGGGCGGGGAAACTGCCCTCGCCCCGCCGTGCGGGCGCCGGAACGGGAGAGGAAGCCAGGGCCTGCGCTTTCGATTGACGGCGAGGGTTCGCGGCGCATAATATCGCTGGACCATTTTTCGCAACAAAATTCATCCGTGTCCTGCCGGCCTGGTTCGGGCCGAAGTGGTCTGAGAGAGGAGGAGTCATGATCCGCAACCTTCGCACGCGGCGCGACAACCAGCAGTGGATACTGGACTTGGCATTGAACATGCGGGGAAGGGTGCAGAACTTCGAGAAGGACGAGCTCGAGGTTCCCAAGCGCGCCCACAACTACCGGATGCTGCCCAAGATGTGGCGCGAGGAGGGCGGGCACCAGGAGGCGCTCGGAAAGCGCGCCCAGGCTAACGGGTTTAAGATGACCGCCTTTCAGCACTACGACCTCGCCATCGAGGCCTACCGCATGGCCCAGCATCCCATCTTCTACGATGATCACCCCATCAAGCTCACCACCTACAAAAAGCTCTCCGAGATGGTGGACCGCCGCGCCGAGTGCGCGCCCTACCCGATCGAGCGGGTGGAGGTCCCCTTCGACGACGGCAAGACCATCTCCTGCCTCTTCTATAAGCAGCCGGGCGGGCGCCGGGCGCCCACCGTCATCTACGTCCCCGGCATGGACCAGACCAAGGAGGCCTACCCCAAGGCCTACACCAACCACGCCATCGAGCGGGGGATGAACATCATCTCCATCGACGGGCCGGGCCAGGGAAACTCCAACATACAGAAGATCCGCGCCGTGGGGGATAATTACGAGCGCGCGGGCGCGGCGGTGATCGATTATCTCCTCGGGCGTGAGGAGGTGGAGCCCTCCCAGATCGGGATCTACGGCATCAGCATGGGGAGCTTCTGGTCGCTTCGCCTTTCGAGTTACGACCACCGGATGGCTGCCGTCGCGAGCGCGGTGGCCTGCTTCAACCCGAACAACACCATCTTCACCGAGTCCTCCCCGCGCTTTAAGCAGGTGTTCATGTACATGGCCGGAATGGGCGATGAGGACGAGTTCGACGAGATGGCGAAGACCATGACGGTGAAGGGCTACATGGACAAGATCCAGTGCCCGACCCTCCTCATCACGGGCGAGTTCGACCCCCTCTGCCCCCTGGAGGACGCCATCGAAGTGTATCATGACATCACGGCCGCGAAGGAGATGTGGGTGTTTGAGAACCAGTTCCACCCCCTCTGGAAGCTCTCGAACGTGGGCGACCTGGACTGCCACCAGTACGCGATGGACTGGCTGAGCAGGGCGTTGGCCGGGAAGGGCGTTCCCGCGGGCCATGACCGCATCGCCTATCTCAAGGAGCACGGGGACGGCCCCTTCGGCGATTGCGAGTGGAAGCCGACCGTCGGCCCGGGGGAGGCCTACTTCTAATCACCGTTCGCGTTTGCCCGAGGTCGGACCGGACCTGCCCGGCTTCTCTTTGGAAGTGAAAATCTTGGAAGTGAAAATCGTATTCACTTTGCGCAGTTATTAACCGTCGAGAACGGGAGGACCCATGGAATACGATTCTGCCGTACACCCGGCAGATATGAAACTCTACCGCTCCAAGTTCTTCACCCCGCGGCAGCGCGGGATATGGATCGAGGAAAACATCATCGCCAAGCGCCTTCTGGTGGAGGCCACCCTGGCCGAGGTGCAGGCCGAGATGGGGATGATCCCCAAAAAAGCGGCCGCCGAGATCCGCAAGAAGGCCAACACGAAGAATTTTTCCGCCGAGCGCTACGCCGAGCTCTTCGCCCTCAAGGGGCACGACATCGTGGCCCTGGTCTGGGGGCTGAACGAGATCTGCGAGGACGGCTGGGGCGAATACGTGCACTGGCGATCCACCACCCAGGACATTCTCTGGACGAGCACGGCCATCCTCCTCCGGGAGTCGATCGATGATCTGCTGGGCGAGATGCGCGCCCTGGAGGCGGCGCTCCTCGAAGTGATGGAGGCGCACAAGAAGACCGTCATGCCCGGGCGCACCCACGGCCAGCACTGCCCGCCCATCAGCTTCGGCTTCCTGGTCGGCATCCAGGCCGCCGCCCTCCGGCGGCACATCGAGCGGATGAAATGGGAGCGGGAGAACACCGCCGTGGCGAAGATCACCAGCGCGGTGGGGACCGGCTCTTCCTACGGAACCCCGAAAGAGACCCTCGAGCTCGGCAAGCGCATCGCCGGCCGGCTCGGGCTCACTGTTCCCACCATCACCGAGAGCGAGGCCGCCCGCGACAGGGTCTCCGGGCCGCTCGCGGTCTGTTCCCTCGTCAGCGTGAACCTGGAGAAGACGGCCCGCGATTTTTGGACCATGCAGCGCCCCGAGATCGGCGAGGTGGCCGAGCCCTTCCGCGAGGGCGACCAGGTGGGAAGCTCCACCCTCGCCCACAAGCGCAATCCCTTCGGCTGCGAGTGGGTGATGGGAATCGCCAAGCTCATCCGCGCCGGGGCGCACTCAGTGATGGACCTCTACTGCCCCGACATCCGCGATGCGTCCCGCCTCGCGGTCGAGTACGTGAACGTGCCCAACGTGCTCGCCATGACCGCCTCTATCTGCGCCCAGATGACCCACATCGTCTCTGGCCTGACGGTGAACACGAACCGCATGTACGAGAACTGCTGGATCGAGGGGGGGCTTTCCATGGACGAGCCGGTCATGCTGGCCCTCGCGCCCCACCTCGGCCGCCAAAGCGCC
>CAZUHN010000243.1:0-20031 GCA_964620535.1 uncultured Nitrospinaceae bacterium | reverse complement strand
CTTCAAAGTATTGGTGGAGGGGCACACCGACGATACCCAAACGAAAAGAAAAGTATATCTATCACACCGGGAACTTTCTGCCGCCCGGGCCGCTTCTGTGGTTTGTTTCATGGTGGATCAAGGCAGATTGGACCTGGCGCGGTTTTCTGCAACGGGTTATGCGGAATTTCAGTTGCCACGCTCCCACTCCCGGGAATCGGAAAAAAAAACGGCGAGTTGAAATCACCATATCGGGGGAAGGCCACAGCGGTTAATTCCGCAATTATAATACTCGTGTAATCTACAGGGTCGATAATGCCAAACGATACATTTCCCGATAGCTTGCCCGAAAAAGGCGTGGCAGACCGTACCTACACACGAACCCTTGAGTCCTTTCCCATCAAGTTCATGCCCATTTCAAAAGAGGATTTTGAAGCTTCCAAGCAACTCTACTTAACCAAGAGCACGCAGGATCGCATGGGAGAGGGAGTCGATGTTGTAGCGGTTACAGAAGCAACGGTTTCTTCAGTGTCAGCGGATTCACCGATTCTCGCCATTCTTGGCCGGATTGAACAGAAGCTTGATAAACTTCTGGAGGCATCGGGCTTGAGTGAGGAAAAACCCAAAGAGCATAAATTCAAAATCGGCAATTGTCTTGATCTGTCTGGATCAGGGATTCGATTCTCTTCCCGGTGGCCGATAGAAAAGGAATGGTATCTAAGAATTCTTATCAATACAGCGGAACCTCATCCGGCTACGATAGTAGTACTGGGAGAGGTCGTCCGGGCAGAAGTTGTCTCCGACTTTTCGGGTTATGTTGTTGCATGCAAGTTTGCATCGATTCATGAAGAGGATCGAAAAACGATCATCGCTTATACTGTTAAACGTCAGAAGGAGTTGGCCCGAATTCTCAGCAAGAACGTTATTGAAGGAGAGCAATGATGACTCAGGGAGTTGATAAAGATTTTTTTCAATAGGGTAGGATGACGGGCAGAATCAGGGTACCTTCCGAACTGAGGAAAGATTTCAGGTTGAGTATTAGGTGCTGTCCGAAGCTGAATTCAAGAAGCTGAGTGATATTTTCCGCTACAAGCGTACCTCCGAACGGGGATAAGGGAGTGCCGGTGGAGAAAGCACCGAACAGTTGTTAATCATGGATGGCTCTCCAGTTGAAATTCAGATGTTTCAGCAGATTGTGCGTTCCATGAATCAGATTGTAGATAAACTTGATGAAATTAAAGCTGTGTTGGGCGGCAATTCTGTGTCCTCGAGTAAACTACTTAAGGCCATTTGCATTGACCTATCGTCTGGTGGCATGCGAATCGTTTCACTCCAGCCTATTGCGAAAGAAGACATCCTTCGGTTCGTCATACCCTTTCCGCCGCTTCACCCTGTTGTAGTGAGCGTATTGGGCGAGGTTATGAAATTGATCGATGTCCGCCTCGCTTCAAGGAAAAAGGGCTACGAAGCCACTATTCAGTTTGAAGTCATCCACGAACTGGATCAGGAGAAGATAGTATCTTACGGCTTCAAGCGCCAGATCAAAGCAATATCCTCTCGAACGAGTGAAGAAAATTTCTCCAATCGCCGGGTTAGGAAAAATCCAGTTTTCGGAATTCCAGTTTGATCAATATTTAAACTAATAATGTTCGTTAGCGGAAGTTATAAGGTTAAACCGAACAAGCGGATTGCAATAGGAGACGTGTGTGTTCGGGGACAATGCACATCGAAAATCTGAATTTGAATATTAATGTCGAGATGGGAAATCTATCCTTGAATCAGATTTGAATAATAATTTTGACCACCCCCATGATTGCGGCGGAAACTGTGCCTGTTCTACCTGCAAGATCATTGTGATGTCCGGCGGTGAAAACCTCTCATCCCAAGGTGAAGATGAGCGCGATACTCTGGACGCCTATAGATGGGATCCGGATGAGTTTCGTCTCGCATGCCAGTGCCTTGTAGAAAGAGACGGTGAGATCGTGTTCAATCTTCCCGATCCGGAATAGGTTCGGCCATATGTTCACTTTAATCATAAGATTTCGAATGGCTCTCCCAGGCGGCTACCACCGAAACAAATAGAACGGTTCCCTCTCGAATAAGAATAGGTTTTTCTCCACGGATATCGACAACCGTAGAGGCCAAACCTCCTTCGATTTTCCCTCCATCCAAGATGAGAGAAGTGAGTTCGCCGAATTCCGAGTCGATTGTAGAGGTGGAATCGAGGGGAAGATTGCCGGGACGATTTGCGCTGGTCGCGGCGAAGGGCCCTGAATTCAAAGCAATTGCCAAGCAGAGCGCTTGATTGGGCATTCGAACGGCCACGCCTTTGTCCTCTATCAAAGGGACGGGCACGTCCTCCCGGGCCGGAAGGATGAGGGTGAGCGCACCCGGCCAAAGGGCTGCCATGACGCGATTTGCTTGAGGAGGGAAGTGTTTTGCTAAGAGCGCCAGCTGATCCATTTTTCCGATAAGAATCGGTGCCCCTTTCTCATCCGTGCGCCCTTTTACCGAAAATAGTTGTTTGATCGTCTTTGTATTGGACGCGAGCGCACACAGTCCATATAGGGTATCGGTGGGAAGAGCGACAACTTCTCCTCGCTTTAATGCCTCAGATGCAATGCGAACAGTCTTATCATCTGGAGCATTGGGCTGAACGGCGAGAATTTTCGCCACTTTGTTAATTTTTTTCCCGGATGGCCCGCTTAGTCTTCGCGTTTATTGGGGACCGCTCACTTTGGAGGGCTTTATCAGCCGCGCGGACTTTTCTCTTTTGCTTTTGCACAAAGGTTCGATATCGGGTGGCAATGGATTGGTCGGTGAGGGCGAGAATGCGAGCCGATAAAAGGCCAGCGTTGCGGGCGCCCGCAGCCCCGACGCCCATGGACGCAACCGGAATCCCCGGCGGCATTTGAACAGTCGAAAGAAGGGCATCCAGTCCCCCAAAGTCCGAACTGTTAATGGGCACCCCAATGACAGGCAAATCAGTAAGGGCGCTCACCGATCCCGCCAGGTGAGCCGCCATCCCGGCTCCCGCGATGAGAACGCGGATTCCCCGGCCGGATGCCCCCTTCACATATGCGCGCACCTCATCCGGGGTGCGGTGGGCCGAAAGAACGCGCATTTCGGATGGAACGCCCAATTCTTCCAGCGCCTTCTCGGCGTTCTCCATTACCGGAACATCCGATGCGCTACCCATCATTATGCCGACTAGAGGTTTTGCCATGATTTACTTTTCAGAACTTTGCTATGAGTTCAATTTCAAGTTTGGCTCCGGCGATAAGTCCACCGGCCTGGAAGGTAGTCCGTGCGGGCGGATCCTCAATACCGAAGTATTTTTCAAAAACCTGATTCATCCCTTGAAGTTCGCCAAGGTCGGCCATGTAAATCGTAACCTTTACGGCATTTTGGAGCGAAGTTCCCGCCGCCTCGCACACAGCCATGAGGTTTTCGATGACCCGCCGCGTCTGTTCGGCGATCCCGCCGGGGACCAGTGCGCCCGTATTGGGGTCGAGGGGAAGCTGGCCCGAGCAAAATAGCCAACCGTCCACCAGTATCCCCTGAGACAAGGGAACCTTCCCCGAGGCGGCTTTGTCTGTTTTAACGACTTTTTTGTCCATAAAATGCGGCTCCTCTTTCACGAAATCTTTCGGAACAGACCGCATCCTGATACCCCGGCCCCCCTGCTCTCGTCAAGGCCGGGTCCCTGCGGGGCGCCGCGCGGAGGGGGCGGAAGTGGTAGGATGGCCTCGGGCTTCCTTTTTCCGATAGAGAATGAGCGCGCATGGAACTGGAACTTTTCGAGTCATCCGAGTCCGAAGACTCCCCGGGTCCCGCGGTCTCCGGCGGGAAGGGCGAAGCCCCGCCGGCGGGCCGTCGCGCACCGCCCCCCCCCCTTGCGGACCGAATGCGCCCGCACACTCTCGAAGAGGTCCACGGGCAGGACCACCTCCTCGGCGGAGGAAAGGTGCTCCGCCGGGCCATCGAGCAGGACGAACTGCGCTCGGTTATCTTCTGGGGCCCGCCCGGCACCGGGAAGACTACCCTCGCGCGTGTCATCGCCGCCCGCACGAACGCCTGCTTCCTCACCGTCAACGCCGTCCTCCACGGCGTGAAGGAGATCCGCGAGGCCGTCGAGGAAGCCAAACGCCAGCGCCGCCGCGGGCGGCGCACCATCCTCTTCGTCGACGAGATCCACCGCTTCAACAAGGCCCAGCAGGACGGCCTCCTGCCCCACGTCGAGGACGGAACCCTCACCCTCATAGGGGCCACGACCGAGAATCCCTCCTTCGAGGTGATCGCCCCCCTCCTCTCGCGCTCCCGCGTGTTCGTCCTCGAGTCCCTGGACGAGGAGGGCCTGGTCCGGATCCTGCGCCGGGCCCTCGCGGATGAGGAGCGCGGGCTGGGGGGGGCCGGCCTTCGCGCCGATGTGGGCGCCCTCCGCCGCATCGCCACCCTCTCGAGCGGGGACGCCCGCATCGCCCTAAACATCCTGGAACTTGCCGCCGCCATCGCCCGGGACGAATCCCGGAAGGATACGGGTCAGGGCCCCGGGTTCATCGGCGATCCCGAGGTCCAAGAGGCGGCCCAGCGCAAAACTCTGCTCTACGACAAGGCGGGCGAAGAGCGCTTCAACCTCATCAGTGCCCTGCACAAGACCCTCCGAAGTTCCGACCCGGACGGCGCCCTCTACTGGCTCGGCCGCATGCTCGAGGGTGGGGAGGACCCAATGTATATCCTGCGGCGAATCGTGCGCTTCGCCTCCGAGGACGTGGGCCTCGCCGACCCCCAGGCCCTCGGGGTGGCCATAGCCGCCCAGCAGGCCTTCCACTTCATCGGCCTTCCCGAGGGAAAACTCGCCATCGCCGAGGCCGTGGTCTACCTCGCCGCCGCCCCCAAGAGCGACGCCGTCTACCGGGCCTACGGCGAGGTCGAGCGCACAATCGACGAGTGTCCCGCCGAGCCCGTCCTCCACCATCTCCGGAACGCCCCCACTCGCCTCATGAAGGACCTCGGCTACAGCGAGGGATACCGCCACGCCCACGAGTTCGAGGACGCCGTGGTCGAGATGGAGGGGCTGCCCGAAAGCCTCCGGGGAAAACAGTTCTACCGCCCCTCCGGCCGTGGCTTCGAGGCCGAGATCGCCCGCAGGCTGGGCCGCCGGGAGGAGATCCTAAACGAGCGCCTCGGAAAATCCCTCGGCGTTCCCGAGGATCAGCCCACCGCAGACCCCCGCCCCTCCGATCCCGCCATGCCGGGGAAGCGCGGGCGGCGGAAGAAATAACTCTCCCTCCTCCCGTGCAGGGAAAGGGCCGGTTCCCGGCCGGAATCTCCCTTCCGCCCGCCCGGTGCGCATATAATCGGCGGATCGCTCCCCGGCCTCTCGCCACCCGCGGGAGTAAGAAAGCATGACCCGATTTTTTGGAAAAGCCGCCCGCACCGGAATCGTCGCGCCAGCTGGCCTCGCCCTGGCCGCCGGCCCGGCCACAACTCGATCGCGGGCCGCGCCGTCATCCTCCACGCCGGGACCGACCACTTCGCCTCCCAGCCCTCCGGCGCCGCCGGGACGCAGATCGCCTGCGGGGTGGGTCGTGCTGTTGAAGGATTGAACGTGCAGGTACAATCCGACGTTCCCCGCGCATAAAGCGGCCGGAACCCCCGGCCACACCGAACCGAAAGATGACCCTCCCTGAGGGTGGTGAAGGGCGGGCGCGAAACGCCTTCATCCCCTTCGCCGACCCCGCCATCACCGGCGGCCTCCTCATTGAACTGTTCCAGTACCCGCGGGAGGGGGAGGGAATCTCCGACTAGGTGTAGCGGCGGGGGGGCCGGCGAGGGGATTCCGGGAGGCGGATATTTGGAAAGCTTCGCGGATTTGGCCTACACTGAAGACCCGCGATTGCGATGTGTGTTGATTCAGGATGCGAAGAGGCGGCGAGGGTAAACCGTCTCGCCGGGA
The DNA here is from genome assembly GCA_964620535.1 of uncultured Nitrospinaceae bacterium. Lineage (GTDB taxonomy): Bacteria > UBA8248 > UBA8248 > UBA8248 > UBA8248 > CAZUHN01. The sequence continues at coordinate 14,093 of CAZUHN010000243.1, read as the reverse complement.
CGGGAGACAAATCGGGTGAGACTCAAATTCATACCGCCTTTTCTGAACATGGAGACACCGCCGGGCGTGGAGCCGGCCAACGTGACGGGCCTCCGCCGGATGGAGGCCGAGGGCTTGCTGGACGAGATCGACTGGGATGTCGACAAAGGGGTTCCGGGACCGACGGTGGAGAACCGCGAAGATCTGGCCGAGGTCGTTCCGGGGGTCCTGAAACTCGTGCGCGCGGCTTGCGAGAGCGGAAGGTACGACGCCATCGTCGCCCTGGGCGGGTTGGAGCCCGGCCTCTACGCCGCCATGGAGATAGGCGCCCATTTCGGGATACCGGTTGTCGGCTGCACGAACTCCCAGGCGGCCTACGCCTCCGTCATGGGCCACAAGTTCACCCTCATGGACACGCTGGAGTCCATGGCCATCCCCATCCGGCAGAACCTCATGTCCTACGGGATGAACGAGAAGTGCGTCTCGGTAAGGTCCATCGAATGGCCGGTCATGGAGATTCTCGCAAATCCCTCGGGGGCCGCGGACGCGTTCGTCCAGGAGGCCATCGAGGCCATCGAGCAGGATGGTGCTGACGTCATCGTGTGCGGCTGCACGGCCCTGGTGGTGGCGCAGCCCTTGGCGCAGGAGCGGCTGATCGAGGCTGGGTACGATATTCCGGTCCTGCATTCGTACCGGTGCGCGATCGAGATGGCCAAGTCCCTCGTGAAGATGAAGGTGAGCCAGAGCAAGTACGCCTTCCCCAGCAAGGAACCGAAGAAAAAAATGGTCCCGCGCTGAGGAAGGAGGGAAGCCGCCGGAGGGGTTCAGGGAGGCGAACGGCCCCGCCGGGGTGGGAGGTGAATCGAATGAGATTCAAATTCGTACCGGCGTTCCAGAACATGAACGCGCCCTCCGGCGGGGAGCCGGTCACCGTGACGAGTTTGCGCCAGATGGGGGCCGAGGGCTTGCTGGACGGGATCGACTGGGATATCGACGAAGGCTTTCCGGGGCCGGTGGTGGAGGACCGCGAATCGCTGGCGGTGGCCGTTCCGGGGGTCCTGAAACTCGTGCGCGCGGCTTGCGAGAGCGGAAGGTGCGACGCCGTCATCCTCCTGGGGGGATTGGAGCCCGGCCTCTACGCCGCCATGGAGATTGGTGCCCCATTCGGGATACCGGTTGTCGGCTGCACGCACTCCCAGGCGGCCTACGCCTCCGTCTTGGGAAACAAGTTCACCCTGATGGACACGCTGGAGTCCATGGCCATCCCCATCCGACAGAACCTCATGTCCTACGGGATGAACGAGAAGTGCGTCTCGGTAAGGTCCATCGAATGGCCAGTGCTGGAGGTTACCGATAATCCCGCGGAGGCCGCGGACGCGTTCGTCCAAGAGGCCATCGAGGCCATCGAGCAGGATGGTGCCGACGTCATCGAGTGCGGCTGCACGGCCCTGACGTTGGTGCAGCCCTTGGCGCAGGAGCGACTGATCGAGGCTGGGTACGATATTCCGGTCCTGCATTCGTACCGGTGCGCGATCGAGATGGCCAAGTCCCTCGTGAAGATGAAGGTGAGCCAAAGCAAGTACGCCTTCCCCAGCAAGGAACCGAAGAAAAGAATGGTCCCGCGATGAGGGGTGGGGATCACTAAAGGGCAATTTCTGAGGGAGTGCAAACGATTGAGAGCAAGGAAAGACCTCCCTCCCCCCGGTTTGACAACACGGCGGACCGGCGCCGAATATTGCGTGCATGCAGCCGAGTCGTAGCGAGTTTCGCAGAGGATGGGCGCGGTTTTCCTTCTTTTCGGGAGGTGTGAGAGATGGCGGTTCTTTCCAGCGTGCGGGCGGGCATCGTGCTGCCCGAGTCGTTCTACGGCGAGGAGGAGTGGCGGAACGCCGAGGCCGCCCTTCGGTTTGCGGACGAGGCGGGGGCGGCGGGGGTCCAGCTTCTCCTCTACCCCGAGGGCTACCCAGGACCCATGACCGGGCCGCTCGACAACCCCAAGTTCCCCTTCGACCCCCTCGAGGAGCTGAAGAAGAAGGCGAAGGAGCACGCCATGTACATCATCGCGGGGAACGTCACCGAGAGCGAGGTGCCCGGGGCGTTTCTCCTCACCCTCCGGATGCTCGGCCCCGAGGGGAAGGAGCTCGCGCGCTACCTGCGCCAGCAGCCGGACACCCCGCCCCTCAACGCCTATCTTTACGGCGGAAAGGGGCACCTCCTGCCCGGCCAGGCCCCCTGCGTGGTGGATACCGACCTGGGCAAGGTGGGGCTCCAGATCTGCAGCGAGCTCTGGGTGCCCGAGCTTCCGCGCCTGCTCATGCTGCGCGGGGCGCAGATCATCGTCTCCCCCGTCCACGGGATGCACAGCGAGACCGGCTACGCCCTCCGGGACACCTGGCGTTGCATGGCGCGGGTGCGGGCGGCGGAGAACCTCTACTATGTTCTCGTCACCCAGAATCTCTACAAGGCGGACGGCTTCGACTACGAAAAGTCGGTCGTGTCCGGGGCCATCGCCGCCGGGCCCGAGCGCATGGAGGGGGAGCGCACCGACCCAGGGGTCCTCGTCTGCGACCTAGACATGGAGCGCCTCCGATACCTGCGCACGCGCAACTACGACGAGGAGAACCTCTCCAAGCCGGACGACCCGAACTGGCGGCCCATCGGGTGCCGGCCGGGGCAGATCTTTGAGCGCTACCCCGCCCTCTACAAGGAGCTCGCAGAGCCGAGCCCCTATGCGTACGACTACGAGTACTGGCGGGAGGGGGACCTGGACAATTGGTTCGGGGAGTACGACCGCATCTACGAGGGGGACTACCAGCGCATCCTCAAGAAATCGGGCGGGCCCTTCCGCTTCAAAGAGCGGTAGGAAGGGGCGGGCCGCCCCATCGCGGCGGGGCTATTCTTTCCGCGCTCCGGGCGCCGCGCCCTGCGGCGACGGCCCGCTCGCGATCGCCTCTTTTTTCTCTTCGGCGCCGCGGTAGTGGATGACGAGGGTTCCGGCGATTTTGTCGTGCCAGGCCTGGCTGTCGCGATCCCAGAGGGCCCATAGGTAGCCCAGCCCGAAAAAGATCCCACTGAGGGTCTTGCCGAAGGACTCGCGGAGCACCATCCGCCAGAAGCCGGCGGGTTTTCCCGTCCGCCGGACCACCACCCGCTCGCCGAGGATCCACTTGCTCGGGCTCTGGCCCCTGAAGAAGAGAACGAGGACGAGGACGCCGTAGGCCAGGGCGGCGAACCCGCCGATGATATCGGGCCTGTTGTCGAAGATATCGGAGGGAATGCCGGGGGGGGAGGGGTACCACTCGCGGGCGACGCTCTCGGCCACGAAGAAGACGATGGTGAGGAGGGCGGGGTCGATCAGGGTGGCGAGGAACCGGCGGACGAGACCGGCCCTTCGCCCGGCGCGGTGGTCGGGGACGAAGGCGTTGCACCAGATGCAAAACATCCGGTCCGGGACGATCTCCTTCCGGCAGCTCTCACAGATCACGTGGTGTTCTTCTCCTTGGACATAACGTGCGGCGGCGCGGTGCCCCCGGTCCCGCGCCAGGCGAGCACTTCTTCGAAGTAGGCCTCGGGGAGGCTGTTCCACTTCCCGATGGCGGCGACACCCTCGGCGTAGCCTTCCCGCGGGGCGCCGGGGGTGGGGTCCGCGGCAATGTAGGTGAGGGCCTTGAGGGTCTCGCCCGCCCCGGTCTCGACCTCGACAAACCGCCGGTCGTAAGTGCCGAGGTGTACCATCTCGTGCGCATCGAGGATCTTTTCGTCCCGCGCGTTGAGGCACCAGAGGACGCCCCAGACCTCAGCCCCCTCCTCGGGGAGGAGAGTGGCTCCCCCCGTCCCGCTGATCGAGAAGCGGTGGCCGGGGAGCCGGGCGGTGCCCGCCCGCTCGGCCTCCTCGCAGACCACCATCATGTGGGAGTCCCCCATGTTCATGCCGTAGGCGAAATACAGCTGGGTATGCATGGTGCCCGCCTCCCGGAAAAACCGTCCCCCATTCTCCCGCCCTGGGCCGGGAAGGGAAAGCGCCTCCCCCCGGCTGCGGGAGAGTCTATTTGCGGACCCGAAGCCTGAAGAAGATGTCGCGCGCCCGGAAAAGTCCGGAAAAGTGAAATTCCCAGATCTCGGGGAAGCGGTTCGCGAGCCAGGCGATGCCGAACCATCTGTGCAAGCGGCAAAAGGTGAGATGCCGCTCGGTGAGTTCGAAGCGGACGCCGCTATAGAAGGATATCGCCGGGTAATAGCACTCCAGAAACCGGTTCGCCCAGCGCCGCCACCCGGCGGGCGGAAATTCTTGATCTCTCCGGAAAAAATTCAGGAACAGAACGGAAAAATGGTGCCGGTGGGTCGGGTCGGCGAAGGAGCAGGGATTGGAAAAGTGCGGCGTAATCCCTTCTATCTCGGCCCCGTCGCGGGCGACGCGATGCAGCTCTTCCAGGAAGCGCAGGGGGTTTTCCACGTGCTCGATCACATGGCGGATGACAATCCGGTCAAACGCACCGGAGCGGATCGGGAAGGGATTTTCCGAAATATCCGCCAGCACGTCGGCGTCAGTGGAAGAATTTACGTCCAGCCCGATGGCCCCGGGCTCTTTCGCCAGACCACATCCGATATCGAGGGTACGCACACGCTCTCCTAAGAGAACCGGGCATTCGGAAGCGCCATTTTATCACTTTGCCCGATGGATGCGGACAGCCGGGAAAACAAAACCCTCAAGGTATCCGCTCCCTAGCGCATTCCCTTTCTCTCCCAGGTATCTCTAGCCGAAAATCTCGATCTCGGGCTCCGCCTCTCCGTTGTAGATCGCCTTGACCTTGAGCAGGTCGTCGAGGACGGTTCGCTTCTCGCGCGGGCTTCGGAGGAGGTAGGCGGGGTGGTAGGTGGCCAGGGTGGGAATCCCCCGGTAGCGGCCGAACTTCCCGCGCATCCGGCCGATGGGGGTTTTGGTGGCGAGGAGCCACTGGGCGGCGAACCGGCCGAGGGCGACGATGATGCGGGGCCGGATGATCTCGAGCTGCTTGTGGAGGTAGGGCTCGCAGCAGCCGATCTCGTCATGCTCGGGGTCCCGGTTTCCCGGCGGGCGGCACTTGAGGATGTTCCCGATGTAGACCTCCCCCCGAGGGATCTCGATGACGTTTTCGATCATCCGGGTGAGCATCTGTCCGGACCGGCCGACGAAGGGAATCCCCTGGGCGTCCTCGTCCGCCCCGGGGGCCTCCCCGATGAAGACGATGTCGGCGTCCGGATTCCCCGCCCCGAAGACGAGGTTCGTCCTTCCCGCCCCGAGCTTGCAGCGCAGGCAGCCGTCCACCGCGGCGGCGAGGGCGTCCAGTGCCATCTCCGACTTCGGGTCGAAGGGAAGAGGCGGGAGGGTGAATCCTTTTTTCGCCGGTGCGCGCGAGGGCATGGGGGAGGTCTCCTGGGTATCGAAAAGGGCGGTCTGACCCGGGGCGGGTAGGGGTTCGTGCACCGATGCGGGGGGTTCGGGAGGAGGGGCCGGGGCGGCGGTGCTCTCCCTCCCCAGGAGCGCATAGCGCACCCCGGCGGCGCGAAGGACTTCGAGGCGGCCGCGAAGATCGCGGGCGAGCGCCTCCCGCTCAGTCCTCTCCGTCATGGCCGGGGGTCTCTTGCTGGAATTCGACGATTGTGTTTCGGGCGGGTCACTTCTTTTTTTGCCACAGATCGGCCAGTCGGTCGAGGATGCGCCCGGCCAAGTCCGCCTTTTCGAGGCGGGGGAGTACCTCCGACCCGCCCGACGGGTCGAAAATGGTGGCCCGGGCCGCGTCCGCGCCCATGGCGTCCTCCTCTCCCGCGACGAGATTGCCCACGATGAAGTCGAGGCCCTTCTTATTGAGCTTTGCGAGGGCCCGCTCCCGCAGGCGCCCGCTCTCGGCCGCGAAGCCGATCAAGATCTTCCCCCCTTTCTCCTTTCCCAACTCGGCGAGGATGTCCGGAGTGGGCTCGAGCCCGAGGGAGTCCGCGCCCTTCTTGCGTTTCTCGCCGGTGGGCGCGGCGGGCCGGTGGTCGGCGACGGCGGCGGCCATGACGGCGGCGTCCGCCCCTTTCCAGGCCTCCTGGACGGCGGCGCGCATCTCCTCAGCCGAGTCCACCCGCGTGGTCCTGACCCCGGGGGGATCTTCGAGGGAGACCGGCCCGCTCACCAGGGTGACCTCGGCCCCCCGCGCGGCGGCCTCCCCCGCCAGGGCGTAGCCCATCTTCCCGCTCGATCGGTTCGAGAGGAACCGAACGGCGTCCCAGTGCTCCCGCGTGGGACCCGCCGTCACGAGGAGGCGCATTCCGGCGAGATCCTGGGGCCGCCCAATAAGGCGGCGTACCTCGGCGGCGATGGCCGCAGGCTCGGGCATCCGGCCCGGTCCCTTGCCTTCCGCTTCGCGGGCCAGACGCCCCACCCCCGGTTCCATCACGAGATGTCCGCGCTCCCGCAGCCTCCGCAGGTTCTCCTGGAGGGCGGGGTTCGCCCACATCCGCGGATTCATGGCCGGAGCCACGAGGACGGGGGGTGCCGCCGAGAGCAAAAGAGTGGAGAGCATGTCGTCCCCCTGTGCCAGGGCGAACTTGGCGATGAGGTTCGCCGTCGCCGGTGCGAGGACGACGAGGTCCGCCCGCTCGGTGAGCGAGATGTGGGGCATGTCCCCCGGGTGCGCGCCTCCCTCGATGGGGAAAATCTTCGAGATGGGCGTTCGGCCGGTGAGGATCTGGAAAGAAAGCGGGCGGACGAACCCGAGGGCGTTCGCCGTGAGGACAGTTTGGACCTCGGCGCCCTCGAGGGTGAGAAGGCGGGCCAGGTCCACCACCTTGTAGGCCGCGATTCCGCCCGACACCCCGAGGAGGATGAAACGTCCCCGGAGGGCCGGTGCGGCCTCCGCCGGGTTCACGGCGCCTTCTCCCCGGCGGCGTTGCGGCGGCCCTCAATGAGGGCGGCCAGCTTGTTGAAGGCTTCCTGGAGGATGTCGTTCACGATGATGTGGTCGTACTTGTCCTTGTAGGACATTTCTTCTTCCGCGATCGAAAGGCGCCGCTCGATCTGCTCCTCGGTCTCCGCCCGCCGGTGAGTCAGGCGGTGGCGGAGATCCTCGAGCGAGGGAGGCACGATAAAAATGAGGATGGCGTCGAGGCGCGCGGCCTTCACCTGAAGCGCGCCCTTGAAGTCGAGGTCCATGAGCACGTCGCAGCCCGCCCCGAGGTGTTCGTCCACCGGTTCGGCGGGGGTGCCGTAGTAGTCTCCGTGCACCTCGGCCCACTCGAGGAATTTCCTCTCCGCGATCAGGCGCTCGAAGGCTTCCCGGCCGGTGAAGAGGTAGTGGACGCCCTCTTTTTCGTAGGAGCGGGGGGTGCGTGTCGTGGTGCTGACCGAGTGCCACACGTTGGGGATCTCGGCCAGGGATTGGTTGACGAGGGAGGACTTTCCGGTGCCCGAGGGGGCCGAGAGGACGAAGATCGATCCGCGCCGGTCCATCATTCGATGTTCTGCACCTGCTCGCGGACCTTCTCGAGGGCGCTCTTGAGGTCAACCGCGCGCTGGGTGAGGGGCAGGTCGACCGATTTCGAGGCGATGGTGTTCGCCTCCCGGTTCATCTCCTGGAGGAGGAAGTCGAGCTTGCGACCAGCGGCCCCGGAGGCGGCCAGGATGTCCTCGAACTGGGCAATGTGGCTCTCCAGCCGGGCCAGCTCCTCGCTGATGTCTCCGCGCTCGGCGAGGTAGATGAGCTCCTGCTCGAGGCGGCCTTCGTCGATGGGAAGGTCTCCGGCGACCTTCTCGATCCGCTCGCGGGCGCGGGCCGCGAGGGCGGCCTGGGCCTCGGGCAGGCGGCCCCGGATGTCGGCGTGGGCGGCCAGCGCCTGGCCGAGGTGCTCCCGGATGTCCCGCGTGAGAGCCTCCCCCTCGCGCCGCCGCATCTCCACGAGGGCGTCGAGGGCCTCCCCGAGGGGGGGCATGACGGCATCGCCGACCTCGTCCGCCTCGTAGGCGGGCTCGTCCGCCCGGAGGACGTCGCGGAAGTTGGAGAGAACCGCGATGTTGATTTCCCCAGGAATTCCCAGCTCCTTCTGCATCGCGCTGAGGGCCGAAACGAAATTCTTCGCGGCGGCGGGGTCGAGAAAGGTCGAGCCGTTCGCCGCCGGCTCGAGGCGGATGAAGATCTCGAACCGGCCCCGCGCAAAGCGGCTTTTCACTTCACCCCGGATCCGGTTCTCGATAGGGTTAATCCAGCGCGGGCTTCGGATCACCGTTTCGAGGAAGCGGTGGTTCACCGAGCGAGCCTCGACTGTCACCGCGCTGCCCCGGAGACGGCCCTGGCCCGCCCCGTATCCCGTCATGCTGTCCGGCATGGGTTCACCTCCCAGCGTTTCACCGGCGAAGTTGACCTCAAAACATTGATTCTCCAATGTTTTTAGACGCCGCAGATTAAAAGGTCAAACACAGGATCGGCGCTCCCCCCTTTTTCCAGAGACCGCTTTCCCGGGGAGACGGAAGAAGCCGTTTTCCGCCCCCCTTAGGAATTTTCGCCGCCCGGAGCCTCCCCCAACCGACGGAGGACGTACAAGTGGCCCGGGATGTGCGGCGACGCGGCCTTTTCCCCCGGGCGGTCGGGGCAGAGTGATATTACGAAATACCGGCGCTCTTCGGGAAATCCCCTCCGGGCTCTCCCCCGCCCACCCGCACCCTGGCGTTCGGCGCCCGGGTGTTTGTAAGGTACCCGCCTCGGGTTTTTCTTTTCGGCGAGGGACATCTCGGTATGGATGCATTCGTTCTCCAGGCCATCGCGGGCGAGGTGAACACGGCCCTCGCGGGCGGACGCTTCCTGCGCGCGATCCAGACCGGTCCACTCACCGTCCGACTCGCCTGCGCGGGCGCGGACCGGAGTGCCCGGGGGCTCCTCCTCAGCGCGGACCCCGCCTTCCCCCGTCTTCACCTCACCGCGGAAAAAATGACGTCCCTGCCCGAGCCCTCTCCCTTCTGCATGACGCTCCGGAAGCACCTCGCCGGGTGCCGGATCCGCGCCGTCGAAATGCGGGGGTGGGAGCGGGTGCTCCAGATCTCCTTCGAACGGCGCGGCGGCTCGTGCGCCCTCATGGCCGAGGTGATGGGCCGTTGGTCCAACCTCATCCTCGTGGAGGGGGGGAGCGGGCGCGTCCTCGAGGCGGCCAAGCTGGTGGGGCCGGAGCGGACGCGAGGGAGGCCCGTCGGCCGGGGTATTCCTTACCGGCTCCCCCCCGCCCCCGGAAAGCCCGAACCCGATGACATGGACGAGCCGGCTCTCCGCGCCCTGCTCAAAGATGGGGACGAGGCGAGCTTGGACCCCCTCGGGGCGGCCCGCCTCCTCGTGCGGGGGGTGGCCGGGATCAGCCCGGCCGCCGCGGAGGAGATCGCCGCGAGGGTGCCGGAGACGGAAAGGTGGGAGGGGCTTTGGGCCGCCTTTTCCGGAGTAGTCCGGGAGTACCGGGAGGGTCGGTTCGACCCCGCGATCATCCTGGATGAAGAGGGCCGGCCCGCCGGGTTGAGCGCCCTCGCCATCCGGAGCGCGAGGCCGGGCCGGGTCCGGCGGTACTCCTCCATGAGCGAGGCGGCGGACGCCTTCTACCGCGAGTCCGTTCCGGGGGCGGGTCTCGAGGACCAGAAGCGGCGCCTCTTCCGGATCCTGGCGGGGCGCACCGGGAAAATGAAACGCTCCCTCGCCGCCGCCGAGGTGGACCGGGAAAAAAGCGGGAGGGCGGAAGAAGAGCGGATCAAGGGAGAGCTCCTCCTTGCGAACCTGGACCGGGTGGCGGAGAAGGCGCGCGCGGTGCGGGTGAAGGGAGAGGGGGAGGAGCGGGAGATCGCGCTGGACCCGCGCCTTACCGCATCGGAGAACGCCCAGCGGTATTTCCGGCGCTACAAGAAGCTGAAAAGGGGAGGTCCCGCCGGGGAGCGGCGGCGCGGGGCGCTCGCCGCCGAGCTCGCCTTCCTCGACGGGCTCCTCTTCGACGTGGAGGAGGCCGCCTCCCCGGAGGATTTGGTTCCCATCGAGGAGGTCATCGAGGCGGCGGGGTACTTCCCCTCCCGGGCGGTGAAGAAGTTGAAGGGAAGAAAGCGCCCCGCCGTCCTGCCCTACCGCCGCTTCCGCGCCCCGGAGGGATGGGAGATCTACATCGGGAAGAACGCGGCGGGAAACAACGCCCTCACGCAAATGGTGGGCCGGGCCGGGGACCTCTGGTTCCACGCCCGCGGGCTTCCGGGGAGCCACGTACTCCTGCGCCTTCCCCCCGGCGCGGGGAAGGCCGATCCGCCCGATGCGGCCCTCTGCCAGGGGGCCTGCCTCGCCGCCCGCCACAGCCGGGGGCGGGAGGCGGGAAAGCTCGAGGTGGACTGGGTTCCCTTCCAAAACCTGCGCCGCCCGCGCGGGGCCCGGCCCGGCCTGGTGACCATCCGGGGGCAGAAGACCCTGACGGCCGACCCGGCCGAGGGCGAAAGGCTCCTGGAGGAGTTGGAGGAAATCGAGTGAGACGGACGCGGGGGAAATTCTTTCTGCCGACGACGGCCCTGCTGCTAGCGGACTGCATCGCGGACTCGAGGACTACGAACGCGACCCCACCCGCGCCGCCTCCGAGTTCCTCGCCTTTAAGCAGTACATGGAGGGAAAGGGATACAAGCTCATGGGCGAGATGATGGAGTAGGGATCCTTCCTACACGAACCTTGCGAGCACGCTGTTCGCTACCAGCGTCCCGCGTTCGGTGAGGCGGAGGGTACCGTTCTCGCGCGCGAGGAACCCGTCTTTCTTGAGTTGATCGATGAGGGGGCCAAAGCGCACATCGGGCGATTCTCCGCAGGCGGCGGCGAGGGCGTCGAGGGAGACACCTTCCATGAGCCGCAGGCCGAGCATGATGGCCTCCCCGAGGGCTTTTTCTCCCCTAACCTCCTCCTCTCCCGCGGTGGGATCGGAGGAGTTTTTCATATAGTCGTCCGGGCGGAGGCGGTTCCAGTAGCGGCGCCCGCCGAGGAAGCCGTGCGCCCCGGCCCCCAGGCCGAGGTAGGCCCCGCGCCGCCAGTAGTTCAGGTTATGGTGGCATTCGAAGCCGGCCCGGGCGAAGTTGCTGATCTCGTAGCGTGCATAGCCCGCCTCCCCGAGGAGGCGGTCGCGCAGCCGCCACATTTCGAGGGCGGTCTCCTCCTCCGGAAGTCCCTTTAACTCCCTCCGCGCCATTCGGACGGAGAAGGTCGTTCCCTTCTCGACGGTGAGCTCGTAAGCCGAGAGATGCTCAGGCCCGAGGCGGATCGCATCTTCGGTGTCTTGGCCGGCGCCCTCCACCGTCTGGAAGGGGATCCCGAACATGAGGTCGAGCGAGAGGTTATCGAATCCCGCCTCCCGCGCGGCCCGGAAGGCGGCACGGGCCTCCTCCCCGGTGTGGACCCGGTCGAGCCGCCCGAGGCCGCCGTCCTCGAAGCTCTGGACCCCGATGCTGAGGCGGTTTACCCCCGCCGCCCGGAGGGCGGCGAAGCGGCCCGCGTCCGCCGCCCCGGGATTCGCCTCCAGGGTGATCTCGGCGTCCGGGGCGATCTCGAAAAGCGCGCGCGCGCGATCGAGAACACGCGCCGTCTCCTCCGCCGGGAAGAGGGACGGGGTGCCCCCCCCGAAGAAGACGGTCGCAACCCGCGCCCCGGCGAGCCCGCCCCTTCCGGCGCGGCCTTCCATCTCGGCCATGAGGGCCTCAGCGTACCCCGCCGCCCAGTCCCGCCCCACATGGCCCGATTCGAGGAGGCCATCCAGGGCGTAGGTGTTGAAGTCGCAGTAGCCGCACTTGTGGAGGCAGAAGGGGATGTGGAGGTAGAGGGATAGGTGGCTCACCAGGAACCTTTCCGGGAAAGTGAAACCGCGCGGCCTCATCCGCGGGCCGTGCGCCTGCAGATATCCTAAACCATCCGTCCGCCGGCCCGTAGGTGCGAATAACAAGGGGAGAAGGCGAAGCCCCCGGGTTCCCTTACCCCGTGAACGCGGAAGATGTATATTGAAATGTATAACCCATATTTTGTGAGGGTGATTTTCGGGAACCATTACCATGCCTGCGCGCGATATCACGACCGAGGAGCGCTACCGCACCACCCTCCGGATCGGCCATGTCCTGAATTCGAGCCTGGACATTGACGTGGTCCTGGGCCGGGTGGCGGTCGAGCTGAAGTCCGTCTTCCCACTCGAGCATGTGGCCCTCCTCCTCGTCAACCCGGACGGGGAGACCTACACCTGGACCAACATCACCTCCGGGGGAGAGGTGGTCGCCCTGCCCGGCAAGGACATCCCCCTAAAGGGGGGCACCCTCGGCTGGTTCATGGAGCACCGGGGGGGGAAGCCCTACGTCCTCTACCGGGACCTGAACCGGGAGCGCCCCTTCGCCGAGGACGAAATCGTACTCCGGCGGGGACTCCTGAGCGGGGTCCGGGTCCCCCTAGTCATCAACGACGTGATGTTCGGCCTGCTCGCCGCGGCGAGTTCCAAGCCGGACAGCTTCACCGAGGAGATGGGGGAGTTCCTGGTCGAGGTCGCCCCCCACGTCGCGACCGCGGTGGCGAACGCCCGCGCCTACGCCCAGCTCAACGCCCGGAAGGAGGACCTTTTGAACGAGGCCCTCCTGCTGCGGGACGAGCTGAACGCCCTGCACAGATTCGGCGAGCTGGTCGGCGCGAGCCGGGTCGTCGAGGACCTCAAAAATACAATCCGGCGCGTCGCCCCCACCGAGGCCACCGCCCTCATCCTGGGAGAGACGGGGACCGGCAAGGAACTCGTCGCGCGGGCGCTCCACGACCTGAGCCCCCGACGGGAGCGGGCACTCGTCAAGGTCAACTGCGCCGCCCTCCAGGACACCCTCCTGCTTAGCGAGCTGTTCGGCCACGAGAAGGGTGCCTTCACCGGTGCGGTCCAGCGCAAGACCGGGCGATTCGAGCTGGCCCACAGGGGGACCATTTTTCTGGACGAGATCGGCGAGATCTCCACCGAGGCGCAGGTCAAGATCCTGCGCGTCTTGCAGGAGCGCGAGTTCGAGCGCGTGGGGGGGATCCAGACCATCCAAGTGGACACCCGGATCATCGTGGCGACGAACCGAGACCTCGAAAAAGAAGTGCGGGAGGGCCGGTTCCGGAACGATCTCTTCTTCCGCTTGAACGTCATCCCGATCCGCGTCCCCTCCCTGCGGGAACGGAAAGAGGATATCCCCACGTTCGTGGACTACTTCGTCGAGAAGCACGGCCCCCGCCTAAACCGCCGCGTCAAGCGGGTGGACCCGAAGGCCCTCGCCCGCCTGATGCGCTACGACTGGCCGGGAAACATCCGCGAGCTGGAGAACGTCGTCGAGCGCGGGCTGGTTCTCGGCAAGGGCGAAACCCTCACCTTTCAGAAGCAACTCCTCGGCGACACCCCACCCCCGCCCCGCAGCAGTGTGGAGCCGGAGGAGTTCGAGACCCTCGAGGAATTCGATCGGCGCCACATCCTCAGCGTGCTGGAGCGCACCGGTGGGGTGGTTTCGGGGGTGCAGGGAGCGGCGCGAATCCTCGGGATGAAGCCCACCACCCTGACCAGCCGGATGAAAAAGCTGGGCATCCGGCCGAGCCGCCGGTTCAATATATTGAAAAATTAGACTTTTCCATCTCCTCCCCGTAAGAGCGGGATGACCCGCCGGTCCTCCTGTCTGTTGGAATATCGCCGAGCGCCAATACGCTAACAGGAACTCCTCCCTTTTTCTCTCCCGGTGCCGTTTCAGGCGGCCTATGCCGCCACAGGCTTTTGCCATTTTTCCCCCACACTCAGGGCGTATAACGCGCCCGGGAAAGGAGAGCGGGATTGTCCTGGTTGGAGTTGGGCCTCGGAATGGGTTTGTTCCTATTGATTCTTTGGCCGATCCGCTGGAAGGGCCACCACAAGGGCAGGAGTGACATCCGCTATTACAAAGATATTCCGAGCCTATGCCGGGCGGAAAACAGCAGAAAGGCATCCGTGAAAAAACGCCTGCTGTAGTGGAGATCGGCAAGGAAGCCCCTTCGAGCTGGGCGCCGGGCCGCCCACGCCCGTTGATCCAAAGGGGTCGTCCCCAGGCCTTTTTTTTTATCATTTTCCCCAGCCCACCGGCAATGAAC
>CAZUHN010000242.1:0-23000 GCA_964620535.1 uncultured Nitrospinaceae bacterium | reverse complement strand
CTCATAGCGCACTCGGCTACCGCCCACCGGCTCCCGGGGCGATAGAGCCACCTCCTCCAGGATTCGCTACGCTTCGTCTTCCGGAGGAGATGGCTGAAGGACTAACATAAGGGGTGGTACCACTATCGGGGGCAGGTCAATGACGGGTATCGGTAATTATGGACTCTGCTATTCTGGCATCAAGTAATGAACAGCGCGTAAAGGAAGAAGCCTACGTTGAGACTCGGGTATCTTTTCGTAATGCTCTACCCACAGGTAAATAGGCGCTTCAGGTCAACCAACATGACCCGCCGTCTTTCTTGCAATCGGGCCTCAGTCTCAGACTCTTTGGAAAATCCTCCGGTTGCGACAAACAACCCAGCGTTGTCGTCACTAAGTACCGACATGAAAGATCGAACCATAGCATCGGGACGATCCCCTCCGCCTGCGCGTCCTCGGGGTCCTGCACGCGAAGGTCGCTCTTCGCGTGCAGGATGTGCACGAGGTCGCCCTTCGTCCGATGTGTCAGCAGTCGAATGTGCCGATCGGCCTCTCGATGGCGCAATTGTAGGGCCGGGTGAGCAGTTCCTCCTTAAGCAGCTCCGGATCGTCGCGGAAGAGGGGGTCCAGCACCCAGGCGAACGGATAGAGGACGGCGCCCCCCGCCATGATGACATAATAAAAAGGCCGGACGATGGCGATGTCGAGGACGACCTCGCCGAGGTTCGGGGACTTCTGGGCGTAGGCCGCACCGGCGGGTGCGAGGAGCGCGGCGGCCAAAATGAGGGAGAATAAGATTTTTTTCATGAGTGCTCTCCTTATTGGGCGGCTTCCCGTTCACGCGGCCGATCACAGAATAACCGCAATTTCCGCAAAGAATGAAGAGGCAACAACGCTACAGAATCTCCTCCCGGATGGGTTGGATCGATTCCCCCTCATTCCTGCCGGCTGAAATCTCCGAGCGGGCGCGTTACCGCGAAGTTGTAAGGGTCGAAGACGAGAAATTTCTTGATCGGTTCGGTGTCGTTTCCGGCCATGTCCTGTAGCAGCAGGGCGGGGAGGGAGAGAATCGCCCCCGCCGCCAGGGCGATGTAAGAGAGGGGGCGGACGGCGACAAGGTCCACCAGGATGAGGGCGGCATCAGATTCGATCATGTCCTCCCTTCCCATCTCCACGCCCGCGGCGAGCGCCCCCGTGTGAAATGTCAGCAAGGAAGCAAGCAGCGCGAAACAGACGAGCGATTTTTTCATCCGGTTTCTCCTCGGGGTGGTCTGCTCCGCTTCCCCAGGCGGGCCCGCCACTTTCCCTAATTGGTGTTGACGATCTTCCAGGAGCCGTCCGCCTGCCGGCAAGCCCTTCCGTAGGCCTGCTGGGTCTTTCCGCCGATGTTGACGGTCTGCTGGAACTCGCGGCAAACCGTTCCCCCCTCGCTCCGGTAGGCCGGCTCGGGGGTGATGGTCCCGCTGTGGCCGGTGTCGGGGTTCCTCCATTCGCTCGGCTCGCCGGAAGGGGTTTCTTCCAGGGCGACCTGGGTCTGATTGGCCATCAGGAGCTTGTCTCGCTCGTCCAGCTGACGTCCGATGGACCCGCCGAGCAATCCTCCGAGGATGGCCCCGCCGATAGTGGCGATGGTCCGGCCCCGCCCCCCGCCGATTCGCGAGCCGAGGACCCCGCCCGCGATACCGCCGATGACGGTGCCCCCCGTCTCCTTGCTGATTCCGGTCCCGGACCGAGCGCCGCAACCGGACAACCCGCCCGCCAGGATTACGGTAAAGATGATGACGAATGTTTTTTTCATCGACGCGAATCTCCCTTCGGCCGGCGGCGGTACTCCCTCCGGAACAAATAAATCGTCCACGGGCAGATATTCTACCACCGAATCTCTCTCGCCGAAAGACGGCGCATCTCTTTATTTTTCCTTCGCCATCGGGTCTTTTCGCCCGCTCCCTCCGCCGGAGGAGGCTGGCGAACCGGCCCCCCCATCAACCCCCGCCGGGCGGCGCGCGGTATGAAGATCGACAGCTACATCGACACGCGGTACGATGTTCTCTCCTGCCCCCACGGGGAGGTGCGCGAGGCGGGTGTCCGCTGCGGGGCAGCCTGTTCCGCCACCAGCCCCGCCTGCTCGAGATCTATTACGCCCTCCGCGCGCGGCGCGGCGGCCCCTTCGCGATCACCTAGAGCTTCCGCTGCGCCGGGTGCCAAGCCCGCCTGCGGTGCAGCCCGCGCTACCGGGCGGCGGCGCGATCCGAGCACGAGTACAAAGCCGCGCTGGACTTTCGCCTCTGGCGGTACCGCGCCCGGGCGGAGGGCAGTTGGAATGAGGAAGAAAAAAAAGCTTCAAGAAGAGATCTGCCACTTCGCGCAGTGATTCGAAGAGACAGACCCCGTCCTCCGGATCGAAACGCGCCTCTACGGCGAGACGCACCTTCATTCGGGGCGGGCTTTCTGCTCGAGCCGAATCCCGACCCCTTGAACTGGCGGTCGGGCGTTCGGTGGTGAGCTGCGCCGGCTCTTTTCCTGGAAGGAGAAACAAGATGACGGACTTCAGGAACTGGTACGTATCGAAGGGCGTGTGGGGC
This sequence comes from uncultured Nitrospinaceae bacterium, assembly GCA_964620535.1. GTDB lineage: Bacteria > UBA8248 > UBA8248 > UBA8248 > UBA8248 > CAZUHN01. Next base: position 20,439 of record CAZUHN010000242.1, on the reverse strand, counting down.
GAGATCGTCGCCCTGCTCGCCGGGCGGCGGCGGGCCTCCGAGGCGGCGTAGCCGAACAGGGCCGCCGCCTGCGCGCCCACATCGAAAAGCGAATCGCGAAGATGAAGCGGGAGGTCGCGGGAAGGAATTAGAGGGCGCCGGCGGGATGCATTCCCTCCCTTCCCCTTCTCCCCCCGGGTGGTAGAATCGTGCCGGGAGGGCGGAAAATGAACCGCGGCAGGGCGCGGACCTAACTCTTTCTCCTCGCCGCCCTCCTTGCGCTCCCCCCGACTTCCCCCTTCGGCACCGTGTCTTCCTTCGCGGAGGAGAAGCCCGGCGCGCTCCGTCCGGAGGCGCAAGAGGAGAAGAAAAAGGAAGACGGGGACGACCTCGAGGGCCTGAAGCCCATCGTCCGGGCCTTCCTCTTCCGCCGGAAGGGCTCCCTCCTCCACACCTCCGGCGAGTACGATGACACCATCGCCCACTTCCGCCGGTCCATCGCGATCCACCTCACCGCCGAGGCCCACACCTTCCTCGGCTGGTCCCTCAGCATGCTAGGCCGCTACGAGGAGGCCATCGTCCAGTGCGAGAAGGCCATCCCCCTCGACCCGGACTTCGGGAATCCCTACAACGACATCGGGGTCTACCTCATCGCGCTGGGCCGGGCCCGCGAGGCCGAGCCCTGGCTCCGCAAGGCCATGCGCGCGAAGCGCTACTGCTGCCGCCAGTTCCCGCACTTCAACCTGGGCCGGATCTATCTGGCCGAGGGGAGGCTGGGGGAAGCCGGGCGACTTTTCGAGCGAGCGCTTGAATTCGACCCGGACTACATCCCCGCCCGGCAGGGTCTCGAGATCATTCGCGCGCACCGCCTCCGGACCCTTTGAGGGGATTGCTCAGCCCGCGTTTGCCCAGCGATTTTTTCAGGCGCAGGTCCTCAGGCCGGGCAGGGGCTCCGGCCTCCTCAGTCCGGTGGGGGTGGGGCAGGTTCACCACCTCGGGGACGAGGAAAAGGCCGCCCGCCGCGATCGCTAGCCCCAGTCCCGCGATGGCGGCCCCGGGCACGAGGAGTTCGAGGGCCGCCTTCCTTCTTTTCGGGGGAGACGTCTCCGTCCTCTTTCGCGTGACCCAGCCCTGGTAGAACACCCCGGCGCCGAGGAGAGTGAGCGTTCCCCCGAAGAGGGCGACCGCCACCCGCAGGAAGCCGTGCTCGCCCGCGAGGTTGACGAAGAGGGCGGCTTCTTCCCCGTGGGCGAGGGCATTTTCGGAAAACAGAAAGAAGAAGAGTGGCGCCCCCGCGAGGGCGGCCGCCCCGACGTGCCCGGGGAAGCGCCTCACACTTCGCCCTCCCCGGCCCGTCACCGGTCCGCTGGCCCGCCGTCGCACTCGCACGCGTTCTTCGCCGCGGCGAAGGACCGCTTCTCCGCGATCCATAGGCGAAACCTCGGGGAAACGCCCTTTGCCAGGGAGCCCGCCCTGTCGATCCAGGCGATCGCCTCGCCGAACTTTCCCGCGCGGCGGAGGAACTCCCCTGCGATGTAGGCGATGTGGACGCGATTTTTCTCGTCGGCTCCTTTGTCCTCGAACGCCTTCGTGAGCCAGCCCGCCGCCCGCGCCCGCTGGCCGGCGAGGAGAGAAGTCCGCCCGCCTCCCGAACCGCCACTCCCCCGGGAATTTTTCAGGAAGGGGGTGGCCCACACGTAGGCCCAGGCGATGGCCTCGGGGGGCTGACCGCGCCACTCGTAGATCCGCCCGGCCAGTTCGTAGCGCGCCTAGGCGGGGTGGGCGGCGGGGGCTCCCTTGATCTGGGGGCGGAACTCCTCGCGGATGCGCCGCTTCAGATTCTCGTCGAGCTGGATTCGAAAATCCTTCGCGTAGCCGCTGTAATAGTTTTCGTGACAGGTCCAGATGATCACCTTCCCGGCGTGCAGCCCGCTGGTCCGCCGGAAGAGGTCCCGGTCCGTTCCCACCGAGTTGGTGCTCATGACGGTGCGCGCGAAGAACTTCTCTCCGTCCACCGGGCGGTGGAGGATGAGCCGTTAATCGGCAAGCGTGAATTTTCAACAGATCTTCTTTCCCGGCGGGGGGAATGACTTTCCGAGTGTTTCCTCGCCTCAGGCGAAGTCTGGGTTGGGGGGAGAGAAGATATCGATGTATTCCGCCTCTTCGAGCACCTCGCCCCCGTGCGGGGTTCCCGCCGGCAAAACCATGACGTCTCCTGCTTGAACGATCCGTTGGTTTCCGTCTCCGAGGTGAAAATTTAATTTTCCGCTGATGATATGCGTGATCTGATCGAAGTCATGCTTGTGGGTGGGTATCTCCCCTCGCGGCGCGGTGATCCGGCAGGCCATCACATTGTCGGTTTTCACGATCCGGCCGCGGACCAGCGCGTTGAGTTGTTTCTCCTCGATTTCACTCCAACGAATGAGCGGCATGTTTCATTTTCCTCGTGAATTTTGGGGAAAGCCCCGGCTGCCCGCGGGCGAAGTCCTCCCGATGATTATCGGCGGAAGAGGTCTTCCGTCTTATTGCGGAAGAGGCGGGTGGCCGGCTCTTCCCCGGGCCGGTAGCCGAACCCGCGGACGATGACAGCTGGCACGCTTTCGGCCGCCTGCCCCATGGCCAGGCTCCCGGCGGCGGCCAGCTCGTCCGCCTGGGCCACCTGGGTGATCTCGAGCGGCCGTCCGGCCCGATCCTTTGTGTGGCGGAGATCCGCAACTGGCTCCACCCCTGCGCAGCCGATCGCCACTCCGACCACCCCGCTTCGGAAGGCGCGCCCCTGGGTATCGGCGATGATGACGGCGGGGCCGGATCCCGCAAGGCGGTTGAGCGCCTCGCGGATCTCTCTCGCCGAGGCGTCGGAGTCGGCCGGGAGGAGCAGCACGAGATCCGCGTCTCCTGTCAGGTTGGATCGGTCCACCCCCGCGTGGGCGCAAACGGTGCCCGACCGGTGCTCGGCGATGAGGGCGCGCTCCGAGGCCGCCACCACCTCGTTCGACTCGCGCAAGACCACCTCTACCATGCGCGCGTCGCGGCCGTCCCGTTCGGCGATCCGAATGGCGTCCGGCGAAGGCGATACCTCGGACAGGCGGACGAAGCGGCCCTCGGCCTTGCTCACGATCTTTTGGGCCAGAACGAGAATGTCTCCTTCTTCGAGGCGGATGCTACTTTCCCGCATCGCGTCCAGGAGGAGGCGGGGAAGGTCGTCCCCTTCCCGGATTTCCGGAAGGCCGTTGACGGGAAGAATTTGAACCGGATTCATGGTAGCGGGATTGTCGTCAGCCATTCAGGGGCCGGCACCCCGGAACGCAGGAAGGTGACAATGTCTGAGGGGCGGTCCACGTCCAGGCACAGGCCCAGGCTTTCAAAACGAGACACCTCCAGGCCCGCCGACTTTGCCACAGCGGAGTGGCGCTTGAAACTTCCGGGCCCGAAGGAGAAGGGGAGCGCGCTGGCGGGGCGCAGATAAATTCCGTTCGTTCCCCCGTCCAATGCGGGCGTGAGTACGACGCAGCCTTTCTCCCCGTTTGTTTTTTCCCCGAGCTCAATCAGCGAATCCACCTCGATTGCCCGGAGGGCGGGGAGGTCGCCTGGAATGACGAGTAGGGCGCCGGCACCTTTCGAAAGGGACCAGGCGCGGCCTTTCTCCAGGTCGGCGTTCATCTCAGCGCTCTCGCAGCGAATGCCCGCGGCGCCGTTCTCGCCCGCGAAGGCGAGCACTTCATCGTCCTCGCTCAGGATGGCGACCCGCCCGACCGAATCTGATTCTCGGAGGGCGACGAGCACGCGGCCCAGCATCCAGCGTCCGAGTTCGTCCCGCTCCTCGGGCGTGAGGACGGGCGAGAGACGGGACTTTCCGGTGCGGAAACCCCGCTCCGGCACCAGAGCGATGCATTCTCCCGATGCGGCCATCCGAAATGCTCCGCGGTCATTTGATTGAATGGTTACGTGTGCATGTACATCTTATCACGGCTGCCGGAAAGGGTCTCACCGAAGGCCGACGGCGAAGCGGAGAATTTCCCCGGCGAGGCGTTTTTTCGAGTCCAAATCGGTCATGACGGTGGGAAGCGCTCGTGCCGTCAGGCCCAGTTTTTCGATTTCCTGCAGGAGATCGGCGTCTTCCTCGTCGAGGACGAATCCGTCCAGGAATTCTTGGTAAATCCTTGCCACCCCGAGCGCGGTCGCTTCGTGCCCCATGCCCTCGAGCATTTCGGCCGCGGGTCCGCGAAGAGCGGTTCCCCCCACGATGGGACTCACCGCGACCCGGGGAGCGTCGTTCTGTATGAATTTTTCAAGAAATCCGGGGACGGCGAGGATGGGTCCCACGCTCACGATCGGGTTGGAAGGGCAGAACACGATAGCACGCGCCTCCTTGAGCGCTCCTTCCGCCTCCGGCGTCATCCGGGATCGTTCCGCGCCCTGGAAGCGCACGCCCGTCACCCGGGGCCGTGTGCTTCGGGCGACGAAATAGTCCTGGAACTCCAATTCGCCCTCGGGCGTGTTCACGCGTGTCGCCACGGGGCTGTCCGTCATCGGAAGGACGCGGGAGCGGATGCCGAGCGCCGCGCAAAGTTCAGCCGTCACTTCGGTGAGGCGCGCGCCTTCGGCGAGGCGCTGGGTGCGCCGGACGTGGGTGGCGAGGTCCCGATCCCCCAGACGGAACCAGGTGGGCCCGCCGAGCCGGCCGAGCAGTTCGAGGGCGGTGGTGGTATCTCCGGCGATCCCCCATCCCTGTTCCGAGTCGGCCACCCCGGCCAGGTTGTACATCACGGTGTCGAGGTCGGGGCTGATGTGGAGGCCGTGAAGCGACAGATCGTCCGCGGTATTGACGACGACTGTGAGCGCCCCCGGCGGAAGCGCGGCTGCGAGGCCCACCGCGAGCTTTGCGCCTCCGACCCCCCCGGCGAGGGCGAGGACGGGCCCCTTCATCGGACGAGGGTTTGCGGGGCGGGCGCCGCCTTCGGCGGCGGGGCAGCCTCGGGATACCCCGCGAGAATGAGCGCCCGGGGAATCCAGTCCTCGGGGAGATCCAGGGCGGCGCGCGCTGTATCGGGGCAAAAGAGGGGGGCGCAGCGCCAGACGGTCCCCACGTCTTGGGCGGCGAGGGCGAGCATGAGATTTTGGAGCGCCGCCCCCAGGCTGTGTTCGGCCATCATGTACTCGTTCGCCTGGCGCCCAGGGTCTTCGTAGGCGTCGAGGCCGGCGAGGGAGAGCGCGGCGAGAAGGAGTACGGGGGCCCCGGTCAGGAGGCGAAGGCTTCCGGCGTGGCGGCGGGTCCGCTCCTCCCCGGGGACTCCCTCGCTCTCCATATCCCGGAGAAAATCGCGGCCCATCTCCTCCGCCAGTTTCTTTTTTGCCTCGGGCGATTCGAGAAGGCAGAAGCGCCAGGGCTCGGTCCCGTGCGGGCTGGGGGCGAGGTAGGCGGCCTCGATGGCGATTCGGATGCGTTCCGGGTCCACGGGTGCGGGCGAGAAATTCCGGATCGACCGCCGGCGGATGAGCGCCTCCCCGAGCGGGACGGCGTTGAGGGAGGCGGGGGCCTTCACCTCCCTCACGCTGCGCTCTCGTCCGCTTTCCATCCAGGCGGCGCCCCGCCTTGGCCGGGGGTGGGCGGTGGGGGCAGCTTCCGTTTCTCGCCGGGCGGGGGATCTCCCGGATCGTCGGGAATAGGTTGGCCGGCCGTGTATACCTTAACCCCGGCCGGCCGCTTCTCTCCCTCGTAGGCGGCGTCGAGGCAGGCGGCGAGCTCTTCTTCGTTCTTGCCGCTCTCCTGCATCCGCGCGGCGGCGAATTCGGCGTCGTCCGAAACGGCATACTGCGGCAGTCCTGGCGCGGTTCCGCTCCGCACGCCCCCCTCGGGGACGCGGTTCCGCTGCCGGCGGGAGAGGATTTGGAGAATGTTCCAGGCCCGCCGGTTTTCCTGGATGGGCTTTGTTTCGAACAGCCCCTCTTCCTCGAAGGCGCGCCAGATGCGCTCCCCCTTCTCGGTGCGCAGGACGACGATGGTCCAGCCCCGGGTGCCGACCCCGCCGCAGGCGATGTCGGAGATCTCGGCCGAGAAGTCCGCGCAGTACTGGCATTCGGGCCGCTGGTAATTCTCCATCGTCTCCTGGAGGGAAAAGGAGACGATCTCGCCGTCTTTCTTGTGAACGAGCACATCCCCTTTGACGTTGAACTTCGATACGTCGGTGAGGGGTATATCCAACTCTTTTTCGATCTTCTCCGTCATCAGATCGAAGGTGAAGACTTCGGTGCAGAAAAGTCCGATGTTGAAGGCCACCCGCTCGGAGAAGCCGCGCAGGAAGCTCCGCTGTTTTTGAATGATTTGGGGCCTTTTCTTGGCGGAGAGAAGATAGGCTGGGTCGATGCGCTCCATCTTGCGGAGCGGAGTGATCTGGCAGGGGACCCCCACGAAGGCGACCTTTTTCAGGCCGCGCTCCTTGACCTCCCGCAGGGCCATGTTGTTTTCGCAGTAGGTGTACCAGCTTCCCGCGCTGGCCACGATTTCCTCGTAGGTGGTGACCACCCTGGGGCTGGGATCGCAGGGCGGGTCGTCCCCGCCCACCGCCGCGACCACCGCGCCGTCGATCTTGCCCGCCGCGAGAGCCCAGGCGAGGAGGGCGGTCACGATCCCGCCGTCCTGGGCGCGCTCCATCACGTCCTCGCGCTTGGTGCGCGCCATGAAAATCCGGCGGTAGGCGCCGAAGATGCCCTCGTAGAGCGTTCCCCGGTCGCTGAAGGTCGCGTCGCGCAGATGGATCTCGCGGGGCCAGAGGCGCGGGCACACCGAGGCGCACACATCGCAGCCGATTCCCTCGCTGATTCCGCAGTAGTCGAACGCCGCGTTCGCCTTGGCCGTCTGCTTCGGCTTCGCGTCAATGTATTCGATTACGTTGTGGGGGCAAACGAGAACGCAGCTGCCGCACTCGCAGCAACTTCCCACTTCCACAACGTCGTTCATCATGTCTTTGAATGAGTTGTGATGCAGTTCAGGCAAATCGCGGATCCTCGCTTAAGGGTGGGCACGCGGTGGTGCCTAGGGGGGGGCGGCGGCGTTCGCCATGGAAAGGGAGGAGGGTTCTTTCCGGCCACCGTAGTTCCCCTCGCCGAGATAGGCTTCGTCATCGGAGCGGGGGTGTCGGTAGCGAGGGTCGCCCTCGCGGATGATGTCGTAGGTGGTGGTGCGCTGGACGGGGACGCGCCCGGCTGCGCGGATGGCCTCGTTGAACTGCGAGACCGTCACGCTCTGGCCGAATTCCGAGCCCGAGCCCCGACTGATGTTCTCTTCGATGAGGGTTCCGCCCAAGTCGTTCACCCCGAATGAGAGCGCCCGCTTCGCCGCCTCGATTCCGATTTTGGGCCAGGCTACCTGAAGATTCGTTATCGCGCCGCGGAAGAACAATCGCGAAACGGCAAGGAGGCGGAAGATGTAATCCAGGCTGGCCATCTTCTGGATGGCGAATTCCTCCCCCATTTTATTGTCGTACGGGATGAACGGGAGGGGGACAAATTCAGTGAAGCGCGCCCCGTCCCCCCGGCCGGACTCGGCTTGGATGTTGCGGATGATGTCCATGTGTTCGGCTAGATCCCCGGCGGACTCGATGTGGCCGTACATTACGGTCGAGGTGGTCGGGATTCCCACCGCGTGGGCGGTCTGGATGATCTCGCACCAACGCTCGACCGGAATCCGTCCCGGGCTGATGAGTTTTTTCACGCGCTCGACGAGGATCTCCGCCGCCGTCCCAGGGATGGAGCCCAGCCCCGCGTCTTTCAGCCTGCGCAGGATGGTTTCGAGCGGCAGGCGCGTCTTGCGCTGAATGTGATCGATCTCCGCAGGCGAGTAGGCGTGCATGTGGACCCCGGGGATGATCTGTCGGGCCAGGCGCAGCACCTCCTCGTAGCGGTCGAGCGAGATGGCGGGGTTGAGCCCGCCCTGCATGCAGATCTCGTTCACGCCGAAGTCGCGCGCGCGCTCGAACTTGGCGCGGAGAACATCGTCGTCGTCGGTGTAGGCGTCCGGGGCGTTCGGGCGGCGCCAAAAGCCACAGTACTTGCAGTCGGTGTAGCAGACGTTGGTGAAGTTCACGTTCGCGTTGATGACATAACTCACCTCGTCGCCGGCGGTGCGCTTCCGCTCGGTGTCGGCGGCGGCGTTCAGTCGCTCGATCGCCTCGGGGGAGGTTTCCTCCAGGAGGGCGGCGGCGGCGGAGCGCGTGAGCGCTTCCCCTGCTTCGAAGGTGTTCAGAAATTCGGCTCTCGCCGGTTTGCTCATGGGGCCTCCACAGCGGCGGAGATGGCTTCCTCCCGGCGCGCCAGCATCCGCTCCAGGGCGGGGCGCGCGGGATCGGGACACCAGCCCGCCGCGATGAACTCGTCATAAAGGGGCATCCGGAGGCGGAGGGTCATTCCGTGGCCGTGGATCACCGCCTCCAGCTCCTCCAGCTCCGGCCAGGGGCGATTGGGGTTGATGTGATCCGGCTCGGGGGAAATCCCCCCGATGTCGTCCGCCCCCGCCCGCAGCAGGCGGGGCAGGTCGTCCACGAGGTTCGGCGGAATCTGGACGTGCACGCCGGGCATGATCCGGCGCGCCTCCGCGATGAGCTCGGCCACTTCGCCGTCCGAAGGGCGTGCCCAGCGCGCCATCGGCGTCTCTTCCTGCGGGTTCAGGGGCTGAATGATGATCTCCTGAATATGGCCGTAGCGGCTGTGCATCCCGGCGATGGCCTCCAGGGCCGCGACGCGCTCTTCGGGCCGCTCCCCGATCCCGATCAGGATGCCCGTGGTGAAGGCGATGCCGAGCTTCCCCGCCGCCTCGATCGAGGCGAGCCTGCGCCCGGGCGTTTTGGTGGGTGCCGCCCGGTGCGCGATGCGGGTGGCCTCCGGGCTCACCGTCTCGGCCATCATGCCCATGCTCACGTTGTAGGGCTTGAGGAGTTCGTACTCCCACTCCTCCAGGGTGCCGATGTTGGTGTGGGGAAGAAGACCGATTTCAAGGTAAAGGCGGCACACCTCCGCCGTATAGGCGGCGTAGGAATCGAAACCCCATCGGGCGAGTTGGCGGCGAAGGGCGGAATGTTGGTCGATCCCCTCCCCGGTCATGACCAACGCTTCAACCGCCCCTTTTTCGTACGCCTCACGCCCGATCCGGTCGCACTCCCCCAGGGAGAGGAGGAGGGGCGCGTCGTTCCGGAAAAGGCAGTAAGCACAGCGGTTCACGCACCAGTTGGTGATCGGCAACGTGAAGTTCGCCGAATAGGTGATGACTCTCAGGGGTCGCCTCCCGCGAAAGAGGGAAACTTCTGTTTCAGATGCCCGTAATCCTATCCGCCGGTCCGCCGTACCGCAAGGGCGCCGCATTCCGCCCGGTCCTCAAATCACCCCTTTTTCCCGCAGATTTCCGATTTCCTCTTTCGCCTTGCCCAAAAGGGACGAAAGCACCTCTTCGGTGTGCTCCCCCAGGAGGGGCGGCGGGGCGGCGGCGGCCCCGGGGGTGGCGGACAGCTTGACCGGAACCCCCATCATCTTTAGGGCGCCGACCGTCGGGTGCGCCATCTCGACCACCATGCCGCGGTGAGCGATCTGGGGGTCGTTCGCCAGCTCCCCGATGTCCCGCACCGGCCCGCAGGGCACCCCCCCTTCCGAGATGGCCCGCAGCCATTCCGCCCGGGTTCTGGCCGACAGCGTTTTCCCCAACTCGGCCTCCAGCGCGTCCCGGCCCGCGACGCGATCTGCGTTCCGTATCCAGCGCGGATCGCCGGCGAGGTCCGCCCGCCCGATGGCGCGGGCGAAGCGCTCCCAAAGGCTGTCGTTCGCGGCGGCGACGATGATCTCCCCGTCCGAGCAGGCGAACTCCCGGTAGGGGCAGATGCTGGGATGGCGGTTCCCGATCCGCCCCGGGGGGGTCCCCGTCGCGAAATAGTTTCCGGCAGCGTGGCTCATCAGGGCGGCCTGGCCGTCCTGGATGGCGACGTCGACGAACTGGCCCACGCCGGTCTTTTCGCGGGCGATGAGGGCGAGGAGGATTCCCTGGATCGAGAACAGAGCGGTGGTGAGGTCGGCGATGGCGACCCCGGTCTTGTGGGGGGCGCCGCCCTCCGGTCCCGTGATGCTCATGAGCCCCCCTTCGGCTTGGAGGAGGATGTCGTACGCGGGGCGGTTCCGGGAGGGTCCCGTTTGGCCGTACCCGGAAACCGAGGCGTAGATGAGGCGAGGGTTGAGGCTCCGGCAGGACTCCCACCCGAATCCCAGTCGCTCGATGGCCCCTGGGCGGAAATTCTGGATCAGGACGTCCGACTTCCCGGCGAGCTCCCGGAGGATTTCCTTTCCCTCCTCCGCCTTGAGGTTGAGCGTGAGGCTTTTCTTGTTCCGGTTCACGGCGCAGAAGTAGCTGCTTTCCCCTTTCCCGTAAAAAGGGGGCCAGGCCCGCGTGTCATCCCCTCCCCCGGGGTTTTCCACCTTAATGACCTCCGCCCCCATGTCACCCATCATCATGGTGCAGTAGGGCCCCGCGAGAATCCGGGTGAGATCAAGAACGCGGACGCCCGCAAGCGGTGCCGTCATGTCCGGGGCCTCTCCGTTTGCCCTTGGCGCATCCTGGGGACGCGCAATCGAAAGAAGAGAAATAATTCTCGAATCACGGACCGTTCAGGGATTTCTTTTCCGCAAGGCATGGATGACCTTCTGCATCACCGCCTCGGTGGGCATATCGGTTCCCGTCCACATCTTCCAGGCTTCGGCTCCCTGGTACACGATCATCCCCACACCCGATACTGTGCGCGCCCCGCGCCGGAGGGCGGCTTTCAGGAAGGTGGTCTCGATCGGGTTGTAGACGGCGTCCGCGCAGATGCAGTCCGCGGGGATGGCCGCCTCCGGGATGGGGCTCGTGTTCTCCCGGACGGGGTCGCCCGCCATCCCCAGGCTCGAAGTGTTCACGATGAGATCGCACCCTTCCGCCGCGGCCGCGAGCCCTTCGATGGGGCCTCCCGCCGCCTGGGCGCCCGATACATTCGCTTCGATGTGCCGGGCGAGGTCGGTGGCCTTTTCGGGGGTGCGGTTTCGGATTTCGATGTGTGCGGCGCCCCCCTGGGCCAGCTTCACCGCGATGGCCCGGGCCGCGCCCCCCGCGCCGAGGACGAGGCAGCGCATCCCCCGGGGATCCGCTCCGGTCTCCTCCCGGAGGGACCGCAGCCAGCCGGCACCGTCGGTGTTGTGTCCCGTCATCCGCCCGCCCGGCCCGAAGGTGATCACGTTCACGGCCCCCATCAGGCGCACGTCTTCGCTGAGCTCGTCCATCATACCGGCCACCTTCACTTTGTGGGGGATGGTGATGCACATCCCGGCGAAGCCCAGCCCCCGCGCGCCGCGGACGGCGTCGCCCAGGGAATCCGGTGGCACTTCGTAGGCCATGAAGTGATAGGGAACGTTCAGGGCAGCCGCCGCCGCGTTGTGCATGGTGGGGGACATGGTGTGGCCGAGCGGATAGCCGAATATGGCGAGGGTCTTTTCAAGGACCACAGGAACGTTCCTCAATTTGTGCGATACTGATCCAAAGTTTATCATACATGGATGAGCCGGTTGCGCTAGATTACGGCTTGGATCGCGGGGACTGCAAGGCGGGTTCGCATTCCTCCCCCCGGCCGTTTTATTTTTCGTGAAAATTCATGGGAGACGCGCTGATGGCGACTGTGCAGGCTGCGACCTTGATCCAGCCCGGGGAGATTGCCCTGCGGGAGTACGACAAGCCCGAGGTGGCCGGGGACGCCCTCTTGATGAAGGTGGTCGCCGTGGGGATTTGCGGATCGGACAAGCACATGTTCGAGGGAAAGATGAACCTGAAATGGCCCGTCATCCCCGGCCACGAATTCAGCGGGGTCGTCGAGGCCATCGGGTCCCGGGCGAACGATTCGATACAGATTGTCGGCGGTCCCCTGAAGGAGGGGGACCGGATCACCGCGACGCCGGGGAGTCTGACCTGCGGCAAGTGCTGGTTCTGCGTTCATGTGCCGCACCGCCCCCAGCTTTGCCCGAACCGGACCGTCTTCGGCTTCCGCCCGGCCGCGGAGGCGCCGCATCTTTTCGGTGCCTTCGGCGATTACCTCTACGTTCCGGGCAACTCCTTCGTCCTCAAGCTGCCGGAGGGTCTCTCGGCCGAGCGGGCGGCGCTCTGCGAACCCCTCGCCGTGGCGTTGCGGGCGGCGGGGCGGGCCCTCGCCCCGGGGATCCCCTATGCCGGAGAGGGGTTCGGACCGGGGGCGCGGTGCGCCATCCTGGGCGTGGGGCCCATCGGCGCCCTCGTCGTCGCCGCCCTGCGGACCCAGGGGGCGGGCGAGATCATCGCGCTCGACTATTCGAAGGAGCGGCTCGGGTTTTCCAGAAAATTCGGGGCCACGCGGACGCTGAACCTCTCAGAGACCACGCCCGTCGGACGGAAGAAGCAGATCCTCGCCTGGACGGACGGAGTGGGCCCGGACGTGGTGATCGAGGCGGCGGGCGCCCCGGCCGCCTTCGCGGAAGGGCTCGACCTCGTGCGCCGGGGCGGGAAGCTGGTCGAGGTGGGCCACTACGGCGATCCCGGCGCGGTGGAGATCCGCCCCCACGTGGTCTGCAACAAGGACGTGGACATCCTCGGCTCCTGGGCCTATCCCCACGTGCAGTTCGAGTCCGCCATGGACATGCTCCACCGGACCGGCCTTCCCCTCGACGATCTCTTCACCCATCGCATTCCCCTCTCCCAGATCCAGGCCGGCATCGAGGTCACCGGGACGGACGCCTGCCTCAAGGTGCTCGTCAAGCCGGGGGGCTAGCGACGGAGCGCGCCTAGGGCTCGGGCAGGTCTTCCGGCTTGAGGCGCAGGAAATCGAGCGTTTCGGCCCGCTCGGCGCCGCCGGGATCGAACGCGTCGAGGGTGGCGCAGAGGGCAAGGAGGCGATTCACTCCCGCGGTGAGCTTTTCCAGGCGCGCGGGCAGGACCCGGTGGCCCATCCCCTCGGCCATCGCCGCAACCTCCCCCTCCGAAAGCGCTTTCTTTGTCATCTTTTTCTCTCCCGCCCGCCGGTTTCCCCCGTCTAAAGGGCACAGGCGGGGCGCACCCGGCAGGGTCGGCGGCGCCTCATTCGGCCCCGGCGAGGGGCGGGCGCCGCCGCCACCAGGGGTGCGCCCGCTCGTAGGCCGTCCCGATCCGGAACAATAACGCCTCCTCGCCCCACCTTCCCGCGATTTGTAGCCCGGCTGGCTGGCCCGCTCGGGTGAAGCCGCAGGGCACCTGAAGGACGGGGCTCCCGAGCGGGCTGAAGGGCGCCGTGCAATGGAGGATGGCGGCCCAGGTCTTGTTTCCGTCCAGGCAGTCCGCGATGGTGGGCGGAGTAATCGGCACGGTGGGGGTCAGGACGGCGTCCACCTTGCGGAAGACGGCCGCCGCCTGGCGGAGGAAGAGGGTCCGGACGCGCTGGGCCTGCACGTAGCGCCAGGCGGGGATGAAGAGGCTCTCCTCGAAAAAATCCGCGCCGGTCGACGTATAGGCATCCCGCCGCTCCCGGAGGTATGTCCGGTGATATTCTGCGCTCTCCGCGCCCACGATGACAGAATAGGCCGCCACGCCGTGCTCCGCCCAGGGGATCTCCATCTCGATCACGCGCCCCCCCATGGCCTCCAGCGCCGAGACGGCCTCCCATGCGAGTTTCTCCACCTCCCCGTCCATCCCCGGCCAGAAGTGATTCGTCGGCACCCCGAAGATGAGCCCCTCGACGCCCTCTCCGATCCGGGCGCGGAAGGCCGGCGGCGGCTCGTTCCCGGTCGTGTGGTCGAGCGGGTCAGGGCCGGCCATGGCCTGGAGGAAAATGGCGGCGTCCTCGACCGTCCGGGTGAGAGGTCCCAGGGTGTCGAAGCTCAGCCCCAGCGGGACGACCCCCGCTCGGCTCACCCGCCCGTAGGTAGGCCGGATTCCGGCTATGCCGCAGAAGGCCGCCGGAATGCGGACCGAACCCCCCGTGTCCGATCCCAGGGCGGCGACCGCCATGCCGGAGGAGGCCGCAGCGCCCGATCCGCTGCTGCTTCCCCCCGAGGTTCGGTCCGGATCCCAGGGATTGAGGGTGGGGCCGAAGTGCGAATCTGCCCCCGTCGGCCCGCGGGCGAACTCCTGAAGGTTGGTTTTTCCCAGGATGAGGGCCCCCGCTTCCAACAGGCGCACGGCGCACGTCGCCGTTCCCCCGACCAGGTTGTCCTTCAAAATACCGCTTCCTGCCGTCGTGGCCACCCCCGCCAGGTCCACGTTATCTTTCACCGCGACGGGGATTCCATGAAGCGGGCTGCGGAGGATTCCCCGGCGGACTTCCGCCTCGCGCTCTTCCGCGTCCCGCCGCGCCGTGTCGAATGTTTTTGTGATAAAGGCGTTGAGGGCGGGTTCCGTTTTCTCGATCCGCCCGATGCAGGCTTCGAGAAGGGCGCCCGGCTTCACCGCCCCCGAGGCGATCTTCGGAGCGAGTTCGGAGACGGGCGCGAACGGCAAGTCCTTGGAGTCCAAGCGGGGCTCCTCCGGCGGCGCGTTTTTGGATTCGGGCAGAAGACGATCCCGATCCAGTCAAGCGGGTATGCGGTGTGTTCAAACCCTAGCACGAAAAGGAAGCGGACGCCCTACCGAACACCCGCCAGCGGGGCGGGGATGCCTGATGCGCGGAGGGCCTCTCCCGCGATATAGTCCCGATCATCATGGAGAAAATCTCTTCCGCCATCCGCGCGTCTGGCCCCGGGTTTCAGGAACGCGCGCACGTCTATTGCGCGCTGGTGGAGGATCTGCGTCTGCGGCTCGCCGAGGCGACGAAGGGAGGCCTCCTCGCGATGGTGGAGAAGCACGAAGGGTGCGGAAAGGAGAAGCAATGGACCTCGCGGAGGAAGAGGTGTTCCTCCGCCCCACCCGGGAGCAGTACGAGCGGCAGGGGAGCCCTTACTACAGCACCGCGCGCCTTTGGGACAACGGGGTGATCGCTCGCCCCCGAGACGCGGGCCGCCCTGGCGCTGGGCCTCTCAGCCGCCTTCAACGCCCCCTTTCCCGAACGGCGGGCGGGGGTGTTCCGGTTTTGAGACCGAATTTTTCCCGCCGGAATTATGAGGATACTTTATGAAAAGCGCAGCCGTTTCCTCCCTCTTCGATATCTCGGGCCGGGTCGCCCTCGTCACGGGGGCGAGCGGGGGGTTGGGCCGGGCCGCCTCCAAGGGCCTGGCTGCGGCCGGTGCCCGGCTCGTTCTCACGGGCCGTTCGGAGGACAAACTCAATCTCCTCACCGAAGAGATCCGCCGGGACGGCGGAACGGCCGAGGTCGAGCCCGGCAGGCCGGACGACCCGGACGCCGCCAAGCGCATCGTGGCGGAAACTGCGAAGCGCTTCGGCGGGATCGACATTCTCCTCCCGATGGCGGGAATCAATCCCTACCATACCGCTGTGGACATCCCGCTCGATGCCTGGGAGGAGGTCATGGACGTGAACGTCAAGGGCACCTGGCTTTTCTGCCAGGAGGCGGGGCGGATCATGATCGAGCGCGGCCGGGGCGGAAAAATCATTCTGATCGGTTCCACACGCGGGTTTCTCGGCCGGGAAGATGGATGCGTGGCCTACAGCCCTTCGAAGGGCGCGATTCATTTGATGGCGAAAACCCTCGCCTGCGAGTGGGGCCGGCACGGGATCAACGTGAACTGCATCGCCCCCACCCTTTTCCGGACCGAAATGACGAAGTGGATTTTTGAGAACGAGGAGTTCTACCGGTTCATACTGAAACGGACGCCCCTGGGGCGGGCGGGCGAGCCCGATGACCTCATCGGAACGCTTCTTTATCTCGCCTCTTCCGCCTCGGACTACCTGACCGGGCAAGTCATTTTCCTGGACGGTGGCTTCACCGCGGGCTAGGGGGGAGCGGGAAGCCCTTTTTTCGGATAATGAGAAATAATCACCAGAGGAAAATTGTTTAATCGAGCTATAAATTTACCCGTGCATCGGCTATTGATGGGGTGATTTCCAGGATTTCAACTTTCACCACCTTTTCAGCCACAAACGGTTCAGTTTTCACTCTGCTTTGCAGGTCCGGCAGTGACGTGTAGTGTGCCACAATCCCATCGCCCAAATTGGGTTGCAGACTACCGGCCAACAAAAACACGCCGTCATCGAAATCGCGCTCGATCCATTCTTTGTGGCCTTCCATGAATTGGCCGGCTTTACCTTTGTTGTCTGATAACTTTAGAGAAGTACGATAAATATCGGATTTGTTCTCCTGTTGAGAAAGTTTTAATCTGAGCTTATGCAGCAACGATCTCTCCCGTGTAAAATTTGACCGAAAATTGCCCCTTTTCGGGCGGTGCGTCTCAAAGGGATGGCCACCAAGTGCGCTGAAGAACACCTCTGAGACAGTTCCTGCAGCCAAAAACATGGTGTATAAACGATTTTCTCCATTTTGGGGCGCAATGCTCCCTTCGCCTCCTGACTCAACACCGCTTGCAACTCCTCATCAGCCATAGCCGGCAATGGATGGGAACGGAAATGGCCTCCGGATGCCCGTACCGAGAGGCCTATTTCTATTTTCGCGAAACTTCGATTTGGCTCAGGCGGAAACGTTCAGCGAGGAACCCTTTCCCGCTACAGCCGTAATGTTATTGGAAAGGGTGGTGGCGGGCAAAAGAAGCGCGATGGGCGTGTTCACCCCTTTGTTCTGGCTGATACCGGATGATCCCCTGGATACTGCCGCGTTGGCAGGAGCCGTCACTTGACCTGTGCGCACAGTTTCCCCTCCTCGTTTGTCGTATCGGCCCTGGGGAGAGGGACTTGAGGAAAAAATTGGGGTGGAATGTTTTTTGAGATTTTTAAGATTTTTCGGTGTACCTTCGTTTTTTTGTATAATAATTGAACTGTGTTTCTGGAAATGTTAGGTAATTGGACTCGGAGCGCCGCCCTGCGCCGTGGATTTTGTCGCAAAACCGGGGAGAAACGCTCGACTTCTCCGAGTGAAGCCGCAACTCATTGCGGTGAACGGTAGTCCACTTGGCGGGTTGTTTCAGGCCCTCGTTGCCCGGAAGGTGAACCTCTTTTCAATATAGAGCAGACCGGCAGGCGCTGCCATGTCGAACGTCTCCAGCGCCTTGTCAAGGATGGCGTTGACTGCCACGTATGAGGCGGCAATTCCGGCGGCGAAAAGGGTCCTTTCCATGATGACGACGGGAATGAGCGCCATGTAGGTTTCGGGGGTCATCGGAACGGTGTAGGTCCACAGAACGCCGCCCACCGCGTGGGCTGTGAAGGTGGCGCCGAGGCTCCGGGCGACGATACTGGTTGCGTATTTGGAAGGCAAGGTTTTCGCGATGAGGGGGACGGTCCAAAAAAGCGAAAAGAACCAAACCTGTTTGCCCACGGGATGCAACAGGAACAGAGCGATGGCGATCAAGGGAACCACGATCCCGAAGCTCCTTTTTCGGCTTCCGAAGTAGTAGGCGGCGAACAGCATGGGGGTGATCCGAAGAAGGTTCAGCAAAGAGATTGGTTTTCCTGCCAGGAAAATGTCAGCTGCTTGCGCCAGGAGGACAGAGGCGGCCCCGACCGTCGGCCCCAGGAACCCTCCTGCGATGGGGCCGAAAAATTGAAATAGTGTAAAGAATTGGTTTTCCGCCCCGATGATCTTCGAGAAGTTGATGTTCATTCCGATGAGAGATAACGCGGCGAACAGCACCAGGAACGTGACGCCTTTTGGAGTGAGAACCTTTCTAATTTTCACCGATGCCTCCTCAATAAAATTTTTCGTATGATTCCGTGGAGGGCTCCGAACTCTCCCTTGAAGCCGACGAAAATGAAGGCCCGAAGCCGCCTGAGGGGCGATCGATGCCAGGAATGATGCTTCGAGACCGGTCGGGGGTAGCTGCTTTCTGCGCTACAACACCGGTAAGCGGACGATTTCCATCTCGCGCAGCGCCGCTTCGAAAGCGCGGTTTACCTTTCGCCCGTTTCCCGTGAACATTCGCCCGAGCCGGGCAAAGGCGGCGTAGCTCGGTGTTCCGTCCTCTTCGACAGGTAAACGAAGAATGGCGGAGGCAATTTGGGCGGAAGAAATTTCGAGGAGGGGGGCGGCTGCCATGGAAAGCTTCCAGGGTAATTCGCCCGGAAGAACAAGGAAATCGAACCCTCCGCGCAATTTCTCCAGGGTCTTGCCCACCTTCTCAAAGAAAGTTTCGACGTTCTCGGCCCCCTCCACCTGAAGAGAGACCACCTTCACTCCCAAACGGCTGAAAAAGGCGGTCACGAATCGGAGGAGGTGCCGCGGAATCAGGCTCTCCGCCACCGCGATGCGTCGTCGCCTTTGTCCGCAGCCAGCCGCCGCAAGGCGTCGCACTTCGGCGGAAACTTCCTCCTTCAAATTTTCGAGGAAATCACGGTTTTGTTGGTTCCATTGTTTTAGGTAGCGGCGGGCTCCCCACCGGAGGAGGCTCACCCACTTGTCCCCCCGGAGAACTCGCCCCGCAATTCGGGGGAGGGAGTAAAATTTACGGTAGGCCCGGAGGGTTTCCCGCTGGAGCTCGTAGGGGGTGAGGCGGCGCGGCTCGTAGGTGACATAATGGCCGTCGAAGAGATCCCAGTCGTCGGTGCGGATGCGCCCTTCGGCGAGGAGCTCTTCGGTGAGGACACTCCCCGGGATAGGGGTCAGAATCATGAACTGCGCCGTGTCGATCCCGAGCTTCTGGGTCAGGCGCACGGTGTTCCGCACGGAGTCGATGTCGTCCGCGTCCGAACCCAGTACGAACATACCATGAACTTTGATCCGGTGCTTGTGAAAGAGATCGATGCTGCGGTGGATCCGGTCCACCTCGAGGCGCTTGTTGTAGAGTGCCAGGGTGCGGGGGTTGAAGCTCTCGAATCCGATGTAGACGTTGAAGCAGTTACTGTCACGCATGAGGCGGAGCAGCTCGGGGTCCTCCGCGGCCTCGGCGCGCATCTGGGCGGACCATTCCATGCCGAGCCCTTCGCGAATCTTGCGCTCGAGGATCCGCTTGGTCCGCTTCTTGTTCACCACGAAGTTGTCGTCGACGAAGAAAATGTAACCGCGCTCCCGGTAGCGCCGGATCTCTTCCAGCACGCGGTCCTCGCTCGTGTAGCGGTATCCGCGGCCGAGCATGGCGGTCACCGAGCAGAAGGTGCAGTCGTAGGGGCAGCCCCGGCTGGTCATGATCGATGTCACGCAGTCCTTTCCCCAGCCGCGGACGAGGCCGAAGTCGGGGATGGGAAGGGAGTCGAGGTCCTGGACGAAGGCGCGGTTGGGGTTATGGACCTTTTTTCCGCGCCCGCACCGCCCCCCCGACCAGTAGGAGAGGTTTGGGATGCCCTCGACGGAGCGTCCCGCCTCAAGTGTCTGGAGCAACTCGAGGAGAGGGGCTTCGCCCTCGCCTTTGACGACGAAGTCGACGTGATCGAGCGCCTCGTCCGCCTTGAAGGTGGAGTGTGTTCCTCCCATGATGGTGGGAATTCCCCGGGTGCGGCACTGGTCGGCAAGCTTGTAAGCAGGCTGCACCGTGTTCGTCAGGGCCGACAGGCCAACGATGTCAGCGCTGAAGATTTCCTCGGTATCCAGGAGGGTGATGTCCTCGCAGAACACATCCACGTCATAGCCGGCCTCGCGCAAAAGGGTGGCCAACAACACCGCCCCGATACGGGGAATATGAATGCCGCTGTAGACGTTTGGGCTTGCGCTTTTGGTCTCAACGAAGGCGATCTTGTGGATACGCCTCATGGTTTCTCCCGGGAAAAAGATGAAAGACGGAGAAAGGCTATTCTCCCTACGGTCAAATTCACTGTTGCTGGTAAATGCCTGGTACAAATGCGTTTCGGGCGAGGAATATACGGTGCTGATATAAAGATATTCAAATATTTATCCATTCCCGGGAGTGTAATCTCCTCTGATCGCGAATGCAAGGGAATTTCCCATAACTGGCAGGTACAAATATGTCGGAGTGCTGAAACCATCCGGAAGGGGAGTAGTCTGTTTATAATATGGGGGTGAAGTCAATAAGTTATTGGTTCTTTGATATTTTCAATTCTTGAATATCTGCCCAGCCGCAATCGAAAGCGCAGTTTAGTCCCGGTTTGCAAGGGTAATTTGCGATGCCGGGGAAGGTGTATTCTTTCTCGTCTCTGTTATTGTTCTTATCTTCTGCTCGAATGGCTGTCCTTTCCCTGTTGGCTCATCCCAATTGCGCGCCAACCGACAGGAGAAAACTCGGGATTTTTTCGCTCGCCTCATTAATCTCGCTCATTAATGTGGCCGGAGGTGATATATTTTATGTGGTCTCTTGCACGCAGGATAATGACTTTTTGCATAGAATCCATCTTTGAGCCACAAAGTGAAAAATGGAGTTTCCTCCGCCCTGGAAATCTTAAGGAAGGAAAATTGTCCATATTTGAGTTTGAGTTGAAGGGGTAGTCCTGGCCGATGAATTCACCTC
>CAZUHN010000241.1:0-3261 GCA_964620535.1 uncultured Nitrospinaceae bacterium | reverse complement strand
AGCATAGGGCGAAATCATACCAGTTTTCCGTCCCTTAAGCGGGGCCAGGGGGGGCAACTTTCGAACGCCTTCCCCCAAGCGCGCGCGCCACAGGCCGATGGGAGCTTCCTTCGGGCCCCCGAAAAAGTCCCCGGCCTGCGCACGGGTTGGTCTCACGGAAAAAAGGCCCGCCCTTGACCATATGTCCCTCATTCTGCTACCCCAAAACTGTTTTTCAGTCCGGATTTCCAAGGACATCATTTGCGCGGGGCACGGTCTTGCAAGTATTTCTGGAATCGCGCTTGATCTATAACCGGTTGCGGGAGGGGCTTCGCCCCGAACCGGGCGCGTTCCTCTCGAGACGGCCCCGCAGCAAAGAAGCGATTCACCTCTTGGCGAGTTTCGCACGGCGCCCAAAGGGAATCCAAATTTTCCATAAAGGGAGATTGAAATGTCCGACACTCTGAAGATTCATGATTACCTCGACACGCACTTCCAGGAAAACCTGGAAGAGATGCGGCGTTTTCTCGCTCAACCGGGATTTTCGCACACGGGCGAAGGGGTCCGCGAGACCGCAGAGATGGCCCTGGGTTACGTGAAGAGCTTGAACCCCGCCGAGGCCGAACTGGTGGAAACGGACGGGAACCCTGTCGTCTACGGCAAAGTGCTGTCGAAAAAACCGAACGTGAAGACCCTGATCGCCTACAGTCTCTACGATGTCGTTCCCGTCGTGGAGGAGGAATGGACCTTCCCTCCAATGGGCGGCACCATCACGGACGCGGAAAAGATCGGTGTGCCGCCCCATCTGGGAAAAGTCCTCGTCTCCCGCGGAACCCACAATCAGCGCGGGCCCATGCTCGCCTTCGTCCAGGTACTGAAGGCGTATCAGGCCGTGACGGGGGACATCCCCGTGAACGTCCTCTTCGCCTGGGAAGGTGAGGAGGAGATCGGCTGCCCACATCTTCTCCAGTTCATCCAAAAGAAGCTCGACGTCCTGAAAACGGCGGACGCTTTTTATATGCCGAGCATGCGCGACGACGAGGACGGAAACCTCATCGTCAACCGCGGCTACAAAGGGAAGCTCAACGTCGAGATCGAAATCAAGGGAGGCGAGTGGGGCGGGCGTCTCGACGGAAAACCCCTATGGGCCGCGAACACGGGCTGGATCGACGCCCCCATGCACCGGATGATCCGTCTGCTGGACACCCTGTTCGACGAAAACCAGCGGGTGGCGATTGACGGTTTCTACGAAAACGTCCGGCCCTACGACGATGAAGACACGGAAAACATGCAGAACATCAAGGATACATTCAACGAGGACCTTTTCAAGAAGGGCCTGAACATCAGCCGATTCAAGAATGGCATGTCCGGGATTGAGGCCATCGAGGATTTCATCATGGCCCCCTGCCTCAACATCTGTGGCATCGTCGGGGGATACACCGGTCCACGGATTTTCACCACCCAGCCCCAGAAGGTGATCACCAAGATGGACTTTCGCCTACCCCCCAGCGTCTCCTCCCAGGACGCGTTGGACAAGCTCCGCAAGCACTTGGACAACCACGGCTTTCCGGAGGCCGAGATCCGCACCTTCGGCATGTACGAGTGGTCGAGAACTTCCACCAAAACAGATATTTACCAGGCCTGCCTCCGGGCGGCCGAGCGCCGAGGCAAAAAAACGATTGTCTGGCCCACCTCACCCGCCGTGGCCCCCTACGGCTATTTCAATCATGATCCCCTGCAACTTCCTTGTATCTTCGCGGGAACGGGGCACGGTGCGCGCGCCCACCAGGCGGACGAGTACATCACCGTCGACGGGATCATCGACAACATGAGGTTCGTAACCGATTTTCTCGACGAGTGGGCGACGGGTTAATCGTGTCCAAAATTTGGGTGAGCGGCCGGATTGCCGGTTAGGGATTTAAAGCGATTACGAAACCGCAGTCGATGAAGTTTGAAACGACGCGGCCGGACCGCCTCGCCTAATAGCCCGCCGCAATTTTCAAGCGTTTTTTTTCCGCAGCGGACCGGGCAGAATCTGTTTGCGTGAACAATTCGAGACTAACCAATTCGAGGTTAGAGACGGGGGAAAGCGCCTGGTCCGTGTATCCTCTTGCTCCCTGATCGTTCTTGATTTTCCTGCGAATCCGGTCGTACTTCCAGACGAGAAACAGGAAGGAGGCTTGGCTCCGGAAAATGTCCCGCGCCCGGCGGAGATAGAAAGCAACCGGATTTTCCCGGGGCAAACCGCGCCGGCGATCACGGTGGTACTTGAGACGGAGATATCCTCCATCCAAGGGGTGGACCTTCTCGAATTTGATGCAGCCGTAGAACCAAATCAGCAAAAACATGATTTTCCCGATGCTGATTCCGTTAGCGCCCGCCCGGCGCATGACGGTTTCGATATGATCCGGCGTGTAATAGGTCTCCCAAGCGAGCCGGTAAGCGCAATTCCACTCCTCCTGGGACATGTTCGGGTGCGCCGTAGTGACGTGCGCCGAATCGTACTTGTTCATATCCGGATCCATCCAGACGCCCTTATCGTAGAGCACTTTGTGATCTTCCGAGCCGGGTAACGGGGTAAGGATGAAAAATTCCAGAAGATCAACCGGCAGCTCGTGCTGAATTATCTTGATATCCCGCACGATGCTTTCTGAGGTGTCCGTCGGGAACCCGATGATGTAGCCCGCGCAGGTCATCGCACCGACCTTGCACCAGTCCTGCAACATCTGGCGATACTCCGTAATCCGATTCTGCCGCTTCTTGGCGGCGGCCAGGGCCGCCGGGTTGATGCTCTCGAGGCCGATGAAAACTCGCCTCACCCCCGCTCGCCCCGCCTTTTCGATGAAATGCGGAATTTTGTGGCAAAGGGTATCGACCTGAATGGTGAACTTGACCGATACTCCTTCCTCCTCCCGCAATTGGATCAATCGATCGAAAATGGACTCCCATTCCTCATTGCGGGCGAAGTTGTCGTCCGTAATAAAAAAAGATTTGATACCCTGCTCCATGTTGGCGCGAATGATCTTTTCTACGTCATCGGCGTTTCGACACCGCGACTTCCGCCCTTGAACGTTGATGATGGTGCAAAAGCTGCACTGGAAGGGACAGCCGCGTCCCGCGTCAAAGCTCGTCATCGCTCCCGCGGTACGCTCGATCCGGGCCGCGGGGAGGATGGGGGCGGGGGTCCCTTCGAGCCCGGGCAGGTCATCGAGAAAGTTGTAAAGCGGCTTTAACTCAAGGCGGAAGGCATCCCGAAGAATCTGCCCGAACCGATCCTCGGCC
>CAZUHN010000240.1:0-19889 GCA_964620535.1 uncultured Nitrospinaceae bacterium | reverse complement strand
GGACTCTCAGAGGGCTCTTCGCGGCTTCACCCACCGGGTGTTCTCCATCAGCGGGCGAGAGGAAGGATTAACTGATTGAATTATAAACCGTAATAATCTTGAGGGGCGTGGAAATCGCAAATCTATATGGGAAATCCGGGTATAAGAAAAAAAGGAGGGAGAGTTCCTGGCAGGGTTATTTTTCCGGGGCTTCAATAAACTCGATTGTGTTCCCCTCCAGATCGTCGAAGTAGACGACGAGGCCACCCTTATTCGGCCCTTCCGGGACTTCAACGGGCGCGCCGAGAAAGCGGACGCCCTTGCGCCTGAGAGCGTCGTACATACCGCGGAGGCCTTCGACGTTGAAGCAAAGGTGGGCGCTCCCCGAATTGTTCGTTGCCGTGTCCACCCGAACCCCGGCGCCGCCAGTGTATTGGATCAACTCGATAAAATTGCCCGCTGTCTTCAAGTAGATTATCCGCATCTCCGCTCCGGGGATTCCCGTTACGGCCTCGCAAAAGTCTCCCGGACGCTTGGCGTCGGAGACGATCTCGAACCCGAGCATGTCCCGGTACCACTCGGCGGCGGCGGCCACGTCGGCAACGGTGAAGCTCGTATGGTTGATGCTCTTCAGACCCATCCCACCTCCAGCGCTTCAAGCGAAAGGAATTGAAAAAATATTTCCCAGGAGGGGTGCCCGCTTCGACGGAACGGAGAATCTATACGGGCACGCCGAGCGCCTGCTTCGCCGCCTTCACGATGGAGCCCACACTCGGGAGGACGAATTCTTCGAGCTTGGGTTCAAAGGGAATGGGGGCCTCGAGGGAGGCGACGCGGCCGACCGGAGCGTCGAGGTAATCGAATGCTTCCTCTTGAACGGCGGCGGATATTTCCGCCCCCACTCCGCTCCGAAGATGGCCCTCCTCCACGACCACGCACCTGGCCGTTTTTCGGACGGAGGCGGCCAGAATGGCAGTGTCGAGGGGAGCAAGGGAGCGAGGGTCCACCACCTCGGCGCTTATCCCTTCCTTCTCCAGTTCGTCCGCCGCCCGGAGGCAATTGACCACCTGATATCCTATCCCGATCAAGGTGATGTCGCGCCCCTCGCGCTTGACCACTCCCGTTCCCAGCGGGACGACATGATCTCCGTCGGGAACGGGACCCTTCGTCTTGTAAAGCATTTTGTGCTCGACGAACAAAACCGGATCATCGTCCCGGATAGCGGCCTTGAGCATGCCCTTCGCGTCGACGGGATCGCTCGGAACGGCAACCTTGAGGCCGGGGACCTGCATGAACCAAGCCTCCAGGCACTGGCTGTGAGTGGGGCCATACTGCACCCCTCCCCCTCCCGGCGTGCGCACCACCAGCGGCACGTTGAGTTGGCCTCCGACCATGTAGCGCAGCTTCGCCGCTTGGTTCACGAGGGGATCCATCGCGAGCATGATGAAATCCATGAACATGATCTCGACGACCGGACGGGAGCCGGCCATGGCCGCTCCCACCCCGGTCCCGACGATGCCAAGCTCGCTGATAGGGGTATCTCGTACGCGGTCCCGGCCGAATTTTTTGGCGAGGCCCTTCGTCACCCCGAACACATAGGCCAGTTCAACGTCCTCGCCCATCACAATGACCCGGGCGTCCCGGTCCATTTCTTCGTGGTGCGCTTCGTTGAGCGCGTCCACATAGGTGATTTCCCGCATCGTATCTCCTAGGCGTAGACGTCCTCGAGCGCGGATTCGGGCGTGGGGTCGGGGCTGCCCTCCGCAAAGGCGACCGCCTCTGCGAGTTCCTTTTCGACTGCAGCGGAATGCGCCTTCTTCTCGGTCCCGGTGATCTTGAATATTTTCTCCCCGAGAAGAATCGGATCCCGCTTCCGCCACTTTTCCACTTCCTCCTGGGACCGGTAGGGGCCGGAATGGGGGTCGCCCCGCGAGTGGCCGAAGAAACGGTAGGTTTTCGCCTCGATAAGGGAGGGACCTCCTCTCTTCCGGGCGCGGCGGACCGCTTCGCTGGTGGCCTCGAAAACCGCCGCGACGTCCATGCCGTCCACGGTGACGCCCGGAGCGCCGTAGCCCTGAGCGCGTACGCTGATGTCCCGGACGGAGGTGGATCGGCCAACGTGGAAGCTCACGGCGTAATGGTTGTTCTCGCAAAAGAAGATGACCGGGAGCTTCCAAATGGCGCACAAATTGAAGGACTCGTGGAAGCTGCCTTGGTTGGACGCGCCGTCCCCGAAGAAGACGACCGCAACGCGCCCTTTTCCCTCAAGCTGGAAGGTGAGACCCATTCCCGCCGCCATGGGCATGTTAGCACCGACGATGGAGTGCGCCCCGTAGTGGCCCTTGGAGATGTCCGCGATGTGCATCGATCCGCCCTTGGCCCGGCACAGGCCGGTGGCCTTGCCCAGCAGCTCGGCCATCATCTCGTTGAGCCGGGTTCCTTTCGCGATGGAATGACCGTGCCCCCGATGGGTGGTAAGAATCGCGTCATCTTCATTCAGGGCAGCGCATACCCCCACCGAGCAGGCCTCCTGGCCGATGCTCACGTGAACTGCCCCTTTCACCCGGCCCGCCATGAAGAACTCGTCGGCCTTCTCCTCGAACCGGCGAATCCGCACCATGTCGCGGAACATCGCTTGCATCTTTTTCTTGGTCAACGGTTTGGGCTTCGCCGCCACGATGCGTTTCTCCCGAAGCGCAAAGGAAAACCGAGCAATTCAATAATACCGGAAGATACTTGAGTATCACAGAGAAAGAGCGAATTCAACAAAGAAGGGAAGCACCGACGCGGCGAGGAAAAGATTCCTTACTCCTTCCGCACGCTGTACCGGAGAAAAAGTTCCTCTCCCATTTGTCGGACCTCCTCAAGCCGGAGGGCGAGTAACATTCCCGAGGGAAAACCGGCGCCGTCCAGCAAGGTGGACGCCGATGCGCCGCCTGCCAGCGAGGGGATGAGAGTGACTTGGAGGGCGTCCACCATGCCCGCCTGAATAAACGTCCAAAGGATTTCGCCCCCTCCCTCAAGAAGAACGTTCTTTTTCCCGCGCACGGCAAGGAAATCGAGGATTCTGGCCGCGGGCACTTCCCTTTCTCCCAGGACCACAACCTCCGCCCTTCCCTTCGCCGCCCGTGCGGCCTTTTCTTCCCCCTCGCGCCCGGTGAAGATGATTCGTGGAACATTCGGGGCCTCGAACCATTCAAGCCTTTCCTGGAACTCTCCGCTCGCCGTGACTACGCCGTTTATCGGCTGAGTCGTGCGCCCCGCGCGCAGCCCCTGCGGGCCACCCGTGCTTTATCCCGAATCCGGGCGGAATAAGGGTAGGCCCGCAGCGTCTTCCCGCCCCAAATTACGGCGTCCGCCTCGGCGCGGAGGTGGTCCATCTCCTCCCGATCAGCCTCGGTTCCGTGGGAAACGGTGTTTCCGTCGGCACAGGCGATCTTCCCGTCGAGAGTCTTTGCCATGTTCACGAACACGTAGGGCTTGTCCATTTTGCGTCCCGCCGCGCCTGCGGGTTGTAAAACCCGCCCCTGGCGGCATAGAATCCTTTCCGCCTCGACCACCCGCAACAAAACATCCGGGCAGCCCTCACCCCTGCACGGCGCCCGCCCGCATTCACCGCCGGAGGACATGCAATGGGCGAATTTGACCTTAACGAGGAACTCGACGTGCTCACCCTTCAGAAGCTGAACATCGGCCCCTATAACAACAACGTGTTTGTCCTGACTTGCAAGGAGACGACCGAGGGAGTAATCGTCGACACCTCTTTCTCGGCCGATCCCATACTTGCCGCCTGCAGTAACACGAAGGTGAAGTATATCTTACAGACCCACTGCCACGGCGATCACGTCGACGCCCTCCCGGAGGTAAGAAAACGCACCAGCGCCCCGCTGGGCCTTCATCCGGAAGAATCAAAAACGTACGGAATCAAGGGAGAATTCAGCATTAACGATGGGGATACGATAACATTCGGCAAGGTCTCCCTCAAGGCCATTCACGCGCCCGGCCACTCCCCCGGAATGCTGATGTTCTACTATCCGGGGCACTGCATCTGCGGAGACGTCGTATTCCCCGGCGGGCCCGGCAAGACGTCGGATCACAACCAGCTTCTCACCCTCATCGACTCCATCAAAAAGAAAGTGCACACCTTGCCGGACGACACGGCCCTCTATCCCGGACACGGGGCGGACACCACCGTGGGAGAGAGCAAAAAGCAATTGGCCGCCTTCGAGGCGGTGGACCGGCCGAAAGCCGGTGAATTCGGGGACATCAACTGGTCCGATTAAAGAAAAACCAACCGGATACAACTTTGTGAGGAGTTGAATAAATGACAGATCACCAGCTCGTCATCGATCACGTCCATGTCATCAGCCGGGATCCGGCCGCGGCCGTATCCTGGTACGTGGACAAGCTGGGCGGGAAAATCGTCAACGAGGTCGAAGTCCAGGGTGCGCCCCAAATCTTCGTAGAGCTCGGAGGGATGGCCGTGGCCATCCGGGGCATCGCACCGGCGAAAAAGTCGAGGACAAGAAGAGCCTCGAGTGGGGAATCGATCATTTCGGCTTCCGGGTGGACGGAGACTTCGAGGCGTACTGCGATTCCCTGAAGGCGAACGGCGTCGAATTCACGGTAGAACCCAAGGTCTTTACCTCTACGACGAAAATCGCCTTTATCCAGGCGCCCGACGGCGTTTTAATCGAGCTCTTGCACAGAAGTTAAAGCTCCGCCCCTTTCGAGATCCGCAGGCAGTGCGCCAAGGAAAACCCATTGTGATAATTTTTCGGGGCATGGCTTCCTATGCCGGTGAGGACTTCGCTTTAGCGATGACCCCCTCGTTGAAGGCCGCCCTGGCCTCCGGCGCCTCGTTCGGCACCGAAGAGACCACCCTCGAGCGCGTGGCCAGGGCCATCGCCGACTTCGAGCGGACGATCCTCTCCGGCCGATCCCCCTTCGACAGGCGGAAACATGGGAGTGAAGAATCCGCCATCTCCGAAGAGGTGAAAAGAGGCTTTGAGATTTTCAGGGTCAGTGCCAATTGCGAGAAGTGTCACCTCATCAACGAGTCCAGCGCACCCTTCATCAACAACAAGTTTCACAACGCCGTGATCGGGGGCGTTTCAAAACCCCCACGCTAAGGGAAATCGCCAAGAGCGCCCCCTATATACACGACGGCCGCTTCAACACCATCGAAGAAGTGATCGACTACTTCAGGAAGGGCGGCATCTCAAACCCCAACCTGGACACTGACGTCAAGCGTCTGGACCTCATCCTGGAAGAAAAGCAAAGCGCTCGCCGAATTTCTCAGGACGATCACGGGAAACCTCCCCAAAATCGAAGAACCGAAATTGCCGAAGTGAACCGCGGCTTTCTCCCCGCCGCCGGCGGACTCCACCCCGCACCGC
The DNA here is from genome assembly GCA_964620535.1 of uncultured Nitrospinaceae bacterium. Lineage (GTDB taxonomy): Bacteria > UBA8248 > UBA8248 > UBA8248 > UBA8248 > CAZUHN01. Next base: position 14,511 of record CAZUHN010000240.1, on the reverse strand, counting down.
TGCGAAGTGAAAAAATAGTCGCCCTCTCCAACCTCTCGCAGCAAGATCAAGTCTCGATTCCTCCGAAACCCCTTTTTCCGCTGTACTCATAGATGGTAGCGACCCTTTCGCTATGACATACTCTTGAACGGCGGTAACAGTCGGACGCCCCCTGATTTCGGTGGAGCCGTTGCGCATGACCCCGAAGTTTTTAAAACAAAACCTCCATTTCACGAACATTTCCTTAGGCATTCTCCTCACAGCATCGTTCTTTCTCGTTTTTTTCTTCAACCCGACTTTCATTCAGCGGGTGGACCTCCTAGCTTCCGACATGCGTTTCCTCATGCGAAACTTCATGTTTGAACCGCCAAAGCCCCACCCGGCTGTCGTGATCGCGGCTATCGATGAGAAAAGCATCGATCATTTCGGCCGCTGGCCTTGGCCGTACACCACACAGGCCCGCCTTGTGAACAAGCTGGTCTCCTACGGGGCGCGCGTAATCGGCTACGACGTGCTCTTCTCCTCCTCCGACACCACCGCGGGCATTAATAACCTAAAAGAAATTAAATCGAGACTGGACAAATCCGGGCGGGCGGAAGGGGACGGAATTATAGCCTACCTCGACCGCGCCATCGAGGAGGCGGATCACGACCAGATATTCGCACGGGCCCTGAAGAAATCGCGCCGGACCATCCTGGGCTACTTTTTTCATTTCTCCAAAAATAATATCACGCATTTGAGCGAGTCGGAGATGGATCGATACTTGGGCAACATCCGGAATTCCAAATACAACGCCATCAAAAAGTCCCCAGGTATGAGCCTGAAGAACGTCGCCCTTCCCCGTGCCTGGGCTGTGGAATCGAACATCGCACAACTCTCCAAGGCAGCGAGGGGGAGCGGGTTCTTCAGCGTCCAGACCGACGTGGATGGCGCCATCCGCCGCTATCCGCTCATCGTGAAATACCGAGATCTGGTGGAAGTCCCCGGCGAGCAGGATTACCTTTTTTCCCCGCTCGCCGTCCGCCTCACAGAGCGGTTTTACCGCGGCAACACCATTTTTTGGATCGATCCGATGGGCGTGGAAAAAGTCGCCATCTCGGGCCGCAACAAAGTCCAGATCCCCACCAACGAATACGGGGAGATGCTCATCAACTATCTGGGCCCATGGGGGACATTCCCAAGATATTCCATCTCGGACATCATCGAGGGGAACCACGAGCTGGCGCCTCCCTCGGCGTTTCGAAGGAAAGTGGTTCTGATCGGTCCAACCGCCGCCGCCTTGGCGGACCTCCGCGTCACGCCATTTGACAAGTCGATCCCGAGTGTCACGATTCACGCCTCCGTCATCGACAATATCTTGAAGAAAAATTTTCTACAGGAACCCTGGTGGTCAGACCTATACACCTTGGGAAGCATCCTCTCCCTAGGCCTGCTTGCCACTTTATTGATGCCTCGATTGGGCGCGATCTGGGGTGGTGGTGGCGTCCTGGTTGCCCTGGCGGGCGTGTTAGGCATCAATCAATACCTGTTCGTTCAGTACGGCTGGTGGCTCAATCTGGCCTATCCCTTCCTGACGACGATCGGAATGTACGGCGGTATGACCCTATTCCACTATGTCGTGGAGGAAAGAGAAAAGCGTTTCATTCAGTCGGCTTTCGAAACCTACCTCTCTCCCAAGGTCGTGAACGAGATTGCCGAAAATCCCGAGTTCCTCAAACTGGGGGGCGAGCGGAAGGAGATAACGGCGTTTTTCTCCGATGTCGCGGGTTTTACATCGGTCTCAGAGACGATGACGCCTGAAGACCTCGTCCATCTGCTCAATGAGTATCTGACCGAGATGACCGACATTATCCTGAATTACGACGGGACTGTGGATAAATATGAGGGAGACGCCATCGTCGCCTTTTTCGGAGCGCCTCAACCCATGGATGATCACGCAAAGAGAGCGTGTCTCGTTTGCCTGGAGATGCAGGAAAAGATGGAGGGCCTGCGCGCGGCCTGGCGGGAAAGAGGGGAAAAAGAGTTCTACGTGCGAATCGGGCTCAACACGGGGCCCGCCGTTGTCGGAAACATGGGCTCGCGCACGCGAATGGACTACACCATGATGGGCGATACCGTGAACACGGCGGCCCGGTTCGAGGGGGCCAACAAAGCCTACGGTTCATCCATCCTCATCGGCGAACAGACCTATCTCGAATCAACTGATGCAATTGAAACCCGGAGGCTTGACATCATTAATGTGGTGGGCAAGGTCGAACCGGTGCCGATATATGAAGTCGTCGCGAAAAAAGGGGATTTAGACGAAACCAAGAAAAAAGCCCTGGATTATTACCAGCAAGGGTTTCAAAGCTATCAAGACCGCGCGTTCGCGGATGCGATAGGACACTTCGAGGAGGGTCTATCCTGCGACACCCTCGACGGACCCTGCAAAGCCATGATCAAACGGTGTGAGACCTACATCGTCGATCCGCCGCCACCGAAATGGAACGGTGTCTATAAAATGACGTCGAAGTAACCAAGGCTCCGGCTACAAGCCTGGGCGGGTACATTTCCGATCCTATGTGTTTTACGATTCCATTTCATCGCTTCTCGCCCTTCCTTTTGGCGGCCATTCTCGCCTTTTTATCCCATGGATGCGCAACCGGAGGTGCGCCTGTCAGCAAAGCCGAGAAAATTTATCGCAAGGGGCAAGAGAGGCTCATACAAGGAAATACCGATGAAGCCCTCGGGTATTTCCGCGAATCGCTCGCGGCCGCGGAACTGGAAGGTTCCCAGCAAGGAGCGGCAGCAAGTCTCCAGGCCATTGCCTATGCCCAAATCCGGAAAAAGGAATGGCGAAAAGCCCTCCAAGCCATGAATAAGGCGTTGGCAGCGGATCAGGATATCCTCAAGACCGCTCTACAACAAAGAGAGAATACCCAGAGAATTAATGTCCTGGGGGGAAAAGTGGCTTCGGACCTTTACGACCTGGCGAGACTTCACCGACAACTCGGCGAGCCCGAAGCGGCTCTCGGGCGGCTCCGGGCCCTGCTCGAAATCGACCTGCGTCTGGGGCGGAGACGGGGCTCCGCGATCACGCACAACAATATGGGGCGGATCCTGACCGCGCTGGACAGGACTGAGGAGGCGGAGCCGCACTACCGGGCCGCATTGGCCATGTTCGAAAAGCTCAATGATGAGAAGGGGATGGATACGGTGCGGCGCAACTTGTCGTTTCTCGAAGAGGTACGAAGCCGGAAGGGGAGGACCCGCTAAAACCGGTAAAAGAGACCCAAGCTGAAGGTGTTGATATCATAGCTATAGCGGAACGTTCGCTCGTCCCGAACATTTGAACGCGCGATGACCCGCCGGGCTTGAAGAAGAAGAGCCCAATTATCGTGAAACTTCAAAACGGCCTGGGGCGAAATCGTGTGGGTGTAGTCCACTTCGTTGCTATTCTTAAGGCTACCATCCTTATCCTTCGCAGGGCGGCCCCTGTAGCTGCGCCGTTCAATCGAATAGGCCGCGGATAAAGTCAAATCCATGTTTCTCTTGGCTCCCATCCACCACAAATTGACCTTCCGCGTATGTGACAGTTCGGGAGCAAGGCTTCCGCTCCAATAGTCATAATAATCGTCGGTGAACACGCCCACCGCGGAAAGAGGCGAAAGGGTATCATTGAATCCGGAGTCGCTGACATTATAAACGAGGGTGCCGTCCAGGCTTCCCACCAAATCCCAAGGCAAAGGATAGGCAATTCTTGAGTTGAGGGTGTGGGTCTGATCCTTTCGTCTTTCACCAATCGTGGTTGTGTCTTCAAGGGGATCGTTGTCAGCCAGATCCTCTGTAAACTTTTTATTCAAATAAGTGTATGAAAATTTATAGGACAAATCTTTCTGGTATTGGTGCTCGTAGGAGGCCTGTGCCAGGAGGCCAAAATAATCCTTCTCGTACTTGGGCTCCGTGGAGGCTCGATCCTGCAATCGCGCGAGCGATATGAAATTGCGGTAATGCCGTCGATAGTACTGAAAGACCACCGACAAAACGTCATTTCTGCCCTCTCCCCGTTCGTGGACGATCCTCACATCAAGCCCTACCCCCCGGTCCCAGTAGTCGTAGAGTCCTTTGAACTTTTGGATGCCGCCGAGGGGGCTTCCGTTTCCCCAATCTTCGTTCCCTGTCTGCCGGGTGAATACGTAAGTTTGGAAAAAAGATGGACTCACAGTCACCCGATTAATAAATTCCGATCCAAAGGGATTAATATAGTCCGTAGCGAGAAGGGCGGTGATCTCGTGACGCTGCTCCTCGTTTCGCTGGCGGGGGCCTTCGTCCTCGGTAAATACCTGCAGTTCCCGGTTGTACCCTCCGTTGTAAAGAAAGATGAGCGTCGAATCCTCGTTGATCCGGAGGGCGGGGGCGAAAACACCGGAGAGCCGGCCGCCTTCGAACGCGTCCGCATCGGGTTCTTGATATTTGGACCGGAGAAACGTTCCTTCGACGTTAAATCGCAGGATCTGGACGCGCTCGGCGAACCAATCCTTTACAGCCCTGAGGTCGTCGGAGTCGGAGAAGAAAGGCTTCATCGTACGGGAGAAATCTTCTGAGATTTTCGTCCATGCGTCCTGAATTCCGACCAAGGGGCTCCAAGTTTGGGCTGTACGGTACGTGGAAGGCAGGGAAGTCCCCCGCCCGGCCGTGGCGGAAGGAACGTCCCTCGGTTGCTCTTTATCGAGAAACACCCCGACAGTAGTCATTTTGACGAAGGAGGACGGCGCAGCGGAGGCGAGAGTCACCACCAGACCGATCAGAAGACCAAAAAAAATGCCAAGCAAAATCCGACCAACCCTCATTATATCTCCAAGCAGTCATCATATTATCGGGAAATCTTCCGCCGCACCACCCGAAAATATTAATGTTTCACGCCGGAATCCCTTGACGGATAATTCAATAGATACTGCCAAGCGTATTAACGGCCGCAAAGAATCGTATTCGCAGTACCCTATTGGGAGGTGCTATACTTCTGCCCCGTTCCTTTCACTCATTCTGCAACCCTGTCGCTGAGACGAAGTTGCTCGCCCACCTGGAGGATCCCATGGCAGATCGCCCCACGGTTATGGATGAATTTCTAGAGGTCGCCCACCTTTCCTGCATAGGAACCTTGAATCCAGACGGATCCATTCACATGGTTCCTGTCACTCCCCTTTTCGACGCTGAAAACGGCACTTTTTTTGTCAGCACGGGCGCCGAATCAGTCACCTACAGAAATTTAAAGAAAAACCCCGCCGTTACCCTCTGCGTGGACGACTATAAATTCCCCTATCGGGCCGTCATAGTCCAGGGAAAGGCGGAAGTCACCGATCCGCTAGGCCTCGACCACGAGGGAATCAAAAGAGTGGTCGATCATTCCTCCGGCCCGGGAATGTGGGAAAATTTCTATGTGAATACGCCCCCCGCCGGGCGCATCCGGGTTCGGATCACGGTGATTCCGGAAAAATGGATCTGGTGGGACAACCGCCGGAAAATTAAAGGCTCTAAGCGAATCGCCCAGTCGCGCTGAAAGGGCCGTTTCGGAACTGTCAGGCGAAAAACTTTTTTCTCTTTCTGGCGAGAGGAGAATCGTACCCTTTCTCCACTTTGCATAGATCCTGGGAGGGCGTGGCGTTGAAAACAGAGGTTTACGTTGTTTTCGCTGTGGACTGTTGTTGGCACGGCTACTCTGGTCTCCGGGCCGCGGGCTTCTTTTCCAACGAGGCGTACTCCTTGGGTAACGCCGATGAGAAGGAGGTTATTCGAGACATCGAAATCACCCTAGAACTATCCGACCGCGCGCTCGGTGGCAAGCTGAGCTGGGCCCCCCATTCCAGCCCTGCCCATCGGTATTTCCTCTACTCAGATCCCTTTTTCGACTACTGGCGCGAGGTGGAGCGGCAGGGAGGCGAGATCAGTGTTCACCCCCATGAAGACATCCCTGGAGAGCGGTCACGCATTCGCGAAACCGGACATATGCGGATCGTGATCGAAGACCTGCTGAACGTCCTCACCCAGGCAGGGTGCGCGCCCAAGTCCTTCCGCCCCGGCTACTTCGGGCGGAACGACGAGTTGGCCGGGGTCCTGGAAGAACTGGACCTTTTGGTCGATTACTCGGCGGCGCCGGGAAGACACGACGATTTTGTGGGGTGCGACTGGCGCGGCGCCCCCCTTAGCGGAGGTTTCCTTTCACACGGTAGCGCCGCTGAATTCGGATCGCCCGGAAAAGACAGGTCAAAGGTATTTGAAATACCGCTGGCGTGGGACGGCAAGGGCGATAAGTTCGAAGAGAACTATTTATTCAATGAGCTCTCCACCCTCGAAAAACTAAAAACGGTCTTCAGCACCCTTCAGCAGCGGACGCGAAGCGAGGGTGCGCCCCAGTTTGTCCATTTCCTATTTCATTCGAGCGCCATGACCAAATCTCTGTTCCGCGAACAGGTAGCGGACCTCGCAGGCCACATTCTCGAAAATGAGGGCAAGCTCGTTACCGGAGCAGAGGCACGGAAAATCTACCTCGGCGGACCCGCCTCGTCTTGAGCGGCCCCGCAACATGGAATCAGTCACCATGCGCGGCATCACCGATCCGGGCATTCCCCAAAACGAGGGGTGCTACCGCCGCCCCCCGATTACCTTTTTGAATAAAGTCCTCAACAGCCCCTATCATTTGCAGGCCGAAGCGCGCGCCCGTCCTTGTCGAACAAAAAGCAGTCCCTCCCAGCGAGGCCAACCGTCAGTTCGTCGCCCCGGGAGTGGGAGGCGCCCCCGGGCGCCTTGACTACCAGGGCGAGGTTCTCGCCGAGGCGGAGATGGATATAGGTCTCGGCACCCAGCCGTTCAACCGCCACTATCCGGCCCGTAAGCCGGGTCTCCTTCTTGGAATCGAGGATCAAGCTTTCGGGTCGGATTCCCAAGGTAAGGGACTCCTCTTGCTGGATACCGGCGGACTCGGCCGGAACGGTGATCGTTCCCCCGCCTGTGAGCGCCACTGTAATACCATTCAATTCCGTTTCTCTGACGCGGCAAGGATGAAAGTTCATGCCCGGTGAGCCGATGAAGCCCGCGACAAATTTGTTCCGTGGACAGGCATATACATCAAGTGGCGGTCCCGCCTGCTCCAGCCAACCCTCCCGCAGCACCGCAATCTGATCGCCGAGAGTCATGGCTTCCACTTGATCGTGCGTGACATAGATCATGGTCGTGCCGAGCTCGTCTCGGAGGCGCGCGATTTCAACGCGCATTTCGACCCTTAAAGAGGCGTCCAAATTCGAAAGCGGCTCGTCGAAAAGGAACACTTTGGGTTCGCGCACGATGGCCCGTCCCATGGCAACGCGCTGGCGCTGGCCGCCCGATAGCTCCTTGGGCTTTCGGTCGAGAAGGTTTTCGATCCGGAGCGTTTCGGCAGCGGTGCGGATCCGCTCCTCGATGCCCTTCTCCCCATATTTGGCGAGCTGCAGGCCAAATGCCATATTTTCGTTCACCGTCCTATGGAGGTAGAGGGCATAAGACTGGAACACCATGGCGATTCCGCGCTTCGATGGGGGAAGGCCGTCTGCCCGCTCACCGCCGATTCGAATTTCCCCTTCAGTCAAATCCTCAAGGCCTGCGATCAAGCGCAGGATTGTCGATTTCCCGCAGCCCGACGGCCCGACCAGGACGCCAAGTTCGCCGTCCTTGACTTTGAGGTCAATCCCGTGAAGCACCTCCTGCTTGCCAAACCTTTTGCGGACCCCGCACAACACGACATCGGCCATTTTTCAACCTTTCACCGCACCGGCCGCGAGGCCCGATACGATCTTGCGTTGAAATACGAGTGCCAGCACGATTAAAGGAACGGTGACCGTGACAGAGGCCGCCATGATGTTGCCCCACGGCACTTCGTAGCGGTTCGCCCCGCTGATGAGGGCGATGGCGACCGGTACGGTTCGAGCCTTGTGGGTCAGAGTAAAGGTGAGGGCGAACAAAAACTCGTTCCATGCAACGAGGAAGGCGAGTAGGCCGGTGCTCACCATGGCCGGACCCATGAGCGGAAGAAATATTTTTGTGATGAGGACCCGCGGCGTGGCCCCGTCGACCAGTGCGCCCTCCTCAAGCTCCTTTGGCAAATCGCGCATGAAGATTGTGAGCACCCAAACAGTGAAAGGAAGGGTGAAGATCATGTAGGACATTACAAGGGCGCCCATCTTGTTGTAGAGGCCGAATGCGCGAACCAGCTCGAACATACCGGAGAGAACCGCCACCTGGGGAAACATGGAAATTCCCAAGACGGTCATCAGAAGAAGCATTCGTCCCCGGAAGCGTACTCGACCTAAGGCGTAAGCGGAGGCAATCCCCAGAAAAAGCGAGAGGGCGACCGTTGACGAAGCAACGATGATCGAATTCAGGATATTCCGCCCGAAGGGTTGTTCCTGGAAGATCTCGACGTAATTCCGCCACGCCGGATTGGGAGGGAAAAAATCCACACGGAAGATCTCAGTCCCTGTCTTAAGGGAAGAAACGACGGCCCAATAGAAAGGAAACAGAGTGTATGTCAGTATTGTGGCGACCAGCAAACAAAAACACCCGCGGCGCAGTCCCTTTCCGATCATGCGGGTTCCTTCCCAAGGTCCAGGCGCCCGGCGATAAGATAGGCGGCTGTGAAAAGAGTGACGATTAAAAAAATGAGAAACGAGGCGGCCGAACCGTATCCAATATCCGCGAAATCGACGAGCCATTGGCGCGCAAAAACCGACATCGAGGCTGTCGATCTACTGTTGCTGGTCATCACAAAGATGAGATCGAAGACACGCAGGGCGTCGAGAGTTCGAAAAATCACGGCCACCAAAAGTACGGGTTTGATCATGGGAAGCGTCACCCGGAAAAACATTTTGACAGGATGTATGCCATCCACCCGTGCCATCTCGTAATATTCCTCGGGGATCATCTGGAGGCCTGCAAGGAGCAGGAGAGCCATGAAAGGCGTTGTCTTCCATACGTCGGTGGCGATAATGGCCGACATGGCGAGGTTGGAGTCGGCGAGCCAGGCGATGCGCTGATCCATCATCTTGAAGAAAAGCAAGAGTTCGTTCACGACGCCGAACAAATCGTGGTACATCCAGGCCCACATTTTTCCAGATACCACGAGAGGAATGGCCCATGGGACCAAAACCGCGGTGCGTAATATGGCGCGGCCCCGGAAGGGCACATGCATCACGAGGGCGAACGCGAGTCCGAGCAGGGTTTCGAAGAAAACCGAGAACACGGCGAACACCACGGTGTTCCAGACCGCGTTCCACCATTCAGGATCGTGAATGAGGAGAACGTAATTGGCGAGACCAACATACTCGGGAGCTTGCGGGCTTCCCAGCGTAGCATTCGTGAAACTGAACCATACCGTACGGGCGAGAGGCCAGGCCCCAGCCACCGCCAAGACGATTAGCGTTGGGCAGAGAAAAAGCCAAGCGGTGCGATGGCGGAGACGGGTGAACTCGGACCTCCCTTCCGGTGGCATTTTCTCTGCCTCCCATTGGTCCGATCGGGGCATTCGTTCACACTCAGGTAGCGCACTCCGCTGGCTGAACGATTCCCGAATCGTTCAGCCTAATTTCTACCACTTTTTCCCCCTACGAATCCTTGCAAGCCTGCGGGAGAGCGTCTTGAGCGCGCTTCCCGCATCCGCATCTCCCGAGAGGACAGCGTGCACGGCGTTCCAGAATGCGGTACTTACCCGATTGTACCTGACGCCGGTGATGTGGGAGGGGCGGGGAACCGCATTTGTGAAAACTTCGCGCAGGGTGAGGAAAAACGGATTCGCCTTGATCACCTTAGGATCTTCATAAAGATCTTTCCGCGTCGGATTGAAGGAAGCCTCGATCGCGCGGCGCCTCTGCTCTTGTGAACTCGTTAGATACAGTACAAGATCCACCGCAACATCGGGATTCTTGGAGTATTTGGAGACGGCGAGTTGCCAGCCGCCGAGCGTGCCCCTGTGCTCTCCGTTCGGCCCCTTCGGCAGAGCGCTGGTGCCGATCTTGCCGGCCACAGGACTTTCCGGTGCGTTCCCAAGCGACCAGGCGTATGGCCAGTTTCGCATGAACACGTCGTTTCCGGATTGGAAAACGCCGCGGGCCTCTTCCTCAGCGTAATTGAGAACTCCTTTTGGGGTAATAGCGCCGATCCACGATGCGGCGCGCCGGAGCGCAGCCACGGCCTTGGGATTGTGAACGCTAATCGAACCATCCAGTTCGACGATGGTTCCGCCCCCGTAGGAATGCACCCATTCAAGGGCGTCGCAGGTCAATCCCTCATACGCCCGGCCCTGGAAGACGAAACCCCACATCTTGTCGTTCCCGGCGGCCCGCTCCGCATCCTGAATGCGCTTGGAGGTCCGGGTCATTTCGTCCCAGGTATTCGGAACCGCCGCCCCGTATTTGTCAAGTAAATCCTTTCGGTAATAGAGGAGACCGGCGTCGATGAACCAGGGCATCGCGACGATTCGCCTACCCACCGTATTGTTCTTCACGATGGGCGCAAAATGCACATTGAAAATTTCCGGCGGTTCGCGACCGCTCAGATTAATAAAGTGCCGACCCAGGATTCCCGGCCAGATGACGTCGATTTGGAAAACATCGATATCCGATGAGCCTGCCGCAAGCAACTGCTGATAAAGCGCGAGGCGCTGGTTACTCTCATTCGGGGTTGAAATGATCTTAACTGTATGGCCCGTTTTTTTCGCCCAAGTCTCCGCCGCAGTACGGCACATCCGCAATTACTGCCCGACGGCGCCGCAGGAAATTGCGATCTCCGCCGCCCGGGCCTCAGAAGCGGCGAAAGTACCGATGAGAAGTGCACTCGCCCAGGCGAGCCTCGTCATAGTGGGTACGCCCATCTCCTCCTCCTTCTTGGGCAAAAGGGAGGACCCGATACAATTCCCGAGCCCGGAGAAAACGCGGGATTATCCGGATCGAGACTAAATTTAAACATCATCATGCTCAACAAACAAATCCCCCGCGTAATCTCTTTCGCGAGTAGGACATCGCGGGAATCCAGACATGGGGCATGATTTCCGCAACCGTGGGGCAAGGGCATTCAGGGTAACCACTAACGGAACATGCAGATCCTTCCCGGTGCCGCTCCGCCCTGGGAGAGAAGGACTTCATCCTCTCTCAGCTTGCCGATGATCTGCTCCGCGGTCTGGCGCTTCTTGAGGCATAAGCCTTCTCTCTCGGTTGTCGTCCAGAACCAAAACTACAACGAAAGTCCTCTCACTCGACCTGGACCGATTGTTGGGGGCAGGTCAACAGAGTACACCCCCGCCCAAAAATTTTGTTTCCATTGCCGATCCGGGATTTTTCCATCGGGGAAATTGCAAAATAAAACAGTGGGTGTCATATTAGAATATGTTCTCTACTTTTATAAAATTGAAGCGCGTAAACCCGTTCAGATGATCCGCGGCCATGGATCTCGGCCAGGAAGAGAAAAAGCGAGGGTGCCGTCCACCTCTCGGTTGAACGCATTGAACATTGTGGATCTTCATCCTGCTTAATGTTTCTTTTTTTCACATTCCGCCGTAAGGGTTACGCACCATCAGGGAAGGCTCGCATAGAAAAAAAGCCAAAAGAAAAAAATTTTAACTGTCTATAAATTTTCTTTTTTGTGAGGTCGAACCATGACGCGCAAGATCGTCTCATCGAAGAACGTCCTTTCCGTTCCGCGCCCCTTTTCGCAGGCAGTCCGCTCAGGGCAGTTTATGTACCTTTCCGGCCAAGTCGGAATGAATCCCAAAACGGGCCTGCCCATCATGGGAATCCAGGACCTCCCGCCCACGCAGCGCAAGTTTTTCTCCGGGAAATTGTCCCTTTTCGAGCGGACCCACCTCGCCCCCGCTGCAGCCCAGACCTACTGGATCATGGAGAACATGCATACCCTGCTGAAGGAGCAGCGTGCTTCCCTGGACGATTTGGTCAAGGTCAACGTGTACCTCCAGGACATGGAAAACTACGAAGGAGTCGAGTCCGTCTTCCGGCGGATCTTTCCCCGGAACCCCCCCGCCTGCACGGTATTGGAAGTTCCCAAAATCGGCGCGCACAAGGATCTGCGCGTCACCATCGACGGAATTGCTGTCATCCCCTCGAAAAACAGCGGGACCATCAAGAAAGAGGTGATCCGCCTCGATGACGTACCCGAGCCCGCTGGCCATTTCTCCCAGGCGGTGAAGTGCGAGAATCTCATCTTTATTTCCGGTCTCATCGCCCTGGACGCCGATACAGGGGGGTTGGTCCGCTCCTACCGGGATCTCGGACCTGAGGGAGTGGTGCTCGCAAGGAAGTATCCCACAGTAAACCGGCGGCAAGAGAAGGTGCGCGCCCAGATGTTCAAAGTTTTTCAGCACATAGGAGCCATCCTGGAATCCCAAGGTTCGGCCTTGGACCAGATTCTTTATGGGTTTCTCTATACGCGGGACATGCGCACCGACTTCAACTCATGCCTCCCGATCTGGGAGCACTGCATCCCGAAGGGGCCGCCCGCCTGCTCGGGGTTCGGAATGCCGGACATCCGGCGTGACCAAGAGGTTATGGTGGAGATGGATGCCATTGCCCTTCTCCCCTCTCCGCATATGAGGAGAAAGGCGAACGTGAAGTTTGACCCGAAGCTAACCAACCCCACCTGTCACTACACCATGGCATGTGCGTCGGACAAATATCTCTTCCTGTCTGGCCGAGGGGGAATCAACTGGCAAAGGGGCGGGGAGTTGGTGATGCGCTTTTCCGAATTGACCGACTGGAACGGGCAAGGCCAATTGGCAGGCCGGTTCCACGAAGAAGACCCCGTCCTGTCGCAGACCTGGTACATCTACGAAACCATCAAAAACGTCCTCGCCACCCAAGGCGCCACCATGGACGATGTGATCAAGACGAACGTCTGGCTCAAGGACATGCGAAACTTCCCCAAGGTCGAGGCCATCGCGAAGGATTTTTTTCCCAATGGCGGTCCGGCCATGACCATGATCCCCGTAAAAAACATCGGTCCCTGGGAGGGCGACGGCTTAACCGAGCTCCACGTCGAAATCGACTGTACCGCCGCAATGCCGAAGGGGCCCCGTTCTTCCTCCAAGGCAAAGATCTTTTACTAGGTCTCAAGCGCGAGGAAAGAATTGCCCGGCTGGCAGGCTCCCTTCCCCTTCGAAAAAGGGTTACCCCCTTGCGCCATCAATAATAAGGGCGGGTTCGTCCCGTTTGGGAAGAACGCATGCCGCAAGGTGTCCCAATATTTTCGCCCCTCAGATAAGGAGGACAAGTCGAATGTGGAAAATGGAAGTTCCTGAGGTTCCCGGCGTTCCGCAAGCCGCCTCCCACTACTCCCTCCTCACCAAGGCAGGGCCCTTTCTTTTTCTGGCCGGGCAGATTGCATACGATCCTCTCACCAAAAAGGTGATCAAGAACATCTGGGATCTGCCAGAGGAGGGACGGAAGGCGATCGAGACGGGCCGCGACCATACCGACCACCGTGAGGGTCGGATCATGGCCCAGACCTGGTACATCTTCAACAACATTAAGACGATTCTCGAACCTCAGGGCTCCTCGATCGACAACATCCTTCGAACCACCTACTACTTCATCAACCTGGACCGGGACTTTGCGGCCATGGAGCGCACTCGGATGCTGTTCCAGAAGAACAGGCTTCCGGCCAGTACGGTCATCGAGGTGGGCTGTTTGGGCGTGAACGACGATGTTCTCATCGAGATCGAGTGTACCGCGCTCATCCCGGATTAGGAACGGCATATTTGGCGATTCAGTTTTCGACACAGATCCGGGGTCCCTTTTGATGGCAAGCCCACAGTATTTACATTTACCGATTGTTGTGTCCGACTATCGCTCCGCCGTGTCCGGCGATCTTTTCCTTATTATCCAACTTCAAGGAGGACATTGAAATGAACTTCAATATGACCGTTCCCCAGGTTCCCGGCGTTGTGCGGGCGGCCTCCTACTACAACCAATTGACAAAGGCGGGACCCTTCCTTTTTCTCGCGGGAATGATTGCCTATGACCCGGACACCAAGAAGGTGATCAAGAACATATGGGATCTCCCCGAGGAAGGCCGGAAGGCGCTCGAGACGGGCCGCGATCATACCGACCACCGCGAAGGACGCATCATGGCCCAGACGTGGTTCATCTATAACAGCTGGAAGAAAACCCTCGAATCCCAAGGCTCCTCGCTCGATAACATCGTTTGGGCCAACTATTATTTCATCCACCTCGACCGCGATTTCGCCCCCTTCGAGCGGGTCCGGATGATGTTCATCAAAAAGGAACTGTCCCCCCCTGGAACCGGGGTCGAAGTGCTCCGCGTCGGGGTGAACGACGACTGCATCCTCGAGATGAACTGCATCGGCGTCATCCCCAATTGGAAGGGCGATTAGTTCATATAACGGAAGCGTTTTCATCGTCTCCCGAAATCAAGGTTTTGACGAAAATAGAGGTATTGACATCTTATTTATAAGTATTAAAGTCTAGTAAATAGATTGAATTTGAGGTTACGCCCGTTAAG
>CAZUHN010000239.1:0-33269 GCA_964620535.1 uncultured Nitrospinaceae bacterium | reverse complement strand
GCCGACGATCTGCTCTGCGGTGCGACGCCTCCTGGGGCATGAAAATCCCCCCTTTGGCTTGATAACCCATGTCGAAAGCTTATCGAAAATCCTAACATCCAACCTGGAACGGTTTTGGGGGGCACGTTAGTAGAAAGCCTTGGATCAATAAAAAACGACACATATAGAAGAAGCTGAAGAAGAAAAGAAAAAAATTCGAATTAGTGACAATTGAGAAAAGAAATGGAGAAGCTATAAAGTTGATTGATGATCCATCCTCTATCGTATCAATATTATCGAAGTACAAGTTATGTATTTGTAGAGTCTATTTAGTCATTGACAAAGAATTATTGGGGAAGGAAAGTAAAGCGAATATTATGTCAAAAACACGAGATTGTATTAGTAAGATATTGGACTGAAACATAATCGAAGAAAAAACTTCACGTTCGAAAGTTACCTTCTAACTTTACAATCTCACCCTCCGAGCTTTTCCTTCAACGCCTCCTGGACGGCACCGGGGCCGGCTTTTCCCCCCGTGGCCTTCATGACCTGACCGACGAAAAAGCCCATCAGCTTTTTCTTCCCCCCTCGATAGGCCTCGGCCTCCTCCGGGTTGGCGGCGAGGACCTCCTCCACGACCTGACCGATGGCCCCGGCGTCTACGATCTGACGCAGGCCCTTGGTCTCGACGATGGCCTCCGGCTCGGTGCCACTCTCCGCCATTTCGTCGAAGACGGTTTTGGCGATTTTTCCGCTGATGGTCCCGTCCGCGATGAGGCGGACGAGCTTGGCGAGGCGACCGGGCGGAACGGAGCATGCTTCGATGGAAATCTTCCGCTCGTTGAGGAGGCGGAGCACTTCTCCCATCACCCAGTTGCTCACCGCCTTCGCGTTTTCGTCCCCGGCCGCCTTCGCCGCGCTCTCGAAATAGTCCGCCAGGGAGCGCTCCGTCGTGAGGACCTCGGCGTCGTATCGGGGCAGGGCGTAGGTTTCCTGAAAGCGCGTTCGCTTGGCGTCGGGAAGCTCGGGGAGGGCGGCGCGCACCTCGTCCAGCCACGCGCGGTCCACTTCGAGGGGAACTAGGTCTGGGTCCGGGAAGTATCGGTAGTCGTGGGCGTACTCCTTCGCGCGCATGGGGAAGGTCGCGCCCGCGGAATCGTTCCAGAGGCGGGTTTCCTGGCGGATGCCCCCCCCCGCGGCGAGCGTTTCCCGCTGCCGCTTCTCCTCGTACTCCAGGGCGCGCCGCAGGTTCCGGAACGAGTTCATGTTCTTGATTTCGACCTTTTCACCGAGCTCGCCGGAACCCACAGGGCGGAGGGAGATGTTCGCGTCGCAGCGGAGGCTACCCTCCTGCATGTTCCCGTCGCAGATGCCGAGGTAGCGGACAAGGGTGTGGAGTTTCCGCAGGTAGGTCTCGGCTTCCTCGGGCGAGCGCAGATCGGGCTCGCTCACGATTTCGAGCAGTGGGACGCCTGCCCGGTTGAGATCGACGTAGGAATGGTTGGGATCGCCGAGCTCCTCTCCGTGAATGAGCTTGCCCGCGTCTTCCTCCATGTGGATCCGGACGAGGCGGATGCGCCGCTCCTCCCCTCCCTTCGCCAGGATGCAGATCTCCCCCCCCTCGGAGAAGGGCTCTTCGTACTGGCTGATCTGGTATCCTTTGGGCAGGTCGGGATAGAAGTAGTGTTTCCGCGCGAAGCGGCAGACCGAGGCGATCCGCCCACCCACGGCGAGGCTGAGCCGGAGGGTGTAATCCACCACCTGGCGGTTCAGCACGGGCAGGACGCCCGGCAGGCCGAGGTCGACGGTGCAGGTGTTGGCGTTCGGGGTGGCGCCGAACGCCGCGCTCGATCCGCAGAATATCTTGCTCTTCGTCTTGAGCTGGGCGTGGACCTCGAGGCCGATTATCGTTTCGTATTCCAAGGGAAGTCTCCCTCTACCCTGCTTTGAGGTGGTCCTTCAAACGGCCGATGACGGCTTGGGTGAGCTCCATCGTTCCGAGCTTTCCGCTGAGGTCTCCCGTCGTCTCGCCCGCCTCCAGGCAGTCGAAAAGGCTCTTTTTGAGCGCATCCGAGGAGCGGGGCACGCCGATGTGCGCGAGCAGGAGCGAGAAGGCGAGGAGGATGGCCGTGGGGTTCGCCATATTCTTCCCGGCGATGTCGGGGGCGGTCCCGTGTGCGGCGTCGAACATGGCTAGGCGCACGCGGCCCTTTTTGTCGAAGGAGAGCGAGACCGAGGCTCCGAGTCCCAGGCTGCCGATCAACCCGCCCGCGAGGTCCGAGAGGAAATCCCCGTATTCGTTGAGGACGAGGATCACGTTGTAATCCTCTGGCCGCATGACCAGCTTCGCCAGAAGGGCGTCGAACAGCTCCCGCCGGTGCGCAACCTGGCCCGCGAACTGGATGTCTGTTGCGACGTCGTCCACAATGGACTCGAAAAGGCCGTCGGTCACGCGCTGGATGGTGTACTTGCTCGAGGAGCAGAGGAGTTTCCGGTCGCGTGCGGCGATCGAAAAGGCGTACCGTGCGGCGTGCTCGCAGGTTTGGCGGTCCACCACGCGGAGGCTCGCCGCGGCGTAGTCGCCGATCATCTGGCCCGGGTCGTCATACGTTCCTCCCGTCGCGACCCGGATGACGTCCAGGTCGATTTTTTTCGTGAAGTTGGTCGCAACGCCCGGAATGGTCGAAACGGGCCGGTGAATCACGGAGAATTTGGCCAGCTTCCGGAGGACCGCGTTCGAGCTCTCCTCCACCGTCGCGGTGGGGTACTTGAGCCCTCTTCCGGTGCGGGTCATTGATTCGATGGCCTTGTCGTAAAGCGGGCGGGCGCCCTTCTTGCGGTTCTCGTAGGTGAGGTCCACCGTGTCGAAGGTGTAATCCTCGGGCAGGGCATCGGCCACCGCATGAACGCTGGTGCGAATCTCGGCGGCGATTCCGTCGCCGAGCAGTTCGGTTATCTCGTGTTGTTTTTCGCTCAAGGTAGAATTTTCCTCTTTACAGGGAGGGGACCCGAAGGTGATGGTCGGTCGCCCCCTCGAAAGCGGCTCCCGCTCGGAGGATGTCAGTTTCCCCGAAGGGTTTTCCCACAATTTGGAGACCGATGGGAAGGCCCGATGCGGTGAACCCGCACGGCTGGCTCAGGCCGGGCAGGCCGGCTAGGTTGCAGGGGATGGTCAGGATGTCCGAGAGGTACATGCTGATGGGATCCGCCGTCCGCTCGCCGATGCGGAAGGCGGCGGTGGGCGCAGTGGGGGTGAGAATCACGTCCACCTTTTGAAAGACGTTGGCGAAATCCCGGCATACGAGCGTGCGGACGCGCAGAGCCTTGGTGTAGTAGGCGTCGTAGTAGCCCGAGGAGAGGGCGTAGGTCCCCAGCATGATCCGCCGCTTCACCTCTTCGCCAAAGCCCTGCTCGCGGCTGGACGCGTACATTCCGGTGAGCGGTTCTTCGTCGGAATCCTCGTGCGTTCGCAGACCGAAGCGCACGCCGTCGTAGCGGGCGAGGTTGCTGCTCGCCTCGGCTGGGGCGAGGATGTAATACACCGGCAGGGCGTATTCGGTGTGGGGCAGAGAGACCTCCTCGATCTCGGCGCCGAGGCCCTCCATCACCCGGACCGCCTCCCTCGCCGCCGCCTCCACGTCGAGGTCGATCCCTTCGATGAAATATTCCCGGGGAATGCCGATCCGCATTCCCTTGACGCCCGCCTCGATCCCCTCGGTGTAGTCCGGGACGGGCGAATCCGCCGAGGTGGAATCGAGGGGGTCGTGCCCGCAGATCACGTTCAGGAGAAGGGCGCAGTCGCGGATGTTTCGCGTGAAGGGCCCGATCTGGTCCAGCGAGCTGGCGAAGGCGGTGAGTCCGTAGCGCGATACACGGCCATAGGTGGGTTTCATCCCCACGACCCCGCAGCAGGCGGCGGGCTGGCGGATCGAGCCCCCCGTGTCTGAGCCAAGGGAGGCCGCGCACGATCGGGCCGCCGCCGCCGCCGCGGATCCTCCGCTGCTGCCGCCGGGGATGGTGTCGAGGTTCCACGGATTCCGGCAAACGCCGAAGGCGCTCGTTTCGGTGGAAGAGCCCATGGCGAACTCATCCATGTTGAGTTTGCCGAGAATGACGGCCCCGGCTTCCTTCAGCAGCCGGACCACCGTCGCGTCGTAGGGGGAGATGAAGGGTTCGAGAATTTTTGAGCCGCAGGTCGTGGGCGTTCCCTTCATACAGAGAAGATCTTTTACCGCGACGGGGATTCCGAGAAGAGGTGGGGCGCCGTCTCCCCCGCTCAGACGCGCGTCGGCCGCCCGCGCTGCGGCGAGCGCCTCGTCCCGGAGGACGGTGAGGTAGGCGTTGATCTTTTCCTCGGTGGCCTCAATCCGACCGAGATAGGCCCGCGCCGCCTCCTCGGCGGAGACTTCCCTCGCGCGGAGCTTCTCCGCCAGTTCGTGGACGCAAAGGGAGAGAATGTCGCTCATTCCGGGCGAAGCTCTGGAGGATTCAAGTTGCCGGACAGGTCAAGCATCGTCGCCGAAGGAAATGCCGATGGCGCGCGCGTCCTCGATGAAATTGCTGTCGAGAGAGACGAGGCGCTGTCCCTTTGCCGATTTTATGAGGGGAACTAGGTTGATTTGTCCTTTGATCATGGCGACCAGGTTTCCGTAATGCCCTTCGATGGCGGCCATCGCGGCGCGGACCCCGAACCGAGTGGAGAGATTCCGGTCGTAGGTCGAGGGGGTGCCGCCCCGCTGGATGTGGCCGAGGATGGTGACGCGAGTTTCGATTCCGGTGCGCTCCTGGATGGCCTCGCCGACGTAGTTTCCGATTCCGCCGAGCCGCCGCGGCTCTTGGGGATCTTCTACCATCTCGCGGACCACGACCTCGCCCCCTCTTTCGTGCGCCCCTTCGGCCACGTCGATGATGCTGAAATGCTTCCCCGCGCCCCTGTCTTGGCGGATCTTTTCCGCGATGGCCTCCATCGAAAAGGGAATCTCGGGGATCAGGATGACGTCCACCCCGCCCGCGAGTCCCGAAAAAAGGGCGATCCATCCTGCATTTCGGCCCATCACCTCGACCACCATCAGTCTTCCGTGGCTTTCCGCCGTTGTACGGATGCGATCAATGGCCTCGGTCGCCGTGCCCACGGCGGTGTCGAAGCCGAAGGTGACGTCGGTGGCCATGAGGTCGTTGTCTATCGTTTTGGGAACGCAGATTGCGGGGAAGCCTTTCTTTGACAACTCGTAGGTCATCTGAAGCGTACCGTCGCCGCCGACAGCGATGATCCCGTCGAGTCCCTCTTCCCGGTAATTTTCTATCACCGTATCGGACAGATCGACGGGCTTGTGCTCCCCGTCGATCGTCATCATGTAGGCGAATGGATTCCCCCGGTTGGAGCTTCCGAGGACGGTTCCCCCGCGCTGGAGAAGATCGTCAACGCTCGCGGAGTCAAGGGAGGTGTACTGCTTGTGAATGAGGCCCGTGTATCCGTCTCGGATCCCGAGAACGCGGGCGCCCCTTTGCTCGGCGGTGAGGACGATGGCGCGGATCACCGCGTTCAAGCCGGGGCAATCGCCCCCGCCTGTGAGAATTCCCAAGTGGCGAATCTTCGCGTTTCCACCGGTGGATTTGGCGTTCAAGATTATCTCCTCATAGCTTCTATTGTCCGAAACCAGAAGACCTTATATCTTTACCGCCGATATTCTACTGGATTTTCGCCACGTATGCTCAGGGGGTTTGCAAAAGGAAGTAGGCGTAGCCCAAGGCTTCTTTGCCTCCCCCGCTGTGGTAAAGGTCCAGCTCCTCCTGCCAGCGATCGAGAGCGGCTTGGGCCTCGAGGGAGTCCTTGTGTTCCATGCGGTTTTCTAGGATGGCCCGGGCCTGCGGGGCGAAGTAATTTTCCCATGCCTCTTCCCCGGCGAGCTCGGCCGTTACGACGAGATATCCCGATTTTTCGATTTGCCCGATTCGTGCGTTCATCTCGCAGAGTTCGTGGCCGCCATGATTCCGGACCCACCTGAAGGTGGCCTCCGGGACCCGGCCGACCCGGCCTGGGTTCCAGACGAGCTCGCCGAGAATGATCCATCCCTCCGGACGGACAACGCGATTCAATTCCGCCAGGACGGAGCCGGAATCGTAGGGGTGGGCGGTTCCCGCCATCAGAGCGGCGTCGTAGAAATCGTCGTCGAAGGGGAGCTCGCCGGAATCTTGATCCAGAATGTGGATCAAATGGTTCAGACTCCGGAAGAGCGCGCGCCGCCGCGCCTCCTCGGCGAACACTGGGCGGCTTTCCGCCCCCGTTACGATGCAGTGGAATTTTTCTGCGAAGATTATGCCCGTCTCCCATTTTCCGCACGCCAGGTCGAGGACGTTCGAAGCGGGTGGAAATTCGCACCGTGTTCCCATGGCCGCGAGCACCTCCGGGGTGATGGGCGAGAGGTAGGTGTTGTTTTTATATCGTTCGAATTCGTCGAGTGACATCCGGTCAGAAAGGTGCGAAGCCGATGAGGTCGGCCATGATGAAAAGCGAGCTGAGGGCTAGGATGCCCGCGATGACCAGGGCGAAGATCAAAAACAAGAAGTTATAAGCCATTCGGTACTCCCCGGGTTGACTGTCCGGCCAATCAGAAACTTTTCTTTTTCTTTTTTGGGGGCTTCGTCGGCTCTGTCTTGCCAATCTGCGTGTAGATCTTCCCATCCCTGAAAACGCTAACAGTACCCGTTGATTCGCTTATCGTAAAGGAGGTCGCCGAGCTTACCTCCGTGATGCCCGCGGCGGCCAGGTGCCGGGCGCCCAGACCGGGAGGAAGGTCCGAGGCCGCTGCCGCGTTCAGGTGGCGCCCGGCAGCCTCGATGATGCCGTCCCCGCGGATGACGAAGGCCCCGTCGATGGCGCTGAATTCCTTGACAGTCTCCCGGAGGCCGGAGTCCATGATGTTGCGCTGATCCTCGGGGTATCCGTGGAAAGGATTGATCACCATCTGCCGCGAGTATTGGAGGACCGACTCATGGTCTCCCAGCACGAAAAGAGCCCCCAGCGGCCGGCCTTCCCGCCCCTCCGCGGCGAGTTCCAGGACGAGCGAGAGGAGGGTCTCGAATACCTTCGGGTCCACGCTGCTGAGCGAGCTCTGGGTCTCCGAGGTGAAGAACATCTCTTTTTCGCGGTTGAGCCGGAATACCATGAGGGTGTCGATTTGTTGGTTTTCCGCCAGCCCGGAGACGCAGACAACGGTGTCGTCCCTGTCGATGATCCCTTCGCTCAGGGCGATGATCACCCCCATCTTGATCACGTCCAGACGGTTCAGTGCGAGGGTGGGCAATCGGACGACGTGCGACTCCTTCCCGTCGAGCGCCTCGAAAACCTCGGAAGAGCAAGTTGTGACGATGCGTTCCACATCGGGAGGAAGCTTGGAGAGTTCGCCCAAATCCTCTAGGGCGTCCGCGTGAACGACCGCGGCGCGGGCTCCGAGGCGGATGCAGATCTGGGAGGTCGCTTCAATGAGGCTTTCGGTGAGGCCGATTCCCTGTGGCAATGCCCTTTCCCCGGTTATCCCGCCACTTCGACGGGAACATAGTGGACATTTCCCCGCCGGTCGATGAGGAAGACGTTCACGGCGTCTTTGCCGAATGTTAGGATTTTTCCCAAGTCCGCCGCCTTTTCCACGGGCTTGCGGTTCGCCTCGATGATCACATCCCCGCGCCGCAGGCCGGCGCGGGAGGCCGGGCTGCCCGGAACGACGTTGGTAATGATCGCCCCTTTCCCGCTATTGGACTGGTGCTGCTGCGCGATCTCCGGCGTGAGATCCTGGACCTGGATGCCCAGCTTCTTCCCCATTTTCTGGGGTGGGAGGTTGGCCACCTCCGCGGTCTCGGGCAATTTTCCGAGCGTCACGGTGATTTTTCGGGTTTGCCCGTTCCGGATGATTTTCAGTTCGGCGCGCGAGCCCGGGGAGAGTTTCGCCACCATGAGAGGAAGGGTGTGGGAGTTCAAAATCGCTTTCCCGTTGACTTCGACGATCACGTCCCCGCGCTGAAGGCCGCCTTTGTCCGCGGGGCCGTCATTTACGATGTTGGAGACGAGCGCGCCTTTCGCTTTATTGAGGCCGAAGTTTTTCGCCAGCGCCTCGTTCACCTCCTGAATCGTCACCCCGAGGAAGCCGCGCGTCACCCCCCCGTTTCGCAGTTGCGGGATGACGCTCTTGGCGACGTTTACTGGGATGGCGAAGCCGATCCCGACGTTTCCGACGCCGCGGCTGAAGATGGCGGTGTTGATTCCGATCACCTCCCCCTGGAGGTTGAAAAGCGGTCCGCCGCTGTTTCCGGGATTGATGGAGGCGTCCGTTTGGATGAAGTCGTCATAGGGGCCGGCGCCGATGATCCTTCCCTTGGCGCTGACGATCCCGGCGGTGACGGTGTGGGAGAGGCCAAAGGGATTGCCGATGGCCATGACCCAGTCACCCACGCGCAGCTTGTCGCTGTTGCCGAATTTCAGGGCGGGGAGTTTTTCCCCCGCCTTGAGATCGACCCTGAGCAGGGCGATGTCGGTGCGCACGTCGCGGCCGACCACCTTGGCCCGGCGCTTTTTCCGGTCTTGAAAGATGACGTTGATTCGGGTCGCTTTTGCGACGACGTGATTGTTCGTGACGATCAATCCATCTTCGCCGATGATGAAACCGGAGCCGAGGCTGGACCGCCCCTGCCGCCGAGGACTGGAGAAGGGGGAGCCTTCGAAGAACCGGCGGAAGAACTGGTTCCAGGGATCGCCCGGATTGCCGGGAATGGAAGGAAAGGGCCGCTGCCTGGCCGCGACGACGGTTTCGGTGTTGACGTTTACCACCGAGGGTTGAAGGCGCTCGGCCAGGTCGGCGAAAGACGGAGTGTGGTTCGAGGCGCCGGTCGGTGCCGGGGCGGAAACCACCAAAGCGGCCGCGAGAACGGCGATGAGGACGGCAATCAGAATTCCCGCCCGGGCGGGGGTGCGGAAGTGGAGAATCAAGCTTCGCATGGGGGCCAGCCCTCCTGGGTCTAGAATGTGCCGGAGCCAACCGCCCCGAGCATACAATTTAGCAGAAAATGGCGGCGAAGGCAAAACGTCTTACCTGAAACACACTGAAAATATGAGGTTTGTCGGCTTACTCTACAACCCCGATCTCGGCCACGCAGGATTGCACCCGCCTTTTCATTGGGGCGTGAATCCCGGGCGGGCAGATCCTCCTTTTTCAACAAAATCATCGTACTTGCCGCTAAAATCGTCAATTCGCCCTGTCCCTTTCAACGAGAAAAACCCCCGCCGGGCTTGCCCGTTTTCATTTTTTGCCCGCAGTGATCCCCCTTGCCTCGTATTAAGACGCATGGGGTTCCTCTCGGGAGAGATCGCATGGACGGCGGGGGATCGGGCGGATATTATTCGCGCGGGCGCCGTCCGGGGAAACCAAAAGGGGTTTCGCCGGGTTCAGCCGATTGCCCCATGCCGGATTTCCCCCCGGGGGAGGGGCCGGGGGTTCTCTTCATTGACGGATTACACGGCTGGAATCCTGTGGGCGCTGCTATCGGCCATTTTTTTCTCGGTGAGCGCGGTTCTCATCTCCATCTATCTCCGGCGGATTGGGGCCATGGCCGCCTCTTTCGTCACCAACATTGTCAACGCGGCCGTTTTGGCCACGATCGGCGGGGCGCTCTTCGACGCCTCCCGCCTGAGCCTGGAGGGATTCATCTGGTTCGGCATCCTCGGCGTGACCGCCTTCAGCGTTGGCCGATTCATCTACAACCAGGGAATCTCCTCGGTCGGCCCCTCCCGCCACATCACCGTAGCCAGCCTCGCTCCTTTCATCAGCTTGTTGCTGGGGGTTATCCTCCTCGGCGAGCGGCCGAGCCCGGCAGTGATCGGTGGGACCGTCCTCGTCGTGGCGGGTGTCGCCCTCGTCACCTACGAGCCCTCCGAAAGCAGTTGGTTCCACAAAGGCATCCTTTGGAGCTTCGCGAGCGCCTTTTCCTTTGCCATCAGCATGTTCATACGAAAGAAGGGCCTCGCCTCCATGCCGGATGTCTACCTGACGGTCGCTTGGTCGAACCTGGTGGGGCTGCCCATCTTGTGGGGATCGCGCCCTTTCGTTTCCGGCCGGCTATGGGCCTGGGGAGACCGGCGGGTTCTCGCCGGAGTCGTCGCCGTGGGGGTGTTGAACGCCTTCGCCCAAGTCTTTACGAACGCGGCTGTGGAGAAAAGCTCGATCAGTGTGGTCACCCCCGTTATGACCACCACCCCGCTCTTCACCCTCTTTTTCACCCTGCTTTTCCTGCGCGGCCGTGAGCGGGTCCGCCCGCTGGCGGCCGCCGGAGTGCTGGTCACCGTTGCGGGGGTTCTCTCCATCGCCATCTGGCGGGGATGAGCCGGCCGGAGGAAGGGAATTGATCCGAAAATACCGCGGGGGTAGACTAAGAGAGAGTCGGCCAGATACCCGCGCGCAGATACCCGGCATCAGCGACCGGCGCCGGATCCTGCGCCGATTTGTTCGGGCGTCCTTTGAGAGGAGAGAATTATGGGTGACAAGGCGTTCATCGACAGCTTTCTCGCGGAAAAACGCATGTGCCGCTTCTCGGTCACCCGGAAGGACGGCGGCCAGATTCTCCGCCCCATCTGGTACATCTGGGAGGGCGGCAAGTTCACCATCAGTACGAAGACAAGAGGCATCCACACCCGAATCGTCCGGCGCGATCCCCGGATCTCCATCGTGGTGGACAAGGACGATGCACCCTACGCCGCCGTCGTCTGTGAGGGAGATGTCGAACTCATCGAGGGCGTGGGAAAGGACCACGAGTTGCTTGGCCGCTGCGCCGAGCGCTACCTCGGGGTCCAGATCGCGAAGGGCTTCTTGCAAAGTCCCACCGCCCAGGTGGATCGGGTGCGCTTCGTCGTGACGCCCCGGCGCTGGACCATCTGGAACAATGGGGCCGAACCGCCCTTCCCTGCGCGCCCGGGGGACTACAGCTAGGAAGAATGCGGAGGCCGAAGCCCAGGCATGGCCGGGCGGTCCCTTCCCGTGGGGCCGCCCGTTTTTTTGGGGATGTGGGCGAAAAAAAGGTTTCCCCCCTACCGTGACACCGTCACCGGCCGCACCCGCCGCCAGATCCCGGCCGCGAAGAGGATCACGCCTGTGAGCTGGGCCAGCGCCGAGACGATGAGGAAGAAGCGCGCGGCCGGGTGCCCCGCGCGCCAGAACCAGGGCTCCCCGACGATGCGGAGAGCCAACCCCCCCACGGTGAGGTAATATATCGCGTAGGCGGTGGGCAGGTGGTACCTTCCCTTGGTCTCGGGGTGGGCGTCCCGCATGAGGGGGAACATCCACCAGGCCACTCCCATCACCATGAGGGCGAGCCAGCCCGTGAAGCCGACGTGCGCGTGGAGGAGGACGAAGTCCCTCGGCATGGGCAGGAACCAGATCGCGTTCGCCAGCATGAAGACTGCGCCCGAGGCGAAGGTGAGGATGAAGAAAAAGAGGCTCGTCTTCACGTAGAGGCGGATGACGTGGGGCATGGGGTGCTCCTTTCCGGTTCCCCGAGCGGGAGGTTGTGGTGGCAGATCCGTCTAGTTGGCGCAGGATGTTCAAGGTCGGCGATCCGCGCAAGTGGGCGCGGCTCATCTTCTGTGTCCTGTTCTACATGATCTTGACGGGCCTCGCGGGGACCGTCCTCACCTACGCCGCTGGTATTCCCCGCCCGGAAAGGATTCTCTTCCTCCCCGGGCTTGTCGCCGCCGCCCTGGTGGGCTGGTTCTACACCACCGACCGGGAGGGAAACCGGATCGCCGAGGCGGGAAACCTCGCCGCCGCCCTCACCGCCGCCCGCCTCTGGGTGGACGCGAACTCTGCCGCCCCCCTCTCGGGCCTCGGCTACCTGGGCTACTTCGCCCTCTGGTACGTCTGGGGGTCCTACGTGTTGACTGTCCTCGTTATCCTCGCGGCGGGCTTGTGGACCGAGGGAAGGCGGTAGTGGGGGGAAGTGGGGAGTGTCCCGGCCCCGGGGCCGCACCTCGGAATTTAGGCAAAATCCCTCGCTGCGGTTTGGGTACGCTCTACGCGCGCTCTGTAAATTTTCCCGGCTATTCCTCTCCCTCCGCGCTTTTGTCGTAGTGCATCGAGTCCGGGGCGATAGTTCCACCCGAGACGATGAAGGTCATGGCCTCGTCCACGGTCCAGTTGGTGGCGGTCACTTTATCGCGGGGGACTACCTCGAGAAAGCCCGAGGTGGGGTTCGGGGTGGTGGGAACGTAGACGGCGACGAGCTTCTTTCCGGTGTCGGAGTCGGTGAAAGTGCGAGTGATGATGCCCACGGACTTCATCTCGGGAGAGGGGAAGTTGATGAGGACGACGCGCTGGAGGTCGCTCGGCTTCTGGCTGAAGGTGTCCAGGAGGCGCTTTACCGCGCCGTATACCTTCTCCACGAGGGGGATGCGCGCCATGAGGTGGTCGAAGACGCGAATGAGGCGCTGGCCGAGGACGCGCGTTGCAACCCAGCCGATGAGGTAGAGGAAGGCAAGGACAAGAATCACCTCGGTTGCGGAGCGGATGAAGGGGCGCTCCATCCAGTCTACGAGGAGGGGAGCCCAGGGCCGGATGGCCCGCAGCAGGCCGGCGACGGCGGGCCTTCCCCCCTGGGCCAGCAGCCCCCACAGAAAGCGGAAGACGAGCCAGGTCACCCAGAAGGGGATGACGATCAAGACTCCGGCGAGGAGATAGCGCCTCACCGCGGCGGCGAAGGTGCTCCTCTTTCTTTTTTCAGCCATCACCGCTTTCCGCCTTCAACGTTTCGGGCACGGCGCAAAACCCCTGGGGTGCGATCCGGAAGACGTTGTTGAATTTGCTCCGAAAGTTCTCGGTGGCAGCGACGGCGGCGAGCTCGACGAGTTCATCTTCAGTGAACATCCCCTTCAGCTTGTCGAAGAAGGCATTCTCCACCTCGAGGTGGGTCAGGGTCATGCGGTCGGCTAGTTCGAGGGCGGCCCGCTCCCGCGCATCGTAGCGGGGGCTTTCGGCGTAGTTCGGAAGGTCCGCCAGCTTCTCGGGGTCCAGCCCTTCTTGCATCCCACGGGATGCGTTGATGTCCACTCAGAAGGGGCACCCGTTGTGGGAGGCCACCCGGACGTTGATGAGGGCCTTGAGGACGGGGCCGATCAGCCCCGAGAGGTTCACCCCCTCTTGGAGCTGGGCGAGCCCGCGCATGATGGTGGGCCGGTGGCCGTAGATCCGCGAGGTGTTCAGGACGAAGCCAAACTCTTCCTCCTGCCTAGCGAAAAGCTCCGTCGCCAGGGGGTCCGCCGGCGGAAGGGACACTTCCGGGATTCGGGGCATATCGGTTCCTCCAGGTTTGCGAGTTGTGCGGCGGCCGGGCACGGCCCGGGCGTCAATCCAAAAAGATCGAACCAAAAAGGATGCCGGATTGTAAAGGAGATCGACCGGACCTCAAACCCCCCGGGCGATGAGGTCCACCCCGTCGGTTCCGATCACTTCGCAGGAAATGATTTCGCCCGGCCCGGCGGCGGTCTCGTGCAGGAAAACCTCGCCGTCCACCTCGGGGGCTTGGTGGCGAGTGCGGCCCCGCAAGAGGCCCTCGGCGGTGACCCCCTCGGCTAGGACCTCCACCTGCGTCCCGACGAGGGCTTCGTTGGCCTCGGCCTGGATTTTCTCCTGGAGGGCGAGGAGGCGCCGGAGGCGCCCACGGGCCACTCCGGCGGGGACGCGGCCGGGGAGCCGCGCGGCGAGGGTTTTTTCCTCGGGGGAGAAGACGAAGGCCCCCATCCGGGTGAAGCGGGTCTCCCCGGTGAATTCGAGGAGGCGCGCGAAGTCTTCCTCGGTCTCACCCGGAAAGCCGACGAGGAGGGTGGTCCGAAGCGCGGCCCCGGGAACGGCCTCCCGGATGTGGGAGACGAGGGCGCGGGTTCTCGTTTCGTCGATCCCTCGGCGCATGGCTTTGAGCATCGGAGTCGCGATGTGCTGAAGGGGCATGTCGATGTACT
This sequence comes from uncultured Nitrospinaceae bacterium, assembly GCA_964620535.1. Lineage (GTDB taxonomy): Bacteria > UBA8248 > UBA8248 > UBA8248 > UBA8248 > CAZUHN01. The sequence continues at coordinate 19,297 of CAZUHN010000239.1, read as the reverse complement.
CGACCACCTTGGGAAGATCGCGGAAGGCCTCCAGGAGCGCCTGGGTCACACCCCGCGGGTAGTTGTAGAGGACGCGGATCCACCGGAGCCCCTCCACATCATTTAGCCGTTCGAGGAGGCTTGCGAGGGACCAGCCCATCCCGAGGTCGGTGCCGTAGCTCGTGATCTCCTGGGCGAGCAGGTTCACCTCCACTACCCCCGCCGCAGCGAGGGCCTCGGCCTCTTCGAGGACGATCTCCAGGGGACGGGAGCGGAACCGGCCCCGGAAGCGGGGAATGACGCAGAAGGTGCAGGGGCGCGAGCAACCCTCGGCCACTTTCAGGTAGGCGCTCGGGCCGGGTTCGGCGAGGATGCGCGGCAGGCGCCGGCCGTAGTCCATCAGGGTGTCCGAGAAGGCTTCCCGGGCGGGGAGGGCGCCTTCGGTCCGCGCGACGAGAAGTTCGGGCAGGCGGTCGTACTCGCGGGTTCCGATGAAGAGGTCCACCTCGGGAAGGCCTTGGGCGAGTTCCCCGCGGTAGCGCTCGGCCAGGCAGCCCGCCACCACGAGGGTTTCGAGGCCGCCCATCTCCTTCAGGGCTCCGACATTGAGGATGGCGTCGATGGATTCCCGTTTGGCGTCCTCGATGAAGCCGCACGTGTTCACGACGGCCACCTGGGCCTCGGCGGCGTCCGGAACGAGGGCGTAGCCCGCCCGGGCGAGGGCGGCCAGCATGATCTGGCTGTCCACGGTGTTCTTGGCGCAGCCGAGGGAAACGAGGGTGGCCCGGGGGGCGCCGGCCGGAAGGGGGGCCAGGCGCCGCACGAGGGTGTCCTCCCGCGCGGGAGGTTTGGCTCCGATCTGGACCAGTCCGCCGCTCACGCTCTGCCTTCCCCCTGCGGGGCGGGGGGAGCGGGGGCGGCCGACCGGGGGTCGAGGTGCCACTCCTCTCGGGGCCGGTTGAAGTAGCGGAGCGCCACCCTGGGGATCTCCGCGCGGAGAAGCTCCATCAGGGCGGCGATCCCCATCGCTCCGCCCTTTTGCGCCACATCCCCGAGGGTCGCCACATAGAGGTCTGGGTCAATGCAGAGGTTCTTCATCTGGAGCACGTGGAGGCCGGTCCGCCGGCAGAAGCCGAGGAGAGCCTCGACCTCGGCCTCCCGGTCGCTCACCCCGGGGAACACCAGGTAGTTGACCTGGGTGTAGAGCCCGGCGTCCACGCCCGCCCGCGCGGCGTCCTCTACCTCCTGGAGAGTGTAGTCCGGCCGGAAGTAGGCCCGGTGCCAGTGCGGAAGGAAGCTGTTGGTGCTGATCCGGAGACTGTCGAGGCCGGCCGCGGCGAGGCGGCCCATCCACTCCGGGCGGCTCCCGTTCGTGTTCAGGTGGAGGGTTCCCCTGTCCGTGCGCCCGCGGAGGAGGCGGCAGGCGCACTCGATCAGGGCGGCCTGAAGGAGGGGCTCGCCCTCGCACCCCTGGCCGAAGCTGGCGACGGCCTTTTCGGCGGACTCCAAATGGGGAAGGGCGATGTCGCGGATCTCCTCCGCCGCCGGGACGAAATTGATCCGTTCGTGGCTCGCCTCGAATAGATCGTCCGTCTGGAAGGAGATGCAGCCGCGGCAGTAGGCGTTGCAGAGGGGGGCGATCGGGATTCCCATCTCCCATCTGCCGAAGAAGAAGTTCTTTGCCGCGAAGCAGTGGGACTCGGCCGCGCAGCGCTCCAGGTGGCCCACTAGGCGGTTTGCCGGAAAGCGCTTTTTCGCCTCCGCGACGCGCGGGGGAAGGTCCCTGTCGTCGAAGACGTCCGGCGCCCACCGCGGGCAGTCGTCCACCTGAAGGGCGGCACAGACGAAATCCTCCACCTCCGGGTCGTAGCCGAGCGCGGTGTAGGCCCAGAGGGGAAGCGCCGGCCCCACGGTCCGCTCCCCGAAGGGTAGGAGGGTGCGCGTCCAGCCGGGGGCGGGGAAGACGCAGGCCGCCCGCAGGGGAACCGGCCCCTCTCCCCAGTCGGCCTCATCCACGGTCTGGAGCGCGTCGCGCTCCGGGTCTCCCCCCACCGGGATGTGGTCCGGCAGGGTGAAGAAACGGCTGCCCGCCGGCACGGGGGAGAGCTCCTCCGGATCCGGGGCCACGGGCTCCGCCCCGAGCGCGCCGATCATGCAGAGGTCCGGGTGCTCCACGAGTCCGCCGTCTGGATCCGCCGCCACCATGAGGGGATGCATAGGAAGGGTTGCCCCCGGTTCTTCGGCCGCCTGGCTCAAAGCGGAGCGATGAAGCCCTCGTAGGGCGAAGTGTTGTATTGCTGAGAAAGGAGGCCAAAGGTGGCGCGCACCTTGTCGAACTGCTTGGCGACGCGAAGGCCGAGGTCGAGAGGAATGCTCTGCGCCTCGAGCTGTCGGTCTGCCGAAGCGAGCCTGTCCCACGCGGCGCGGACGAGGAGGAAGTCCTTCTCGCGGATGTTTTTCCGTTCGACCTCCCTTTCCACCTTGGCTAGGTGGGTGCGCAGCTCGCGGAGTTCCCGCAGCAAATCCTTCCGGCTGCGGCCCGTCAGCAGCTTTCCAATGATCCCGCCCGTGAGGGTGTCCACTCCCTCGCTGACGGTGCGGACGGGTTTTTCGACGGCCTCGTAGGTGTCTCGGATGGCCGCGTCGATGCACCCGCCCAGGGCCAAGCACGCCGCCGCCGCGGGGGCGAGGCAGGAAAAATTGATGCAGCGCACGATCACTTTCGGTTTCTCCAAGCAGTCATCGGCCTCAAGGCGAATGGAAAAAGGAACTTAGCAGAGACGCGGAGGGCTTTCCAGGGGCGGTGCCGCCGCCCCTGGAAAGCGGGCTGCACCCGCCGTATAATTTTGGAGGCTTTCCCGTTCTCCGTGATCGAATCGAGAGCGGGGGAAAGCGGAGGGGTCTGCTGGGTCTTCCCCGTCGCTTGGGATTCGGCGAAAATTGACAATGGGTTGCGGCCGCGCGGAGGGTCCTTGGCCGGTCCGCCGCGCGGTTCTTCATCCGGAGGATATCGAAAGTGAACCCCGAGGAATGCCTTTCCCGCGTCCCACTAGTCAAATCGGAGTGCGCACGCCTGTCGAAGGTCTGGCGCGGCTTCTCCGAGGCGCAGTGGAAGACGCCGACCTTCTGCCCGGGTTGGCTGGCCGAGGACCCCGTCGTCCACGTTGCGACCGGCGCCGTCTTTTACGCGAGCTCCATCCGCCGGGCGCTGGACGGTCTGCCCCCCGAGCCCCCTTATGGCAAGGGCACGAAAGAGTTCTACGCCATTCGGATCCGGAAGGGGGAAGAGCTGAAAGCCCTGCCGCGCGAAAAGATGCTGGACGCCTTCGATGCCGCCTCGGCCAAGGTCCAGGCGGAGCTCGATCGGATTCGGCCCGGCGATTTCCCGAAGGCAGCCTTTCATCCCCGCGGCCTCATCCCCCTCGGCGCGTGGGCCGGCATGCGCCTGGTCGAGGTTGTGATCCACGACTGGGACATTCGCTACGGGCAGGACCCTGCGGCCAAGGTGGCGCCCCAGGGGGTCGAGGGAATGCTCACTTTTCTTCCCTCGTACCAGACGCGCTTCTTCGGCTGGCGGGAGAACCCTCCCTTCTCGGGCCGCTTCCGGTTCCGCTCCACCGGCCCCGGCCGGGAATGGTCCCTTACTGTCTCGGGGGAGGCGGCCGCCGACTCCGAGGACGTTTCCGGAGACTTCGACGCCGTCATCACCGCCGACGCCGAGGCCCATCTCCTTCTCATCTACGGCCGGGCCAAGCAGGACCGGATGGAGAAGGCCGGCCGTCTCACCGTCGAGGGGAACGGAGACCTCGCCGGGAAGCTTCTCAGCGTCCTCTACGCGAAGTATTGAGGAGGCGATCGCCCCCCGGTTTCCCCCCGGCACCTGGTTGGATTACAATCCCGCGTCCTGTTCACAGGCCTTTCATGTTCGAGGAAAGAAGTTTCGCATGCCCCTTACCCAAGTGAACGGTTACTTTTTCAGCGAGTCGATGCGCGCCTGCGTCGAGAGCATGCGCCAGGCGCGCCCTGAGAACACACCCTGGGCGCCTCTCGGGAGGTCGCTCCCTGAGTGCAAGGTGACCCTCGTCTCGACGGCGGGAATCTGCGCGAAGGGGGACGAGCCGTTCGACTACGAGCGGGAGCGGCGCGAGCCCGCCTGGGGGGACCCCACCCACCGGGAAATTCCCCGGACAGCGGGGCAGGACGATGTGGAATACTCCCACCTGCACATCGACACGACCTTCATGGTAAAGGACCGGAACGTGGCCTGGCCGGTGGACATTTTTAAGGACTACGCGCGCGAAGGGAAAATCGGCCGCCTCGCCGACACCCTCTACTCTATCATGGGCTACATTCCGAACTTTAACCCGCTGACGAAAAAAACCGCCCCGAAGATGGCCGGGAAGATGAAGGCGGAGGGGGTGGACGCGGCCTTCTTCTTTCCAGTCTGACCGCTCTGTATGCGGTCCGTCGGGCTGCTACAGCGCGAGATCGAAAAGACCGGGATCCCCACGGTGTCGATCAGTAACGCTCCCGAGCTGGCCGAGAAGATGTGCCTGCCCCGGGCGGCCTTTGTGCAGTATCCCTTCGGGCGGATCCTGGGGGAGGTGGGGGACCGGGAGGGCCAGCGCCGAATCTGCGACGATATGTGCAGCCTGTTGGTTTCGGCGGAGGGGCCGAACGGCTACCGCCACCTGCCCTACGAGTGGCCCGAGCCGCCCGGGGAGACGAATTGGCGGCCGGCCGTTCCCGCCCCCATCGTGGCCTTGCGCGAGAAGGGAGAGACCCCGAAAGCCGACTACCACGACGAGGACCGCGAGCTTTGAGCGGCCCCTGCGCGATTTCTCACCCTCGCGCTGTTTCTCAGAGGATCCGGTAGCGGGACTTCTCGGCGCGGATCTCGTACTTCTGTCTTCCGATCTTCTGGATCTCCCCCTCGATGACGTCGCCCGGCTGGAGGTATTTTCCCCAGGAGGCCGCGTTGCCTGAGGGTGAGCCGGTGGCGATGATGTCCCCCGGCTCGAGGGTGACGACGGAGGAAAGGTAGGCGATCTGCTCGTCGATCTTCCAGACCATCTCCCCCGTCGTGGCCTTCTGGCGGAGCTCGCCGTTCACCCAGAGCCGTAGCCGTAGGGCGTGGGGGTCGAGGCTCTTCTCCGGCAGGAGGATGTAGGGTCCCAGCGGGGCGAAGCCGTCCGGAGCCTTCATGGCGTACCAGTTGATCCATTTTCCGCTGCCCTGGGATTCGCGATCGCTCATGTCGTTGATGAGGGTGTAGCCGCCGACGTGTTGCATGGCGTGTTTCGCGGGAATGTGGCGTCCCCCCCGGCCGATCACCACCCCGAGCTCGAGCTCGTAATCGAGCATCTTCGTCCCCGGCGGAACCGCGACGGGATCGAAGGGTCCGTTCACGCTGGAGGCTGGTTTGAAAAAACAGAAGAGGGGGAGATCTTCCTTGAAATCCTTGCGCTTTACCTGGGCCATCTCGGCCGCGTGGGCGGTGTAGTTCAGCGCCATGCAAAAGATCTTCCCGGGGATGATCGGGGGGAGGATCCGCACCTCGGAGGGATCGTGAAGCACCGGCCTTCCGTCGAAGAGGCGGGGGGCGCTCCGCCTCCGGTTCCGCCGCAGGGCGGCCAGGGCTTCCTCGGCGATCTCGCGGCAGGCGTCCAGGTTTTCGAGGAACTCCTCGCAGGTGGCGGGGGTTTCGGCCTCGGCGTGCGCCATCGCCTCTAGGGGGGAGAGGTCCACGAAAGAGAGGGCGTAGGCGAGATCGAGGTCGGCGATTTTCTCCCCGGAGAGAACGCCGACGCGACACTCACCGCCCAGGCTGTAGGTGCAGATGCGCATGGCGGACGGCCTCCGGGCGGGAAGAAGGGAATTGAGGTTTCGAATCTATCAAAGTGGGCGCTCGGAGGGGAAGCGGAGAACGCCTTTCGGGAAGGGCACCGCCGCCCGCCGTCGGAGGAAGTCTATCCACTTCCCCGCGCGGCCACGAGAAAAGCCATCCGGCCTCCCCTGCGAGGATTTTCCCCTCACCCCACCCGCAGATCCGCTCCGGTCATCTCCGGGGTGGGGGGCAGGTCCATCATGCCGAGGAGGGTGGGGGCCACGTCGCAGAGCGCCCCGCCCCCACGCAAGGGTCCCTCGAAGCCCGGGGCAATGAGGATGCAGGGCGTCTCGTTCAGGGTGTGGGCGGTGTGGGGGGAGGCGTTCACCTCGTCCCACATCTGCTCGCAGTTTCCGTGGTCGGCCGTCACAAGGGCGGCCCCGCCCGCCGCCTCGAGCGCCTCGATGACGCGCCCCAGCTGGGTGTCCACGGTCTCGACGGCCCGGACGGCGGCCCCCTCCACGCCGGTGTGGCCCACCATGTCCGGGTTTGCGTAGTTGAGGACGATGGCGTCCGTTTTTTTCTCCGCGATGGCCTCGAGGATGACCTCGGTCAACTCCGGCGCGTTCATCTCGGGCTGGAGGTCGTAGGTGGCCACCTTGGGGGAGGGCACCATGTGGCGTAGCTCGCCGGAGGGCGGCTCCTCCGAACCGCCGTTGAAGAAGTAGGTGACGTGAGGGTACTTCTCCGTCTCGGAGGCGCGCAGGCAGGTTTTCCCAGCCGCGGCGAGGGCGTGGCAGAAGAGTCCCTGCATTTCGAGGCGGGGAAAGGCGACGGGAAGATCGAAGGTTTCGTCGTAATTGGTCATGCAGACGTAATGGACGCGGGGGCGGCCCGGGGTCTCGAAGCTATCGAAGGAGGGGCCGGTCAGCGCCCGCGTGATTTGGCGGATGCGGTCGGCCCGGAAGTTGAAGCCGATGACGGAGTCTCCCTCTCGGATGAGGCCGGCGGGCGCGCCCTCCGCCTGCACCACGCGCGGCTCGATGAACTCGTCCGTCACTTCCTGCGCGTAGGATTCCGTAATGGCCGAGAGCGGATCCGCGCAGAGGATCCCTACGCCCTCGGTCATCGCCCGGTAGGCGCGCTCGGTCCGCTCCCAGCGCCGGTCGCGGTCCATGGCGTAGTACCTTCCCATCACGGTGGCGATTCGCCCTCCTCCCTCGCGGGCGAGGTCGGCGGCGTATTTTTCCAGGTAGGCGCGCCCCCCCCGCGGAGGGGTGTCGCGCCCGTCCATGAAGGCGTGGGTGAAGACGCGCCCGAGCCCCTCGCGCCGCGCGAGGCGGGCGAGAGAGATGGCATGATCCTGATGACTGTGGACCCCACCGTCGGAGACGAGGCCGAGGATGTGGAGCGCGCCGCCCGCCGCCGCGGCCGTCCGGATGGCTCCGAGAAAAGAGGGGTTCTCGAAAAAGCTCCCGTCTTCGATCGCTTTTTCTATGCGGACGATGTCTTGTTTGACGATCCGGCGCGCGCCCAAATTGAGGTGGCCCACCTCGGAGTTGCCCATCTGTCCCTCCGGCAGGCCCACCAAAAGGCCGCAGGTGCGAAGTCGGGTGAAGGGGCGGTCGGCCATGAGGCGGTCCATGACCGGGGTTCGGGCCAGGGCGATCGCGTTGTGGGCGGAGGATTCGCGCAGCCCCCAGCCGTCGAGCACGATCAGCATGACCGGGCGCGGGGCGCTCAATGAACCTCCCCGGCGGCCGGAACTCCGCTCTCGATGGCCGATGGCCCGGTCGGGATCATCGGAATAAAGGGTGCCGGACGAAATAGAAGCGTTTCCTGTCCCACCGCCAACGCTCCTGGAAGGGGATCTTTTGGCTGGACGTTCGGCTGATGCGTCGGTCCCCGTTGAACCGCGAGAGAGTCTCGGTGTACTCGCGCTCTCCCTTGAGGACGATAGTGGCCGGGTTGGCGGGGCCGTTGAACTGAAGGCCTAGCTTGGCTTGCCACTTTTCACTCCGCTCGATGGTAGCGCCCTTCTGGCCCTCGATATTGATTGCCGGCCAAGCCAACTGATCCCGGAGGCGCCCGAACCAGACCAGCTCGAAGTGCCGGTTCCGGACCGGCTTGATGACCCGGGCGGTATCCACGAAGTGCGCGGGCTTTCCTTCGCGGGTGTGGATGATGAGTTCGCTCTCCCCGTCCGCCGTGAGGTCGGTGAGATGGAAAGTCGGGGGGTGGTCCCGACTCAGGTCGCTGTAAGAGGCGATGGGAGCGCGCCCCCTCTTCTCGTCGTCGAGAAGGCAAAAGGTGATGTAGTTGACCTCGTTCGGATCGGATCGGAGGACGATGAGGGTCTCCTCCTCCGGGTCGCCGTCCATATTGACCGGGAGAAATTCGACGGTGAAGGTGTAGTTCTCCAAGTGCGGGGAGGAGAGGTACCATGGCCATTCGTTCTCGGCGGGGGGACAGTTCCCCAGCGCCTTGAGTTGGCGTGCGCGGTTTCGGGAGAAGAATTTCCGCGCGAGGAGCCAGTGCTCGGCCCGGTTGAGGCGCTTGAGGTGGGAAATCAAGCGCGCCCGCCTTCGCTCCTCCGGTCCCAAGGGCTTTGGCGGACCGGCCGCCCCGGCCCCGACCCCGGCGAGAAGGATTGCGGCGGCGGCAAATAAACCCAAAGCCCTGAGGATAGCGAGATTTTTTCGCCTCATCGGATGTTTCCCGTCCGAGATTCGACCCAGATTTTCCGGATCCTTGCACGTTTCGGAGAAGAATTCCAGAATTCGGGGAGATTCAAGCCGGAATGGTGGTAAGGGGAAGCGTGACGGTCCGGAGAAGTTTCTTCTCCACGGTTATTTTCATGTAGTAAACGTTTTGCGGTATGGGGTGGTCTGTCACATCCTCCTGGTTCGACCTGCCGCCCAAGTAGGGGCAGTGCCGTTGCTTCACATCGAGCTTGGTGGGGGATCGGAGGCTTCCCGTTTCGCGGGCGGGCCTGCCGCTGCCCGAGCCTTTCTTCCGGCCCCCCGGGTGCGTAACCGGGAGCGGTGTGAAACCGGGAAAAGAGACCTCTGCTTCCTCGTCAACGATTTTTTCTTCCCGGGGTGGCCTGGGTCCGGCGGCGCGGAGCGCATGGTGCCTTCGGGAAAGAAACGGAGCGCCTCCTCTTCGTCAGCCTGCTCTTCCGCCGGGTAGGGAGTCTCTTCCTCGGGTTTGGATTTCTTGCGTTTTTCATCTTCCGGGACGATATTCCTGGTTTTGGATGATATCGGAGAGCCGGACCATCGGAACCCTACGGGGGAGATAAGGCGGCGACCAACGCGTTACGGAGGACCCCGGAAATTTCCTTCTTCCGGATACCGAATAATTGAATAAAGCTCTCGGCCGGAGGGAGGAGGATAGGTGAAATCGGGGAAATAACAGGGCGGAGAGCCTTGGGGAATTTTTCTGCCACCGGCCCGGAAGGTTTATGAAGATTCTTGCAAACATCGGATGGCCTCCGGCGAAGAGGTCGGTGTACTCTCGCGTGGGTTCCGTTGCGCGGAAGGGATGAACCTCGGAAAAAAGGAGACGGGTTGCCCTCTTACATCTGGCTCGCGCTGGCTTCCACCTTTTTAATCGGCCTTGCGGACTTCGCGTACGGAAGCGCCGCGCGGAAGGGCGTCACTGCCGGAACCATGACTTGCTCCCAGGCGAGTTTCGTGTTGCCGGCAACGGCGATTTGGGCAGCACTGGAAGGGAAATACGTTTGGGCGGCGGCGAACTACCTCGGGGCCGCCGCCGCGTTTTTCATCTTCACCGGCTTTTGGGCCTTCATGCGGAGCGTCTCGCTCGGCGAGGCGGGCGTGAGCACGCCGATATACCGGATCGGTTTCGTGGTGACGGCGCTGGTGGCGATCCTGTTCCTCGGGGAGGAACTCACCGTTCCCAAGGCGGCGGGCTTCCTGCTGGCGGGGGGGGCGATCCTCCTCCTCTCGGAGATCCGCTTTTCGGTCGCCGGGGCCGTCCGTCTAAAAAAAGCTTCCATCGCCTGGGCGATGGTGGCGATGGTATCGGTGGGGCTCGTCAACGTTGTCTACAAGCTCGGGGTGGCGGGCGGGGTGGCGCCCTCGATGTTCCTGCATAGCCAGGCGATTTTTTTCGTCTGGATCGCGTTTCCCTATGCCTACTTCGCCCAGGGCGGCCCCCGATTCTCGCGGCAGGGGTGGACGCACAGCCTGACCTCGGGGGTGAGCCTGACAGTGGGAATCATCTCCCTGCTGGCGGCCCTCCAGAGGGGGGAGGCGAGCGTGGTGGTCCCCATCAGCCAGCTCAGCTTCGTCGTGAGCGTGCTGTTTGCCACCGTCTGGATGCGAGAGCGGTTCACGGCCCGGAAAGGGTTGGGATTGCTCCTGGCGGCCGGGACCGTCGCGGCCTTTTCCGTCGCCTGACCTTCTTTTCCGGAAAAGAGAAAAGATTCGGAGGGCCCTGGCCTCCTCAGCGGGTGGTCCCCGCCTGCGGGACCTTCGCCTTCGGCACTCCTTTGCGATAAGGCGCCCGGTGCCGGATGGCGGCGAGGCGGAGGTCTTCCAGGGTGCCGCCGTACGCCTCTTTTAGCGCCCGGATGGCGACCTCCATTTGCGGGTCGGCTTCCCCGGTTTTGGGAATTGGGCTTCCCCGGCCGGCCGGCGCCGGACCGGGGCGCGCGGGGTTCTTCATCTCCACCTCCGGCCGCACGCCCTTTTTGTGAATTTCGCGCCCGTTCGGAGTGTAGTACTTCGACGTGGTGAGACGTAAGCCCGCGCCGCCGCTCAGCTGGATGATGGTTTGGACTGATCCCTTCCCGAAGGTGGTCTCCCCGAGGATGAGGGCTCGGTCGAGATCCTGGAGGGCGCCCGCGACGATCTCGGCGGCGCTGGCGCTCCCCCGGTTCACCAATACGATGAGGGGAACGGTGTGCCAGGCGCCATGGGCCTGGGTGCGGAAGTGGGCAAATTGATCCCGGTGGCGCCCCCGGGTGAAAACCACCAAACTCCCTTCGGGCAGGAACTGCTCCGCCACCCGGACCGACTGGCGGAGGAGGCCGCCCGGATTGTTCCGAAGGTCCAGAATGATCCCCCGCAGCGTTTCCCGGTCGAAGCGGGCGAGATGACGGTTCACCTCCCTGGCGGTCCGTTGCTGAAAGCTGGTGATCTGCAGGTAGGCGATGACGCCCTTGAGGCGTTTCGAGCGGACGCTATTGAGCAGGATGAGCTCGCGCGTGAGGGTGAATTCGCGGGGATCGAGCCAGCTCTTCCGATCGATCAGCAGGCGCACTTTGGTGTCCGCCGGGCCGCGCAACCGCTTGACGGAATCGCGGAGGGGGAGGCCAAATATCCGGAACCCGTCGACGGCGACGATCTCATCGCCCGCAAGAAGGCCCGCCTTGGCCGCGGGTGCGTTCTCCATCGGAGTCACGATGACGATCTTTTTGTCCCGTAGGGACACCGTCGCGCCGATTCCGCCGTAGCGGCCCGTGGTCTCGGTCTTCGAGTTGCGGTAATCCTCGGGGGTGAGAAAAGTGCTGTAATCATCGAGTGATCGCACCATGCCCTTGAGCGCTTTGTACATGACCGTGATGTCGCCCCCCGCCGGGCGGAGGCCGCCCTCCCGGGAGAGGGCGAAGAGATAGGCCTGGGTGAAGGATTCGAGATCGCGTTTGCTCCCCGATCCGAGGCGGACTTCGTGCTCCGCCTCCCCGAGGCGCAAGGTGTAACGGCGCGCGTCCTGCTCTTTGACCTCGAACCGATTTTTTTCCAGGGCGTTCTTTAGGCCGAAGAGGCCGGCGGCGTATACTTTTCTCAGATCGGGCAGCTCGGCGTAATTCTCCTCAACAAGCGCGGCCGTTTCGTGAAGAATGCGGAGCGCCCTGCGCTGCTCCAGGCTCCGTGCGGAGAGTGCATCGGCCAGGGGGGCGGCCGCCCCGGCGAGGAGAAAGAGGGCGAGAAACAAGAAGAGGGAGAGGCTCGGTCCTTGCCCCGGCGCCCGGCGGGCGCGAAAGTGCTTTGTGCCAATCCTGAGGTTCCATGCGGGCATTGACCGGAATTCTCCTGATTTGGAAGCAACTTCTCCCCCCGGAGCCATTCCTCTCCCGGCGCGGGAGCGCGCCAGTGGCCGTGGGGGCCCTCATTATATGACCGAAGAAGGTTTGAGGGGAATCGGAAAAAAAGGAAGAAAGGCGGGAAGGGGCGAAAGGAGCGCCCCGCTCACGCGCACCGTGGCGGAGGAGGGAGGGAGCGCCCGCCAGCCCGGGGGCTACTGGCCGCCGCGCAACACCAGCACGGGGCAGGGCGGATGCCGGATGATGCTCTCGGCCACGCTGCCGATCACCCACCGGGCGAGGGCCTTCCGGCCGTGGGTCGACATCGCGGTCAGATCGATGTCTTCGCGGGCCTCGTGGGAGAGGATCTCCTCGACGGGAAATCCGTAGCGGACAACCGTTTCCACCCTGAATCCGTCGGCCTCGAGCTCCTATTCGATCTTCTCGATATACGCTTTGGCCTTCAGGCTGATAGAGGAGGCGATGCGGGATCCCGGTGCCGTGGGCGGCGGATTTCTCCACCGCTTCGACCGGGACGACTGGTTCAGCCGCTTCATCAGCCTGAGCGCGAACACCCGCTCGCGCCTTAGCCGCCTGTTCTTTGGGGCTCAGGCCATCTTCGTCCGGCGGGAGGTCTTCGGGCACCTGGGCGGCTACGCCGACATGCCCCTGTTCGAGGATTGAGACTTCACCGCCCGGCTCCGGAAGAAGGGCCGAGTGGCCTTCATCCGCAGTCCCGTCGAGACAAGTGGGCGACGGATCGACGCCCGAGGAAAGCGGAAGGCCTTCGCGATCTGGTGGGGGTTCAGCATTCTCTACGCGCTCGGCGTCCCCCCCCGATCGTCTCGCCCGCTGCGACGGGGACATCCGCTGAGCGGGCGCCGGGATCATTTTCCCCGCGGCGGCGGGGGCGGGATCTCGGGGGGGGCGGGGGGCATATCCGGCGGGCGCTCCGGCTCGGCCTCGACGATCTTCTCCTCGACCTTCTGGGTGAGCCGCCGGAGATCCTCGTACATGCCCTTCAGCTTCGCCTCCACCTTGCCGTGGACCGTATCCGGGGGGAAATCTCCCGTTTCGGAATCCCGCTCCCCGGCGGGGACGCCGGTGAGGACGGCGATCCCCTCGTCCACTGTGCGGATGGGGTAAATCCGGAACTTGCCCGCCTCGGCCGCCTCGATCACCTCGTCGCGCAGGATGAGGTTCTTGACGTTCTGGTGGGGGATGAGGACGCCCGCCTCCCCGTTCAGCGCCTCCATCTCCTTGCACACCTCGAAGAAGCCTTCGATCTTTTCGTTCACCCCACCGATGGGCTGGATCTCCCCCCGCTGGTTGACCGAGCCCGTGACGGCGAAGCCCTGCTTGATGGGAAGCTCGGCGAGGCTGCTCATGATGGCGTAGAGCTCGGTGGAGGAGGCGCTGTCCCCGTCTACCCCCGAGTAGCTTTGCTCGAAGCAGATGCTCGCCGATAGGGCGAGGGGGCGCCTCCGGGCGTAGGTGGCGCCGAGGTATCCCTGGAGGATGAGCATCCCCTTGTCGTGAATGTTTCCCGATAGCTTGCTCTCGCGCTCGATGTTGACGACGCCCTTTTCCCCCATGAACGTCTGGGCGGTGATGCGCGAAGGCTTACCGAAGCTGTAGTCCCTCAGGTCGAGGACGGCGAGCCCGTTCACCTGCCCGACCACGGCGCCTGCGGTGTCGATCATCACTGTCCCCTCGATGATGAGCTCGCGCATGCGCTCGTCGATCAGGTCCGACCGGAGGCGCCTCTCTTCGAGGGCGTGGACCACGTGCTCCTCGCGCACGGCGGAGTCGCCCTTCTCCCGCGCCCAGTGATCCGTCTCGAGCAGGAGCTCGCGCATCTCGCTGAAGCGGGCCGACATCTTTTCCTTGTGGCCCACCGTCCGGGCGCTGTCCTGGAGGATGCGCCCCACCGCCCCATCGTCGAAGGGCAGCAGGTCCGATTGCTCGCGGTGGAATTCGATGAAGCCCAAGAAATCGCGCATGCTCTCGGGGGTGCGGTCGATCAGCGAGTCGAAATCCGATTTCACCTTGAAGTGTTTTGAGAATTCCTCGTCGTACCGGAGGAGGAGGTAGTAGATCATGGGGCTTCCCATGAGGATGACTTTCACATCCACCGGTACGGGGGTGGGCTTGAGCCCCCCCGTGCTCCAGCCGTACATCTCCCCCAAATCCTCGATACGCACGCAGCGCGTGCGGAGCGCCCGCTTGAGCGCGGGCCAGACGCCCGGGTTGGTAAGGACGTCCAGCGCGTTGAGGATGAGGAAGCCGCCGTTGGCGGCGATCATGGAGCCCGCCCGGATCATGGTGAAGTCGGTGGTGTAGGTTCCGAAGTGGGCCTTCCGCTCGATGAGGCCGAAGAGGTTGCTGAAGTTCGGGTTCGTCTCGGTGACGACGGGGGCACACGAGAGGCCGGCGTTGTTCACGACGGCGTTGACCTCGTAGGCCCGGAAGGACTCCTCCCCCGGCGGGCGCTGAAACTGGGAGAGTGGGCCCGCCTTCTCCTCGTCCTGGCCGCGAAAGTTGGTGAGGTTTCCCAGGATGTGTCCTTGCACCTTGTCGAGGTACTGGAGGACATTCTCGTAATCCTTGTACTTCTCTCGCAGGTCGTTGACGGGGATGTTCACCACCGTGAAGGCGATGTCCTTGTCCAGCTCGTGTATTTTTTCCCGGATCTCCTTTTCCAGCGCCCGGGTCTCCTTGAAGAAATCGTTGGTGGGATCGGCGAAGGCGGCGCGGTCCTCCTCGATTTGTTTCCGCTCCCCCTCGGTGAGATTTTTGAAGGTCTCCTCGGTGGCGGGCTCGCCCTCGATGAGGGGTTGGATGGCGAAGCCCGCCTGGGTCGCGCGGATGGCGAAGCCGGCCTCCCTGGCCAGGCTCTCCAGGTTGTCGATGAGCGCCTTCTGGCGCGCCTGGGCCTCCTCGATGACTTCCTTCCGCCGCCCTTCCTGGGCCTCGTCCTCGAATGCCTTGGGGATCGAGTCGCGAAGCTCGGCGATGAGCGCCTCCATGTCCTCGTGGAAGGCCTTGCCCAGCCCCGCGGGGAAGGAGAGCCAGACGGGGCGGTCCGGGTCGTCGAAGTTGTTGACGAAAACGATGTCCGCCGGAACGGGCCGGTCGTAGGCCAGGCGTTCGCAGGCCGAGCGGCACAGGGTGGACTTTCCCGTTCCCGGCGGGCCCGCGATGTAGACGTTGAAGTCGTGAAACCGCATCGAGAGGCCGTATTCGAGCGCCCGCTCGGCCCGCTCTTGGCCGATGAATTTGGTGGTGGAGGGCACCTCGCCCTCGGACGGGGCGATCTCCTCCCTGCTGAATTTCCAGCGGAGCGCCTCGGCGGAAAGCGGCTCGGGAAAGTGGGACATGCCTACTCCTGATGTAGCCTCCCGGGGGAGGACGGAAATCGGAGGGCCGGACGGGGCGGAGCGCCCTCCGGGGCGGGGCGTCGGCCTGACGTTAAGGGTTAGCGGGAGAAGGTCCGCCTGTCAATCCCGGAAGGAAACCGCCCCGGAGCCGGGGGGGGGATCTTCTGCGGGGAACCTGGAATGTCCCCTCCCGGCGGCGTTGCTTTGGAGCGGGGTCGCGTTTAGTATGGTTTTCCTTTCGCAAAAGATGAAAACCTTAGTCGCAAACGAGACCTGGGGAAGGGGAAAACAAATGGCCAACAGCACGACGGCGGCGGTGGACGCGGCGGAAATCCGGGAGTTGGACAGGGCGCACGTATGGCATCCGGTGTTGAATCATAGGACGCTGGACGAGAAACCCCTCTCCGTGATGGTTCGCGCCGAGGGCTGCACCGTCACCGACGCCGAAGGAAACGAGTACCTCGACGCTATGGCGGGCCTTTGGTGCGTGAACATCGGCTACGGGCGCAAGGAGGTGGCGGACGTCGCCTACGCCCAGCTCCTCGAGCTTCCCTACTACCCCCTCACCCAGGTGAACGTGCCCGCCGCGCGCCTTTCCGCGAAGCTCGCCGAGATCCTCCCGGCCGATCTGAACCACATCTACTTCGTCTCGACGGGCTCGGAGGCGGTGGACACGGCGCTCAAGATCGCCCGCGCGTGGGGTCGGAAGAACGGCGGACGCTTCAAGATCATCGCCCGCTACCAGGGCTATCACGGGGCGACCCTCGGTGCCTCGAGCGTGACGGGCCAGACCCTCCGCCGCAAGGGGTTCGAGCCCTTTCTGCCGGGGGTGATCCACGTCCAGGCACCCTACTTCTTCCGCAGCGGGGCCAAGAGCGAGGCGGAACTGGCCGAGCGCTGTGCCGAGGAACTCGACGCCGTCATCCGCTACCAGGGACCGGAGTCGGTGGCGGCCTTCATCGCCGAGCCGGTCATCGGCGGGGGCGGAACGATTCCGCCGCCGGCCGACTACTTCCAGCGCGTGCGCGAGGTCTGCGACCGCTACGGAATTCTCCTCATCATCGACGAGGTGATTTGTGGCTTCGGGCGCACGGGCGCGCTCTTCGCCTGCGAGACCTACGGCATCCGCCCCGACATGATGACCATCGCCAAGGGGCTGAGCAGCGCCTATATTCCCATTGGCGCGGCGGCCGTCTCGGACGCCGTCTTCGCCGCTCTCAACAGCGAGGACATGGAGTCCTTCGGCCAGATCAACACCTACGGCGGGCACCCGGTCGCCTGCGCGGCGGCGCTCAAGAACATCGAGATCCTCCTCGGGGAGGACCTTCCCGGGAACGCGCGGCGGGTGGGCAGGCGGCTCGGCGCCGGGCTGAAGAAGCTGGGCGATATCCCATTCGTGGGGGAGGTGCGTGGGATCGGCCTCATCTGGGGGGTGGAGATGGTGGAGCAGGACGGCGCGCCCCTCCCGGCGGAGGGCCTCGCCAGGATCTTGGAATACGCTAAGAAGGAGGGCGTCCTCTTCGGCAAGAACAGCGGGGTCGCCGACGCCCCCTCGAACACCCTCACCATCAGCCCTCCCCTCATCCTGAAGGAGGAGGAGGCCGACCGGATCGTCGCCGTACTCGGGTCGGCGCTCCGCAAGTTCGCCTCAGAGGGGTAAACGCCGCCGAATGCTTTTGGGAAAGCGAAACAGCCATCGTTGAGGAAGGCATGCCCAACATCACGATGCTCGACCTGGAAACATTGAAGAAAACGAAGCTTGGCCCCTTCATCGGCAAATGCATTAAGCACCGGGCCCCCGACCCCGCCTTCCACGCCATGATGGGACACAACATCGAGATTTCGAAGGCGATGTACATCGCCTGGGGAACGGTTTTCAGCACGGGGAAGGTGGACCACAAGCTCAAGGAGATCATCCGCATCCAGCTCTCCCGGCTAGTCGACTGCAACTACTGAGGTAACGTGCGATCCGCTTCGGCGAAGCGGGCGGGCCTCACCGAGGAGATTATTGACGAGGCCATCGGTAATTACCGGGGGAGCGCTCGTTTCACCGAGGCCGAGAAGGTTGCTCTTCGCTACAGCGAACTGATGGGCACCGCGCCCGGGAAGATCGACGCGGCCTTCTACGACGAACTGCGGAAGCACTACTCCGAGGAGGAGATCGTCGAGCTGGGCGCCTTCATTGGCTTCAACGTGGGCTACCACACCTTTTTCGGATCCCTGAACTTCTACCCGATGTTCGACAAAAAGGGGAACCTGGTGAGTCAGGAGGAATCGGCCCGTGTCTACGGCCCCGCCCCGGTCTCCCATCTAAGGCAGAGGGATTCGGAAGAGCCTGCGGACGGGGACTGATTCCTCTCACTTCTCATCGTTCAGGAGCGCCGCCTTGCCCCGCATCGAGCCCCTCCCGCGGGAGGAGATCCGCGACCCCAAGCTCCTCAAGGTGATGGAAACGTGCGAGCACACCCTCGAGCCGGACTCCCTTTTCCTCCGCCTCCTCGCCCGCGTCCCCGGCTACGCCGAGGCCCTCTGCGGGGCCATGAACATGTCCCACACCCAGGGGAACGTGGAACCCCAGCTCAAGGAGATCATCCGGGTCCAGCTCGCCCGGACGGCGGGGGACACCTACTTCGCCAACCTGCGCTCCGTCCCGGCGAAGCGGGCGGGGCTCACCGAGGAGGCGATCGAGGCGGGCGCGGGCGAATTCGAGGTGGGGGATCGTTTCACCGAGGCCGAGAAGTGGGCCCTTCGCTACGCGGACAAGATGTACCGCGACCCGAAGAAGGTCGACGCTGCCTTCTACGCTGGCCTCAAGGAGCACTACACGGAGGCCCAGATCATGGAGCTCGGTGCCTTCATCGCCCTGACCTACGGCATGCAGGTCTTCATGCGCACCCTGCGCGCCTTCCCCACCCGCGACCCGGAGGGAAACCCCGTCACCCAGGAAGCCTCCGAGAAGATCTACGGGAGCGGGGCGGGGCGGTAGGCGGGGCTCGCATGTCCCGATTCCGGAAGGCCGCTTCGGATTTCGCCGGCGAAGAGGGCCGGAGATGATACCCGCTTTCGTCCTGCTGGCTTTGTTCTCTTTTCCCTTCGACGGGTGCGCTTCCCACTGCCGGTGGTGAAAAGGCAACCTCTCCAAGGGCGAAACCCTGCACGATAATTATTTGTGCAAAAAGAAAACCGCCCTGATTTCCGGCAAGGAGAAGGCAGAGGAGTTGTTCCGGCCTTGCATGAAGCACCGCAGGTACAAGTACCGATGCCGGTGAGGATAACCGCGCCGGGAGGCAGATTTCTCCTCGGCCGGACCGCCCTCCCCCTTTGCGAAGTTTCGCAGATCATTGTATACCCTACAGGAATTTTTCAACCACCGCGGCCGCGCCTCCAGGAGGTTTCGCATGAGGCCGCCGGGCGGGTCCGCGGAATTTCCCCCATCGCGCAAGGAGGGCGCTGTGCCGCTCGTTGTCAGCAACAATATCCAGATTTCCTATGACGACACCGAGCCGGGGTCAAACCGGTTTCCCGTCGTTTTCATCCACGCGTTCACGTTCAATCGCGCGATGTGGGACCTGCAAAAACAGGTGCTCCGCGCGGCGAACCGCGTGGTGACCTATGACCTGCGCGGGCACGGGCGCTCCGAGAAGCCGATCACCGGCTACGGGCGGGAGAATGAGACCGCCGACCTGGCCGGACTCCTCGAGGCCATCCGGGCGAGCAAGGTCCACCTCGTCGGTCTGAGCCGTGGCGGGGGGATCGCCCTCGCTTTCGCGGCCGCCCATCCGGAAAAGACGGCCTCGGTCGTCGCCATGGGGGTGGGTTACGACTTCGCGCGGACCATGCCCGAATTCGAAGAGCAGCGCGCACAGACGGCGGTCACCCTGCGGTCCGAGGGGCTTCGCGCCGCCCGCGAGCACTGGTACAATCTTCCCATCTTCGCCTCCTCGCGCGAGAATGAGGAGGTGGACGAGAAGGTGGACGCGATGCTCATCGGCTACACTGGGGCGCAGTGGCTCGATCCGATCCCGCCGGCGGACCCTCCCCTTCTCGATGCGGTTT
>CAZUHN010000238.1:0-7093 GCA_964620535.1 uncultured Nitrospinaceae bacterium | reverse complement strand
CGCGACGAGGTCCTCGCTCCGGACGCGGGCCCGCGGTTGGCCGTCGAGGCGGGCGCGGCCCAGGGCTGGTTCGAGTGGGTGGGCGATTCGGGCGGTGTCGTGGCGATGAGCGGTTTTGGCGCGAGCGCCCCGGCCAAGGTGAGTTTCGAGAAATTCGGATTCTCGGCCGAAAACATCGCCGCCCGGGCGAGGGAATTAGCCGGGAAATAACTCATCCCCGCCCCGTATCCTATATAATCCCGCCCTGGCCGCGCTTCTTGCTCCGCCCCGGATATGACTCAGGGTTTCTTGCCTTTCCTCATTAAAAGCAAATAGTTAGGATGTTAGAGGATTCGGCGGTCTGGCCCGGCCCCGTAGCCGCCACCCCGGAGCGGGGGGCAGACCCCCATTTAGGGAGACGCTGGAATTGCAAAGCCCTTCTTCCCCGAAGACACAGTCGGCCGCGAGGCGGGCGGTCACAGCCGAGGCGGCCCCTTCTCAGGACATGATCCGTCTGGCGAACGTCTGGAAGCGCTACGAGCATGGCCGCTTCGTTCTCCAGAGCGTCGATCTTCAGGTCGGGCGGGGGGAGTTCGTATTCATCACTGGACCCAGCGGCGCCGGAAAGACGACGCTGCTCTCCCTTCTCTATGGAGCCGAGATCGCCGACCGGGGGCAGGTCTTCATCGCGGGACGCAACATCACCCGCCTCCGCCGGAAGGAGTTCTCCCACCTCAGGCGGGGGATTGGGGTTGTCTTCCAGGATTTCAAGCTCCTCCCGAACCGGACGGTGTTCGAGAACATCGCCTTCTGTCAGCGCGCCATCGGCGTTTCCGCCCGCGAGGCGCGCCGCAGAGTCTATGCCGTTCTCAAGCTGGTGCGCCTGGCCGAGAAGCGCGACCTTCACCCCCGGTTTTTGTCCGGCGGCGAACAGCAGCGCGTTGCCATCGCCCGGGCCTTGGTGAACCGCCCTCCGCTTCTCATCGCCGATGAGCCGACGGGAAACCTCGACCCCGAAATGGCCAACGAGGTCATGGACGTTTTCAAGGAGGTGAACCGCCTGGCGACGACCGTGGTGGTCGCCACCCACGATCGATCGGTCATCGAGTACGTCGGCTCGCGGACGGTTCGCCTCGAGTTCGGTCAGATCGCGAAGGCCGGGGCGTGAATCGCTGGCTTCAGTCGTTCCCCTATTTTTTCAGGGAAGCTCTGCTCGACATGCGGGAGAACCGCGCCGTCGCGGCGCTCACCATCGTGACGACGACGATCAGCCTGATCTTTTTCGGAGCGCTCTGGATTGTCCAGGTGAACGTCTCGGATCTCATCGGAAACTGGCGGGAGCGGTTCCAGGTCGAGGTGTTTTTAAAAAACGAAATCTCCCCCGCCGAAAAAGAGGCGATCCGGAGCGCGGTGCTTCGCTACGAGGCGGTCGAACGGGTGGCCGAGCGGACATCGGACGATGCCCTCAGAAAATTCCGCGAGCAGCTGGGGTCCAACGCAGGTGTGCTCGACGGCCTCGGCGAGGCGTTTCTTCCCTCTTCCTACCTGGTGATCCTCAGGCCGGGCTGGCGGACGATGGTGAATATCGAGTCGCTCATGGCCCAGGTGCGCGTGATGCCGGGAGTCGAGCGTCTCCGCAACGACCTCGCCTGGCTCCGGCGGCTCGAGGGGGCGATTCAACTCATCCGGCTGGCGATGTGGACGATCTCTGCGCTGCTCGGGCTTGGCGTTCTTTTCATCATCGCAAACACGATTCGGCTCACGCTCTTCGCCCGCCGCGACGATATCGCCATCATGCACCTCGTCGGAGCTACCGACGGATTCATCCGGACTCCCTATATCACCGAAGGGGTCCTGTGCGGCGCCTGCGGCGGCGGCGCGGCCTACGCGTCGCTGATGCTGCTCTATTACGCTTTTTTTCTGCCCGTGCTCTCGGGATTTTCCGTCGAGGGTTTTATCGTTCAGCCCGGCGGGTGGCATCTGGGTGTCCTCCTCGTCGGGGTGGGCGCGGGCCTGGGGTTCGTGGGAAGCGCGGCTACGGTGAGCCACTATCTGCGGAAGCAAAGGGAATAAGGTGGCCCGGGGAGGGGAGGCGAGGCCGGGTCCGGGTTGGGGTGTGCGTCCGGTTGTGTTGTTCCTTTCGGGCCTGGTTTTCCTGACCACCCAGGCCGGCCCGGCCCTTGCCGCGCCAGCCGCACTGGCCGCGCCAGCCGCCGGTTCGGCCGCCATCCAAAAGGTCGAGCGCGAGATCGAAAAAGACGAAGATCAGCTCCGCCGGATTGAGGCCCGTCTGGCCCTCGCGCGCGACCGCGACGCCAAGGGCCGCCTTCGGACCGAATCCCTTCTCTCGCAGCTGGACCGCCTCTCGGCCCGATTGGCGGTCGAGGACCAGCGCTTCAGGCTGCTGGCCCGGAAGATGAGGCGCTCGGAGATCCGGCACGGGGAAATTCGCGGGAAATTCCAACAACTCCGGGACAAACAGGAGAAGCGGCGGCTGAGCTTGCGGGCCAGGCTTCGGGCGCTCTACATGGGCGGAAGCGCCGGGAATGTCCGGTTAATCATCATGTCCCGGTCGATGTGGGACTTGATGGACCGCTGGACGCTGGTGACCCGGCTGGCCCGCCACGATCAACAACTCCTCGGCCGGTACCGGGCGGCCGAGCAGCGCCTCCGCCGCCTCGAAACCGCCGCTGCCGAGGAGGTGGAGCGGAGAAAAAAACTCAAGGAAAGGCAGGCCCGCGCGAAAGGCCGGGTGGCCCGTTACTATTCGCGCCGGTCTAGGCGGTTGGCGCTGCTGGAGAAGAATAAAGCCAGACGAAAGGTGTTGATGGAGGAGCTGGAAAACTCCCGCGACGCCATGCGCGACGCCATCGCTTCGCTGATGAAGGTCCGGGATTCGCAGATCGACCGCAATGCCGCCATGTTTGATAAGCTCGAGGGACGCCTCCCTTGGCCGGTCAGGGGCGAGCCCCGCCTCGAGGACCGGGCGGGGGGGAGCCGGGGAATCCGGATTCGCGCCCCGAGGGACGCCCCGGTACAATCGGTGGCTCCGGGCGAGGTCGTTTACTCGGATTGGGTGCGGGGGTATGGTCGGCTGTTGATCCTTCGCCACGGCGAGGGTGTTTACACGGTTTACGGCGGGGCCCGGAAAGTCCTCGTCGATCGGGGTCAGAAGGTGGCCGGAGGACAGGTGATTGCCCGTGTGGGCGCGACCGGCGTCCTGGGGAAACCGGCCCTGTACTTCGAGATACGGAGAGAATCGATTCCGCTAGATCCCCTCAGGTGGCTTTCGCCCCGTCGCTGAAGTTTTTTCAAAGTTCTCTAGCCGCATTTCTGGGAGTGTTCGATATGTCGAAAAAGCATCAGGTGGGCAGTTGGATGCTGTGGTTGGCCGCAGCGGGCGGCCTTGCCGTCGGGTTGGCCCTCAGCCCCATGAGCATCACGTCGGCGCGCGAGGGAGGGACCTATCCCGAGCTTCGCACCTTCACCGAGGTGCTCTCTCTGGTCGAGACGAACTACGTCAACGAGATCGAGGGCAAAAAGCTCATCCGCGGGGCGATACGGGGGCTGCTGCGCACCCTCGATCCGCATACGAGCTACATGTCGCCCGAGTTTTATAAAGAGATGCAGGTCGAGACCTCGGGCCGTTTCGGGGGTCTGGGAATCGAGATCACCGTGCGGAGCGGAGTGTTGACGGTGGTCACCCCCATCGAGGACACCCCGGCCTACCGGGAGGGAATCAAGGCGGGCGATCAAATCGTCGAGATCGAGGGAAAAAGCACGAAGGAGATGAACCTTCAAGGCGCCGTGCGGATGCTCCGCGGGGTTCCCGGCTCGAAAGTGACGATCACGGTTTTCAGAAAGGACGCGAAAAAACCGCTAAAATTCACGATCACGCGCGAAGTCATCCGGATCATGAGCGTCCGGAGCCGCATGGAGCGCGGCGGGGTCGGCTATGTGCGCATCCGCAGCTTCCAGTCCTCGACGGGCGAGGAAGTGCGCAAGGCCATCGAGAAACTCGGACCCGAGGAAATGAAAGGCCTCGTCATCGATCTCAGGAACAATCCGGGCGGGCTGCTCTCCCAGGCGGTCTCGGTCTCGAACCTGTTTCTGGGAGCGGGCAAGCTCATCGTCTACACCAAGGGCCGGGTCCACAATCAGAGAAACCGCTACACCTCCTCCGATCAGGACCCTAATTTTAAAATGCCGGTCGCCGTGCTGGTCAATCCGGGAAGCGCTAGCGCCTCGGAGATCGTGGCCGGAGCCTTCCAGGACCTCAAGCGTGCCACCGTTGTCGGCGAGAAGACATTCGGCAAGGGGTCGGTCCAGACCATCGTTCCGTTGACGGACGGATCGGGCCTGCGGCTCACCACGGCGCTCTACTACACGCCCAACGGCAGGCTGATTCAGGGCAAGGGCATTGAGCCGGATATTATCGTCGCCTCACCGGCCGCCGTCTCCCGCCGGCGAATTGTCAGGGAGAGGGACCTCCCCGGCCACCTGCCGAGCGAGGATGAGAAAAAGGGAGTCAAGCCCGGCGAAACCCCTTCCACCGGGGGTGGTTCCACCGGGACGCCGGGTGCACCAGAAGCGAAAGTGAAGGATGTCCAGCTCGAGCGGGCGCTCGACCACCTGCTCCAGGGCGCCCAGGCCGGAAAGATGGTTAAGACAGGCGCTTAGCGAAATCGAGTAAATGGAGGCCGATTTCGCTCGGCCGTGTTCTTAATAAGTCTTGTTCTGGCTCGGTGCCGGTCAATTGAGCGTCTCACCGAAGGAGCCTGTTGGTTAAGGGCTCCTTT
Organism: uncultured Nitrospinaceae bacterium; assembly: GCA_964620535.1. Lineage (GTDB taxonomy): Bacteria > UBA8248 > UBA8248 > UBA8248 > UBA8248 > CAZUHN01. The sequence goes on along the minus strand of CAZUHN010000238.1, from coordinate 2,315 downwards.
GGTTTTTGAAGGAGCCCGTAGTCGAGGCCTCCTTCGGTTTTTCAAGGAGACTGGTCGAGGCCTCCTCCGGTTTTTGGAATGGGTTTTCGGGGTGGCCCGGATTTTGAGATTTTAAGAATTCGAGAATTAGAAAATTCGAGATTTCGGAATTTCGAGGGAGAGGCGTCTTGTACGTTCTGGGGATCGAATCGAGTTGCGATGAAACGGCGGCAGCCGTCCTTTTATTCGAGAACGGAACAAAAGCCCCCCGGGTTCTGTCGAATATAGTCGCCTCACAGGAAGATGTTCACAGCCGCTTCGGCGGGGTGGTGCCCGAGTTGGCCTCAAGACGCCACCTCGAGTCGATTGACCCCGTTATCCGCGCGGCGCTCGAGGACGCGGGGGTGGCGCTCGGGAATCTGGACGGGGTGGCGGCCACCCGGGGCCCTGGCCTGATAGTGGCTCTGTTGGTGGGGCTCTCGGCCGCTAAGGCGCTGGCCTGGGGAAGGGGGCTCCCTTTGGTGGGGGTTCACCATCTGGCCGGCCACATCAGCTCGCTCTACCTGGAGAACCCCTCGCCGGGGGAAAAAGATACCCCCGTGCCGGGTGCCGATGCCATGCCGGATGCCGATGCCGCGCCGGGCGCTTATGGAGGTCCGCCACCCTATCCCTATCTGGCGTTTGTCGCCTCGGGCGGCCATACGGATTTTTACCGCGTCGAGAGCCAGGGGGATGTCCGGCATCTGGGAGGGACGCTCGACGATGCCGTCGGGGAGGCCTATGACAAGGTTGCGGCCACGATGGGATTGGGATATCCGGGTGGGGCGCAGGTTGATCGTCTTCACGCCGAATTCAGAAAAGAGCGGGGGAAGGTCGCCGAGGCGTTGAAATTACCGAGGCCTTTCCTTAAGGATCGACCTTACGACTTTAGCTTTAGTGGATTGAAAACGGCTGTGTTAAACTATTTAAAGAAAAATGGCTACTACCGTAGCGATCCGCTGCTTGCTCCCTGGGAGCGTCCCCAGGAAGTCCCCGCCGATGTGGTGAAATTCGTGGCCGCCGGGTTCCAGGAGGCGGCAGTGGAGGTATTGGTGGAGAAGACGGACGGCGCCGCGAGAACCGAGGGACTCCCCGCCGTCTCGTTGAGCGGAGGGGTGGCCTCGAACGGACTGCTCAGGGAGCGGCTGATGGCCCGCGCCGGGGAGTCGGGCTGGTCCCTTCACCTCCCGGCGCGGCGGTATTGTACGGATAACGCGGCGATGATCGCCTGCGCGGGCGGGTTCTCGCTCCTCCGGGAGGGGTCCGGGGCGTTCCGGGATTTTTTGGACATGGACGCCGATCCCTCCTGGGAACTATGACTCGGCTGGGAACTTTAATAGTCCGGCAGGGATCTTTAATCCGGCGGAGAAGCGCCCGGCGTGGAAGCGCCCGGGCCGGAGAGAGTAAGAGTTGATGGCGGTATTTTCGAGAGGATTGTTCGATGCGCCCTGAAGAAGCCGGCCCCCCCGAGGCGGAAAAAGAGATGGCCGCGGTTCCCCCGCCGCCGCCCGGATACGGCGCCCCCCTCGAAATCGGTGGAGTGGGGTTGCGAGGCCGCCTTGTGATGGCGCCGATGGCCGGCTACACGAACCTGCCTTTCCGCAGGCTCGTCTCCAGGCAGGGCGCGGGGATGGTTTGCACCGAGATGGTCAGCAGCCAGGCCCTCGTCCGGCGGCACGCGAAATCCTACGGCATCATGAAAAACGAGGCGGCGGAAAAACCCGTTTCGATCCAGTTGTTCGGCGCCGATCCGGCGATGATGGGCGAGGCCGCGGCGCTGGTCGAGGAGGCGGGGGCGGACATCATCGACCTCAACTGTGGTTGTCCGGTCAAGAAAGTCACGAAAAACATGGCGGGTTCGGCCCTCCTTCAGGACCCGGACCGGGCGGGGGAGGTCGTGCGGTCGATGGTCCGGGCGGTTAGAAGGCCCGTGACGGTCAAGATGCGGACGGGGTGGGACACCCTGGGCAAGGACAAGGCCGGGCGCTTCGCGCGGATTGTCGAGGACGCCGGAGCCTCCGCGATCACGGTTCACGGCCGGACGCGGCAGGATTTTTTCTCGGGGAGCGTGGACCTTGAAACCATCGCAGCCGTGAAGAGAGCGGTGTCGGTGCCCGTCCTCGGAAACGGAAGCATCCTCACCCCCGCCGACGCTATCCGGATGATCGAGGCAACGGGGGTGGACGGTCTCATGATCGGGCGAGGCGCCATCGGTAATCCTTGGATATTCTCCCGCCTGAACCAATGGCTGAAAACCGGGGAGCTCCCGCCACCGCCGGGGCGGGCCGAGAGAAAAA
>CAZUHN010000237.1:0-60509 GCA_964620535.1 uncultured Nitrospinaceae bacterium | reverse complement strand
AACCTCGACGAAGTTGAGGAGAAGGACTGGGATAAGGTGCTTGACCTCAACCTCAAGAGCTACTTTTTCGTCACCCGCCGGGCGGGGACCGAGATGAAGAAGGCGGGAGGCGGCAAGGTAGTCAACATCGCCTCCCTCATGGCCTGGTCCGTCTTCAAGAACCCGCACGGGCAGACCTACGGCCCCTACAGCGCGAGCAAGGGAGGGGTGGTCGCCCTCACGCGCTCCTTCGCCATCGAGTGGGCGAAGGAGAATATTCAAGTGAACGCCATCTGCCCCACCTACATCGAGACCCCCCTCACCCAGGTTTTAAAAGACGACAAACCCGTCTACGACGCCATCACCGCGCGCACCCCGATGGGCCGCTTCGGGAAGATGGAGGAGCTCGTCGGGCCCTGCATCTTCCTCGCCTCGAAGGCGAGCGCCCTCGTGACCGGCACCTCCCTCCTCGTGGACGGCGGCTGGCACGCGGGGTAGGGCAACAATGAAACGCGTCCTCCTCCTCATGACGGCGAACACCTACCGGGCCTCCGACTTTCTGGAGGCGGCGGAAAGGCTCGGGGTCCGGGTCACGGTGGGGACGGACCGGCCCAACGTGCTGGAAAACGTGGTTCCGGGAAGCGCCCTCACCCTCGATTTCCAAGCCTCCAAGCGGGCGACAGGGGCCATCCGGGCGTTCGCGGAGGCGTACCCCATCGAGGCGGTGGTGGCGGTGGACGACGACACCGTTCCCCTCGCGGCGACGGCCTCGAAGGCTTTGGGCCTCAAGTCGAACCCGGTCGAAGCCGCTTTCACCGTCCGAAGCAAGTACCAGACGCGGCAGATTCTGGAGGAGGACGGCCTGCCCTCGCCCGGGTTCCGCCTCCTTTCGGTCGAGGACAGCCCGGAAGTGCTGGCACGGACGGTGCCCTACCCCTGCGTCCTCAAGCCCACCTTCCTCGCGGCGAGCCGGGGGGTCATCCGGGCGGACGATCCGGAAGAGTTCGCCGCGGCCTTCCGGCGCATCACGGCCATCCTGCGCGAGCCCGAGACGGCCGCGCGAGGGGGGGATGAGGCCGAGATGATCCTGGCCGAGGACTATATTCCGGGTAAAGAAGTGGCCCTCGAGGGGATTTTCGAAGGGAGGAAACTCCGCGTCCTCGCCCTCTTCGACAAACCCGACCCGATGGAGGGACCCTACTTCGAGGAGACGATCTACGTCACCCCCTCGCGGCTGCCCGATGAGACGCAAGGGACGATCGCAGAAACCGCCGCGCGCGCCCTCCGTGCGCTCGGCATCGGCGAAGGCCCGGTGCACGTGGAGCTCCGAGTGAACGAGGGCGTGGCATGGGTGATCGACGTGGCGGCCCGCTCCATCGGGGGGCACTGCTCCCGGGCCCTCCGCTTCGAGGGGGACGCTTCGCTCGAAGGGCTCATCCTCGACCGGGCCCTGAGACGGGAAGCCCCCACCGCCGGATGGGTGGAGGGGGCCTCGGGGGTCATGATGATTCCCATCCCGGGAGCGGGGATTCTCCGCGGGGTGGAAGGGGAGGAAGAGGCGCTCGCGGTGGAGGGGGTCGAGGGGGTGGAGGTCTCCATCCACCCCGGCGGGCGGGTGCGCCCCCTTCCCGAGGGGGACCGCTACCTCGGCTTCATCTTCGCGCGGGGGGAGGCGCCCGAAAAAGTGGAGGCGGCCCTGCGCACGGCGCTGGACCGCCTTCGGTTCCGCATCGGGCCGGAGTAATTTCCGGCGGGGCTATTTCTTCGAGGGGGCGTAGTAGGGGTTCGATCCCGAGTCGTGGTCGGTGGTGTCCACCACTTGGAGCTCGGGGTCGAACTCCTTGAGCCGGGCCTCGACACCGGACTTGAGGGTGACGTTCGCCATGCCGCATCCGGCGCAGCCGCCGCCCATCTGGACGAAGACGCGCTTTTCCTCGACGTCGAGCAGGTTGATGAAACCCCCGTGCGTCGCGACGGCGGGGTTGATCTCGTTGTCGATGATGTCCTGGATCTGGGAGAGGAGGGAATCCTCCCCGGGTGCGCGCTCCCGGGCCACCTTGAAGCCGCTGGTCTCGCCTTCGGTGACGTAATCGACGGTCGCCTTCTCGGTCCGCTCCCTGTGCTCAGGCAGGGTGTAGACGCCGAGGAGGGGGTCTTCGATCTTGATGTAGTTTCCGGCGTCCTCTTCTTTCACCAAGTCGAGCCGGTAGCCCCCCTCGAAAGAAATGAGAATTCCAGCGAATCCGCCGCCGTTCGCCTCCATGATCTCTTTTACCTTGCCCGCCGCCGCCTCGGAAACCTTCATGGAATCATCTCCGTTTGCAGAGAAATAGGAGTAATTTAGTCAGCGTCAGGATACCACTTCCCTGTACGAAATGGCATCCCCGGGGCGGGAAAAAACCGCTCTCGCGCATCAGGCAGAGTCGCCGCCGTTTGCCCCCGCCAGAAGCTCCGGCGTCCTCCCCGCCAGGGCGACGAACTCGGCCGGGGTCATGACCCGTATGCCGAAATCCCGGGCCAGCCGCTCCCGCCGACTGCCCCGAATGAAATGCCGCGAATTGAGGGTGAGGAGGATGTCGTGCCGGAGCCGGTGGTGGGCCGAGAGTATCTCGGCGTCGCGGCGCTGGCTTTCGGTCATGGCGCGGAGACGGGTGTGGGGAAAGAGGACGGCGGCGGCCTCCCTAGGGGCGAGGGCACCCTCCTTTCCTCTCCAGGGTCCAGCGCGGCGGCCCTTCCGGAAGGCGGCGGCCTTTCCCGCGTAGAGGGCCCTTCCCTTCGCGCACCGGTGGGTCCGCGCCTCCCGGATGACAGGCGGCGGGGTGTGCAGCGCGACCCGGCCCTCGGCGTGCCAGCGCTCGATCCGGTTCATGTCCGGGAGGGAGCACCGCGCGTTGATGACGCTCGTGTCGATGGTGATGGTTAGGGGGCCGCCCCCTCCGGATCTCCCCCCCGCGCTCATTCAGGCTCGACCACCACTTTGAGGGCACCGCCCTTGCGGTCGCGGAAGGTCTCCATCGCCTCGGTGAAAGAGCGCAGCGGGAAGCGGTGGGTGACGAGCTCGCCTAACCTGAGCGCCCCGCTCTGGACCAGGCATAGGACCTCGGGCAGGCAGTTCGGCGCCGCCCGCGAACCCACCACCTCGATCTCGTCGAGGACGAACCGGCGCAGCGGGAGCGGGGCGTCCTCGGGGGAGAGGCCGCCGATGACAACGCGCCCTCCCTTTTTCACCATCCCCACCGCCTGCTGGATCGTCGAGGCGGTGCCGACGCACTCGAGCACGACATCCGGCCCGATGTTCTCGGTGGCCTCGGCGATGGCAGCGGGAATGTCGCCCTTCGTGTAGTCGAGGGTCTCGCAGCCGAGCGCGCCCGCGATGCCGAGGCGGTGGCCCCTTCCCACCACGATGACGCGCCCCGCCCCCAGCGCACGGGCGCACTGGTAGGTGATCGAGCCGATCGAGCCCGGCCCGATCACTACCACGGTGTGGCCGGCTGAAATCCCGCCCCGCTTGGCGATGTGGAGGCCAATTCCGCCGGTGTCCATGAGGGAGGCCTCGGCGAGGTCGAAATCCGCTGGCAGCTTCATTACCGATCGCGCGTTCACCGCGATGTACTGCGCGTACGCGCCCGGGGCCGTCATCCCGTATTGGCGGTGGCCCGAGGCCATGTTCCCGTAGTTGAGACAGAGGTTGTAGCGGCCGGTCATGCAGTTGCGACAATGGCCACAGCCCACGGCCGAGCTTCCGGCCACCTTGTCCCCCGGCGCCAGACCTCCCGCCCCTTCCCCCACGGCCTCGACCGTCCCGGCCCATTCGTGCCCGATGATGAAGGGCCATTCCGGCGGCCACATGGGGAAGAACCTGCCCGAGATGATGCCGAGGTCCGTTCCGCAGATGGCCACCCCGCCCACCCGGCAAAGCACCTCAGCGGGCTCCACCCCGGGAACCGGAACCTCTTGCATCTCGTAACGATCCGCCTCGAGAAGCACCAGCGCTTCCATGGTCTTGCCGGCCAACGGGTTTTCCTCCACTTTTACCGGGCCTTTCTTTTTCGCCCGGTCTCCCGCCGCTTGCCGCGTGCCCGGCCCGGCCGGTTACGCGGTACGGCTTTGGATGTCCTCTTCCGTCACGTCCCCGGTGTAGACGTAACCCGTCTCCTCGACGCTCTCCGCCCCGAGGTAGACCCCCACCACCTCGATGGGTTCGGCGCCGCTCAGATTGTGCAGCCAGTGCTCCACCCCCTTGGGGATGAAGTGAAAGTGCCCGCCGCGCACCTCGACCCGGTCATCACCCGCTCCCGCCAGGCCGAGGCCGCTAATTATGCAATAAATCTCATCGCAGTTCGCATGGTGGTGTTTATTGTGAACCGCCCCGGGCTTGAAGCGGGCGCGGAAAAGGGTGGAGGCGCACCCCTCCCGCTTGCTGAGGGGAAGGCGGAAGTCCGTGATGCACCAGCCCTCGTCCGCGTTCATGTTCTCGGGCTTCACGCCGTCCAGATGGCCGATGGGGTATTCATAATACCCCGGAGAACCCAAAACGTCCTCTTCCGCCACGTCCCCCCGGTAAATGTAACCCGTCTCCTCGACGCTCCCCGCCCCGAGGTAAAAGCCCACCATCTCAACCGGCTCGTCCCCGCCCCGGTTCCAGAACCAATGCTCCACCCCCTTGGGGTTGAGGCGGAAGGACCCCCCCCGCACCTCTTTCCAGCTCTTCCCGGCGCCCGCCACGCCCCGGCCCGATATGTAGTAGACCAGCTCGTCGCATTCCGTGTGGAGGTGCTTTTTGTGGGAGGCACCGAGCAGGAAGCGGGAGTGGAAAGCGGTTGTAGCGCTGCCCTGTTTCTTGCTGATCGGAAGCCGGAACTGGCTGATGCGCCAGCCCTTGTCCGCGTCCATGTTCTCGGGTTTTACGTCATCGATATGCACCAGGGGATATTGATGCGGCATAATCCTTCTCCGCCCTTGCAAAAGTACCCGCTCGCCGAATCAGGCGGCCTCGTTGATACCCACCACCGCCCGCAGGGTGCTGCCGTCCCCGCCGCCCTCGATGAACTCGAACCCTTCTTGGATGGCCTCCAGGGGGAAGCGGTGGGTCACGATGGGCTCCATGTCGACCAGTCCTTTCGCCACGATCTCGACGGCGCGCTCGAAGTCCTCAGCAAGGCACGCACGCGATCCGATGACGGTGAGGTCCTTGAAGTAGTAGGTTTGGCCGGGCATGCCGTCCACCGCGGCGGGGCCGATTCCGAATTGGAGGATCGCTCCGCCAGGGCGCACCATCGCGTGCGCCTGGCGCATGGTCTCGGCCGAGCCCGCCGTCTCAATCACCACCTGGGCGCCCAGGCCCTCTGTCAGGCCGAGAACGGCCTCGACGGGGCTCTCCTCGCCGGCGGGGACGATGTGGTCCGCCCCCATCTTCTGGGCCATCTCGAGCTTCCACCTGCTCCGGGTTACGGCGATGACCGAAGCCGCGCCCGATGCCTTAGCGAACTGGGTGTGGAGCAGCCCAGTGTTCCCCTGTCCCAGGATCGCGACGCACCCGCCGGGGATATAGGGCGCCTTGCGCTGGGAATAGACCACTGTAGCGAGACCGACGAGATTCGTCGCCCCCCCGAAGCTCACGTTCTCCGGAATGACGAAGGCCTCGGTCTCGTGGACGACGCTGTACTCGGCGAAGGTGCCCGGCACCTCACGGCCGCGGAGGCCGCCATTCAAGCACAGGTTGATCAACCCCCGCTGGCAGTAGCGGCATGTGCCGCAAGCGACGAGGGGGTTCAGGAGCACCCGGTCGCCTTTTTTTAAAAGGGAGACGCCCCCGCCCGCATCCTCCACGACACCGGTACACTCGTGGCCGGGGATCAGGGGCATGCACGAGGGCATTTTGCCTGCCCAGATGGAGACGTCCGTTCCGCAGATGGCGGTGGCCGCCGCCTTCACGAGGACGTGCCCGGCCGGAAGGGCCGGATCCGGCTGGGAGCCCACCGTCATCCTGCGGGGCGCTTCGAGAAGAGCGGCTTTCATGGCAATAAATCCATTTTGGGTCCCGGAAGAACAGCCCGGCCATAGAACTGTCTTTCCGCCCGGGCTTTCAGTTTGAGCAATGATACCTTCATTGGGCTCGAAGGGCGAAGATCGAGAAGCCTTTCCCCCGGAGTTACGGCTCCGGGTCGATCAGCACGCCCGGGTTCCAGATTCCCTTGAGGTCCAAAACCCGCTTGGCGGCTCACCATCTGCCGGCCGCCCCGGCGCGCGGGCCGCCTCCCCCATTTCCGCCCTCCTCCCGGACCTCCTCGCCTCCGTGGTCGGCGCAGCATTCGATCGCCCACCCCATCCAGGGGCCGAGAGGGTGGTCCGCCGACTCGAAGCCCAACACGAGGACGAAGGCCGTCCCGTCGTTGCTGCCCGAGATCCCGGCTTCCTCGGCGTCGAACAGTCGGCAGTTCGCCGGGTTCAGACCAGATTGGGAAATGGCGCGCGCGGCCTCCGCGGCGGCGAAAAAATCCCTGAACTACACCGAGGCCGAAGAGCGATGGACGGGCCGGTCCTAGAGCCGCATCCACGCCTCGGTGATGATTCCGATCGCCCCCTCCGACCCGATGAACAACCGGTCCGGGCTGGGCCTAGCGCCGGAGCCGGGCATCCGGACGCGGGGGGGGGCAGGTCTATCTCGCCGGGGGCGGGGGGCGGGGCCGCCTGAAATTCATCCACCCCGAAACGCCCGGCCCACTCCGCTTCGAGCGCCACCTGCTCGGCACCCGTCGCCGCCTCGCCCTCAAAGCCCCAGCCCCAATAGTTCAGGCGCCTTGCCATCGAACACCTCTCCCTCCACCCCCGCGGTGCCCGGGGCGGGAACCCGCCCCCGCCGGGTCCGGCACGCTCACCGGGGCTTCCCGGGTTATTGCACTTCCCCGCCATTCTCCCATTTTATTCCGGCCGATACGAAAGAGGCGGGGAAAAAAGGGGGCGGCGCACCGGCCGCCCCCCGTTTCGCGCCCCGCCGAAGCGTTTTTTTACTTCGCCCCGGCCAACTCCTTGAACTCGTCCAGGCTGAGGAGACGCTTCTCGCCCAGGGATTTTTCCTTCACGTCCTGCAGGAGGGCCATCATCTCCTCTTGGGAAGCCTTGATCCCGAGCTCTTCGAGGAACCAGGCGATGGAATCGATCCCGCTCCCTTTTCCGATGACCGGGCGCGGCTCCCGCTGGCCCACCAGGCCGGCGCAGAAGGGGACGAGCTCGGTAGGAAAATCCTTGCCCGCGTTCTTGAGCCAGCTCACGATGATGCCGCTCTCGATGTCGTAGAGCTCCTCCCCGACAACGCAGCGGTTCGGGGCCACTGTGACGCCCGCGATCTGAAGGGTAAGCCGCGAGACCTCGACGAACTTTTCCGTCTTCAGCCCCGGGTCCACGTCGTACATGGTCCTCATGGCGAGGGCGAGCTCTTCGTAGGCGCAGTTGCCCGCCCGCTCGCCGAGGCCGGAGATCGAGGTGTGGGCCACCTGGCAGCCCGCCGCCATTGCCAGGAGGGTGTTGGCCACCCCCATTCCATAGTCATCGTGGAAGTGGGGCTCGAAGGGGGTGTCCGGGAACACCTCGCGCATCTTCTTAATGAGGTGGGCGACGGTGTGGGGGGCGAGGCCGCCGAAGGTGTCCACGATGGCGAGGGCGTCCATGTGCCCCTCGATCGCCACCTTGTTCAGCATGTCCAGCACCCATTCGAGCGGGGCGCGCGAGAAGTCGATGGGGAAGAAGACGACGTAGAGGCCGTTCTCCTTGGCGAACTGGGTGGCCTTCACCGAGGTGTCGATGGCCTTGTTGAGATCCCATTTGTAGGCGCGCTCGATGATGTGGGTCGAACTCGGCACCTCCATCACGATTCCCTTCACGCCGGTGTCCAGGGAGCGCTTCACGTCGTCCGCCATGCAGCGGGCAAAGCTGAAAACCTGGGTGTCCGATCCCTCGAGGCGCTTGACGATCTCCCGGATGGCCGCCTCGTCAGACTTCGAGACGACGGGCATGCCGGCCTCGATGCGGTGGATCCCCACCTCGGCCAAGGCCTCGGCGATTCTAATTTTGTCGTCCTTGCTGAAAATGACTCCGGCTTGCTGCTCCCCGTCCCGAAGGGTCACGTCGTGGAACCGGGGGTTCGGATCGAACTTCACCTGCTTCCGGACTTCGCCGTCGAAGTTCCAGGGACTGGTAAACCACATCTCGGTGTTCCAGGGCTCGCTCATCGCCCTTTCTCCTTCCTGGGGCTGGCCCGTCCCGCGGGGGCGCCGCGCCGCCGAGGGATCGGGTGTGAAAGATCTCGTCCAAATTCCCCCCCCCGGCCCGCGCTCCGGCCGGCGTCGCGGGGGAAGTTGCGCTAATCGTCATCCCTTCCTTCGCCGCGGGACTTCGCCGAGAAGTCGAACCACTGCGAATCCTGGATGCACTCGTCGTAGTGCTCGGCCCCGGTGAAGACGATCGGGCCGTCCGGCCCCACGAGGACGTTCTCCTCAAGGCGCACCGTCTGCGGGAGGCCGGGATGGCCGGCGAAGGTCTCGATGGCAAAGTACATGTTCTCCTTGATCTCGGCCGGATAGTCCAGGCTGTAGGCCCGGCTGATCCACATACCCTCATAAAGGTCAAGCCCGATGGAGTGGGCGAACTGCTGGAGGGTGACGGTGCCGTATTTGTCGTCGGCGTAGGGCGGGAACTTCGAAGCGACGTCCTCCGAGGTCTTGCCAGGCTTGAGTTGCTCCAGGCCGGCGTACATCGAGTCGTACACCTCGCGGTAGAGCTTCTTTTCGCGCTTGGTCCAGTCTCCACCCACCTTGAAGCAGCGCACGTAATCGACAAAATAGCCGCCGGGGCCGATGGCGTTGATATCCACGACCAAGAGGTCGCCGTTGCGGATCATCTTGTCGGTGTGCCACCGGCGGTACGGGCTGGTGTTCCCGCCCGAGGCAACGATGATGTCGTAGACGAAGTCGAATCCCTCCGCGAAGAGCAGCTCGTTCACCCAGGCGGTGATGTCGCACTCGCGGATGCCCGGCTTGAGCCACTCGTGCCGGATTTTCCACATGCAGGTGTCACCCACGGTGGAGCTGATCTTGAGAAGCTCGATCTCCTCGGGGGTCTTGACGACGCGCGCCTCGCTCATCGCCGGCCAGGCGTTGATGAGGTTCACTCCTTTTTCGGTGAAGGCCGAATAAGCCTGGAAGTCCATGATGTCGATGCCGATCCGCCCGTCGAGGGGAATGTTGCCTTCCTTGAGGACGTCGATAACCGAATCGACCATGCGGTTGACCATCATCTGCTCAGCCGTTTCCGACCACTTCCAAGTGATGGCCGGGCGGATGTTGCCTTCGAGCCAGGGCGCGTCGATCTTGGCGCACTCCAAGTCCGAGCCCGCCGTCTCGAAGAGAACCGGGGTCTTCGCCCCTCGGCAAAGGACGGCGTAGCGGATGAAGATATTGTTCTTCCAGTTTCCCTGATAGACCGAGCAGGTGTAGCGGATGTTCTCGCCCTTGAACATGATGATGGCGTCCATGTCGTGCTTTTCCATCATGTCCTTGGCGCGCTGGAGGCGGTCATTCCGGAGCCGATCGAAGTCGACGCGCCGCTGCCAGTCGCTCCCTGTCTGGCTGTAAACGCGCCGGGGCGACTGGTAGTGCTCCTTCTGCAGAAAATCCAACGGAATACCCTGTTGCATCGCTGTCTCCTTCCACGATGGGGTGGCTTGGATGAACGGATACGAATCGTCCCTCGGCGGCCAAGCGGCGGGGAGAGCCCGGACGCCGGGCGGCCCCTTACGCCGTTCTGGCTTCTTTCTTCTCTTTTTCTATCATTCCCTCCCCGTTTTTCTCCTCTTTTCCTTGCAGCGCGAGGGACACGCGCAGATGGTCCCCCTCGGCCTCCATGTGCGCCTGCATGGCGCGCCGCGCCGCCGCGCCGTCCCCCTCTTCGACGGCGCGAAGCAGGGCCTCGTGCTTGGCGAGGGCCTGGACCGCCTGGCCGGGAATGCCCACGATGCGGCGCTGGCTCTTTTCAATGAGGCCGGCGATGGCCTCCCAAACCGTCAGGAGAACCGCGTTTCCCGCCGCCTCAGCCAGAGTACGGTGGAAGGAAATCCCGGAGCGGACAACGGTGTCCGGGCCGTCGAGGCCCTCCCCATCTCTTTGGTGAGGCGGCGGAGCTTTGCGAGATGCGGCTCTTCGCGGCGCCGCGCCGCGAGCGGGGCGATCTGCTCCTCGAGCCCCTGGCGGACCTCCCACAGCTCCACGAGGGACTCCTCTTTTACGTCGAGCAAAAAGGAGAGGCTTTCCCGGATGGTGGCAAGGTAAGGGTCGAGGCCGATGTTGCAGAGAAACGCGCCCTGGCCGCTCCGCACCTCGATGAGGCCCATGCTGTCCAAGGTCCGGAGCGCCTCGCGGACTGAGGTGCGCCCAATCCCTAGGGCCGCCGCGAGCTCGCGCTCGGAGGGGAGCCGATCGCCCGGGGGCAGCTTTTTCGTTCGAACGAGGCGCTGGATTTGGGCGACCACATCCTCGTAGAGGCGAGTGCGCTTTACCGGGCGGAGCAAGGGGAGAACCTCCTTACCTTCTGGATCTCAAGAATCGTCACAACCCGAATCCAAAAGCGAAGCGGCACGGGCAAACACCCTCGCCGCCTAGCATCCTCCGGGAAAAGGGGTGCACCCGCCGGATGCACCCGCGGAAAAAACTCGAGCGCGCAATCGAGATGGAGGCCAGGAACCTGATGGTCTGATGGTCAGACCAATATTAGGGAAGAGGAGTGGAGTATGTCAATGAAATCATCGGAGAAATTCCGGCATCCTCGCCTTCTCGGGTAGACCTTCGCCCTGCATTGCCAGCCCTATGGGCGGGCCGTATAATTTCAAGCGTTTTAAGGGTGTGTCATTGACCACTTGATGCCCGGCCCCCTCTTTTTTTCTCCAAAAGGTTGCGCATTGACTTCGCCGTTTTGCATCTCCGCCCACATTTTCGCGCGCGAGCCCCTCGCCTTCGGCCACCTGCGGGCGGTCGCCGAGGCGGGCTTCCACCGCCTCGAACTGTGGGCGATGACCCCCCACTTCGACGCGGCCGAAGGGCCGGCTCTTTCCCGGCTGAAGGAGTGGCTGGACTCTCTTTCCCTTGAAGCGGTGAGCTTTCACGCCCCCTTTTACCGTGACTTTGAAAGGGCCCGCGCCGGGGAGTGGCTCAGCTTTGCCCACCCCGATTCGGCGCACCGCCATGAGGCGGTCGCGCGCACCGAAACCGCCATGAGGGCCTTCGGCGGCCTCGGCGCCCGGGTCGCCGTGCTCCATCCGGGCGGCCCGCCACCATCGGGGTCGGAGGATGCACTCGAAAATCTCCGCGAAAGCGTGGAAGCGCTGCTCCCCTTCGCCGAGAAAGCGGACATGGTGCTCGCTATCGAAAACGTCCCGGCCCCGCTGGGAAGACCGGAGGCCGTAGCGCAGTTTGTGGAAGGGTGCGCGCACCCCCGGGTGCGGGCGTGCCTCGACACCGGCCATGCCCTTCTCACGGAGGGAACTCGGACCGCCGCCGCCTTCCGTCGCCTCGTCCCTCTCGCCGCCGCCGTCCACTTGCACGACAACGACGGCAAACAGGACGGCCACCTGATCCCGGGAGAGGGAGCCCTTCCCTGGAACGCGCTTTGGGAATCGCTGGAGGAGGCCGGATTTTCGGGGCCCCGGTCCTTTGAAATCCGCCGGAAGGAAGAAAAAACCTACTCCGAAACCTTGTCCTGTCTCGCCCGCGCCCCCGGTGTGTATGCGGGAAGGAGAAAAATATGATCCCGGCGGGGACGGAAACCGGGATATTCGACTCCCAAGTAATCGGCTGCCTGCGGAAGCTTGTTCGGGCGCGTTTCGGGGTGGAGGTGACTGATCTCATCCCTCTTGCGGATGACGCGTCGGACCGGCGCTACGCCCGGCTCCATCATCCGGACGCGGCTCCGCCCACCTCCGTTGGAATGATCCTCGCCGCACCCTTTGCGGATGGCGAACTCCCTTTCTTGAACGTTAGAAACCACTTCGAAATCATCGGCGCCCCCGTCCCGCACCTTTATGAGGCGGATCCGGCCTGCGGGGTTCTCCTCCTCGAAGATGCGGGAGAGGTTTCTCTCGAAGCGCTCTGGGAGAGGGAGGGAAGGGAAGGGGCTCGCCCCTATTATCTCGAAGCGGTGGACCTTCTGGCGAGCATCCAAGCGGGAGCGGAATCGCCGGACCCCGCCTCTCCGCATCTGGCTCTGCGGTACGCCTTCGACGAGGCCGTCTTCGTCCGGGAGCTACACCACACCCAGAAATACGCCTTCGGCGAACTATTGGAGATGGCGGCCGGGAAAAGCGATTTTGATGAATCCTTCGGCGCCCTCGCCCGCGCTGTCTGCTCCCAACCCTTCCGCCTCACCCACCGGGACTACCACAGTCGGAACCTCATGGTACGGGGAGGGGGCAATCTCACCGTGCTCGACTTCCAGGACGCCCGGCTCGGTCCCGCCGCCTACGACCTCGCTTCTCTGGTTTTCGACAGCTACGTATCACTGCCCGATTCCCTCCGCGAAGAGCTCATCACGCGGTTTATAGATCGAACCGGAATCGCCGCCGTTGCGGATGCTGAAACCTTCCGGACCCGTCTTTCCTGGACCGCCCTCCAGCGCAACCTCAAGGCGATTGGCACTTTCGCGCATCAGAAGACGGCCCACGGTACATCAAGGTACCTGCGCCACATTCCCCCCGCCCTCGCCCACATCCAGTGCCACCTTGCCGCCCTTCCCGGCACGGAGGACCTGGCGGATCGACTCGCGCCCTACCTCGACGCGCTCGAAACCGCCCTGGGAGAAATCACGGATTGAGCCTCCTTTTTTCTTTTTTCTTCAGAAAGATCGAACTATGCCTTTACGATCACATTTTATCGAATGCTATGCCCCCGGCCGAAAGCCGCATCGAGACGGAGCTTCACGTATTGGACCGCGCCTCGGACGACTCCAATCTCATCGCGGAAGTTGAGGGTGATTTTCTCACTTCATCCCGGTTCGAAAGAGGAGAGAAGTGCTTCGCCGCCCTGCACGAGGGGGGGATCGTAAGCTACATTTGGGGGGCGCGCGGCATCGTCGGGGTCGAGGAGATCAACATGAGTGTCCAGCCCGGCCCGGCCGAGATATACCTGTACGACGCCTTCACGCTCGCCCCCTGGCGGGGGAACAATCTCTATCCTGCCGTTCTCCGGAGCGCGCTGGAATACGCCCAGGGATTGGACCTGAGCCGGGCCATGATTTTCGTTGACTCCGAAAACACCGCCTCGCGGAGGGGGATAACCAAGGCGGGATTCGTCCATTTTCAAACCCTGAAATTCAGTCGCTATTTCGGTTTTCCGCGGTCCGAACTCCCCCCACCGCTGGAGGGCCACCCCTCGGCTGTTTTCGTGCGGTAGCCGAAGGCGGAGGGGCGTTGACGGACCCGCGCGCCTCAGTTCATTATTTTGGGTTTTTCGGGAGGATTCCGCGAAGCCCGACGCGAATAGAGCAAGAGGTCCCAAGAGGAGCCGGAATGAAATTAAGCTGTCTTCCCGCCCCGAATCCCGCCTCCGTCCAACAAGCCGACACCCCGGAGGGTGAACCGGTGGAAGGAGGCCTCCTCGTCACTGTTCACAAGGGGCCCGGGGACATCCTTCAACTGGCCCCGGAGTGGCACGCCCTTCTCGAGAACGCCTCGCCCCGGCATCCCTTTTTCGATCCCGCCTGGCATCACGCTTGGTGGTCCCACCTCGGAACGGGCACCCTCTATATCTGCGCCGTGCGCCGGGAAGACAGCTCCCTTCTCGCCGTAGCTCCTTGGACCCTCGGCGGAGACGGCACGCTCCGCTTCACCGGGGGGGAGGATGTGACCGACTATCTCGATATCGTCGCCGCCGAAGGCAACCATCCCGCCGCCTGGCGGGCGCTGCTCGCCCACCTGGAAGGGCCCGGAGCGCCCGATTGGCGGGCGCTCGATCTGCACTGCGTCCCGGAAGATTCCCCCACCGTCCGAGTCCTCTCGGAAGCGAGTGGTCCTGCCCGAGGAAGAGTGGAGGTCGCGCGGGAGGAGGTGTGCCCGGTGGTCTCCCTTCCTGATTCGGTGGAAGAATATCTCGGCACGCTCTCCCCCCGCAATGAGCGCGAGATGCGGCGGAAGGTGCGCAAGGCGCGCATGGAGCCCGGCCTGGAGTTTCATCGCACCCTTACCCCCGCCCAACTCGAAGAGGACATCGAGGTTTTCTTTCATCTCCACGCTCTCAGCCATCCGGATAAGGCGGATTTCTGGAACGAAGGGCGCCGCGGATTCTTCCGGGAGATGGCGCGCGGGATGCTCAAGCTTGGCTGGCTAGATCTGACCATCATGCGGGTGGACGATCACCCCGTCGCCGTCAACTTCTCCTTCGATTTCGATGACAGAATCTACCTGTACAACTCGGGGTTCGACCCGGGAGAGCGCGCGCTCAGCGGCGGACTCGTCCTCATCGTCCAGAACCTCGAGGAAGCCATCCAGAGGGGCCGGAAGGCCTTCGACATGCTCCGCGGGGACGAAAAATACAAGTACCGCTACGGAGCGGAAAACGAGTTCATCATGCGGGTCCGGCTGAAGCGGGAGGAGGGATGAAATCTGATACGGCCTTCCATGCCGCCCTCCTCTCGATGCACACCGACCCGCTCGCCCCCCTCGGAGGGGACGTGGCGGGGGGGATGAACGTCTACGTCCGCGAGCTTGCCCGGGCCTTTTCCCGGCAGGGCGCTCGGGTAGACGTGTTCACCCGCATGAGCGAGGAGGGTGCGCCGGACCTGATGGAGATCGCCCCGGGGGCGCGCATGGCCCAGATACCGGCGGGTCCCCGCCGGGACCTCCACAAAGACGACCTCTTCCCCTTGACCGGCCCCTTCGCCGAGGGAATCGAAGCCTTCGCCGCCCGGCAAGGGACGCGCTACAACATTATATCGGCCCACTATTGGCTCTCCGGGGTCGCGGGCTCGCTCCTGGCCCGCAGATGGGGCGTTCCGCTCGCCATCCGCTTCCACACCCTGGGCCTGCAGAAAAACCGATCTCTCCCCTCCCTGAACGGACACGAGTCCAGCAGCCGGATCTTCGCCGAAGGCGGACTCGCCCAGAAGGCGGAGGCGCTGTTCGCCTCCTCCGCCGCCGAGGCCGAGATGCTGCGCGGCGATCTCGAAGCGGAGGAAAGCCGCATCCACGTCGTGCCCTGCGGGGTCGACCTGGAGCGTTTCGCGTCCGTTCCGAGGGAGGCCGCCCGCGCCGCGCTGGGGGTGAAAAAAGAAGATATCCTCATCCTCTCGGTGGGAAGGGTCGAGCCGGTGAAGGGGCTCGACCGCCTCATCGAGGTCATCGCCCACCTCAAGGCGCTCCGGCCGGGCCTTCCCCTCCGGGCGATCCACGTCGGGGGCGCGGTGCGCAACGGAAACGGGCGCCCCCCCTCGGCCGGCCTCGGTCCCGAGGCTTTCACCTCATCCCTCCAGCGGGCCGAGGTACGGCGCATCCTGCGCATGGCGCAAGAGAAGGGGGTGAGCGAGTTCGCCTTCGTGGGCGCCAAACTCCAAGAGGAACTTCCCCGTTATTACTCGGCGGCCGACGCCCTGGCCATCCCCTCCCGCTATGAGACCTTCGGCCTGGTCGCCCTCGAGTCGGCTGCGTGCGGCCTTCCCGCGGTTGCCTTCGACGTGGGCGGGCTCTCCCACTCCATCGAGACGGGCGTGAGCGGCCAGCTGGTTCCCGACGGGAACATCGGCGCCTTCACTGAGGCGCTCCTCTGGATGCTCGAGGCGTCGGGCGCGCGCAAGCGCGTGGGGCAACAAGCCCGCGAGCGCGCCCGGGCCTTCCCGTGGGCCGCCGTCGCCGCCCGCGAGCTCGCCATCTGGAAGCGCCTGATACCCCAGCGGAGCGCCCCCCCGCCCGTGTTCCTGAACGCCGGATTCTCTCCCAACGAGGAGCACCCCGCCGCCGAGACTCTTGCCTGCGTGGGAGGAAGCGGCATTTGAATCCCGCGGAATTCCAAAACATCATGGTCATCATCGCCCATCCGGATGACGCAGAGCTCGGGGCGGGCGGGAGCATCGCCTGCTGGGTGGGAAAAGGCGCCCTAGTGCGAACCGTGCTCTGCACCAACGGGGACAAGGGAACAAAGAAGTACCACCTCTCGCCATATCAACTCGCCGGCCTCCGCGAGGCCGAACAGCTCGCCGCCTCCAAGTACCTCGGCGTGAAGGAAACTATCTTGCTCCGCCACCGCGACGGTGAACTCGAGGACAACCGGGCGTTCCGCAATCAGCTCGCCTTTCTCATCCGCCACTACAAGCCCGATACTATCGTTACCCACGACCCCCACCGCCCCTACTACCAACACCCCGATCACCGGGCCGTCGGCCACGCGACATTCAAGGGCATCGTCTACGCTCGAGACCATCATTTCCTGCCCGAGCTGACCCATGCCGGCATCAAAACCCACCACACGAACACATTGCTTTACGGCCAAAGCCTCGAACCCAACTTCTTCGTTGACATCTCGTACACTTTCAACAAAAAAATGGCCGCCATCAAAAAGCACAAAAGCCAGATCACCAACCCGTCCGGGACCGAAAAGCGGGTCCGCGATCGAGCCCGCAACTTCGGCCGGATGGTCAGCCTTCCGATGGCGGAAGCCTTCACCATTACGCGCATGCGTTGAACGCCTCCCCCCGCGGGCGAAACCAATGACCCTGAACGATTGGACGCCGGAGGAAATCGTCGGACAGCACCTCATGGTGGGCTTTTCCGGAACCTCGGCCTCTCTCTCGACGCTGGAGCGGATCCACGAGGGAAGGGTGGGCGGCGTCATCCTCTTTGAAAGAAATATCGAGAACGCGGAACAAACCCTCCTTCTCACCCATTCGCTCCAGCGCGCCGCCGCCCAATCCCCGAGGGGGGTTCCCCTTCTAATAGCAATCGACGAAGAGGGGGGGGGCGTGGGCCGGCTCTCCGATGATTTCACGCAGTTTCCCCCGGCCGCCGCCCTCGGCCGAATCGGGGACCGAGACCTGGTCCGGGAAGCCGCCCGCGTCACCGGCGTGGAGCTTCGTTGCGTGGGCATCAACATGAACATGGCGCCCGTCCTCGATCTGCTGACCAACCCGAATTGTACCGTCATCGGGGACCGCGCTTACGGGAAGGACCCCGCGTTTGTCGGCGGGATGGGCGCCGCCGCCATTGCCGGGCTCCAGGCCGGGGGGGTGGCTGCCGTGGCCAAACACTTTCCCGGCATCGGAGACATGGCGCCCGATCCGCACGAAACCCTGCCCGTGAGCGATCTCACCCTGGAAACCCTTATAACGCGGGAGTTCACACCCTTCCGACAGGCGGTTAACCCGAGCCCGCCGGACGGCGTATCCGCCGGGATCATGACTGCGCACGCCGTATTTTCGAAGATCGACCCCGAACGCCCGGCCAGCCTTTCCTCCAAGTTTTCCCGCGATTTGCTCCGTGAGGAGCTGGGCCACCGGGGACTCGCCATCACAGACGACTTGGACATGGGGGCGATCGTAGACCCGGTCGAGGGGGCCCTTTCGGGAGTTTTGGCCGGGGCGGACATCGTCCTCATCTGCCACAGCGAGGAGGTCGGGGAGCGCGCTTGGACCCGCATCGCCCAGGCCGCCCGGGGCAAAATCCTATCTCCCGGGGCCGAAAAGCAATCTCTGGGGCGAATCCTTGCCGCGAAAGCCGAATTCGCTGAACCGGCCCGGAACTTTTTGGGAAAGGACCACCTCGCCCGGGTTCAGAATCGAAGAAAAACCCTTGTGGGGTGCGGCAGCCACAGGACCCTGCGGGAGAAAGTATCGAGACTGGCGGAAAGCCAGCCGGCCGGCGATGAAAGGTAACTTTGCAAGTGAAAGGACGGTCTCCGGGATTTGCGGGCCCGAATTTCAAATTTACAAGAAATGGGTTCCTTCTTTTATCGTTTTCCCGCTAGAATTCAGGAACTGTCGCGAAATGAAAAGGAATCTGTTTTTAATTTGTCCCGGCTACAAAGACTTTAGTTGCGCGAATCAACGTGTGTTCCTCCAATCGTCGTTACGCTCGTTCACTCTAAGGGGGGGAAAGCAGTGAGGCCGCCCCGGTGTCGAAAATTATTGTAGCGGATAAGGATGACACCACGCGCGGACTCCTCGAACAGTCCTTCATCCGGGACGGTCATGATGTGGTCAACGCGCCCGACGGGAACGAGGCGCTCGCCCACCTTCAACAAAATCAGTTTGATCTGGCAGTCCTCGACAACTCGATGCCTGTCAAGTCGACTAGCGACGTGCTCACTAAGCTGAAGGAAATGGAAGTGACCCTGCCGCCGATTATCATCCTCAGCACCAAAGTTAAGTCCGAGCTCGCAAAAGGGTGCGTCGAAGTCGGAGCCAAGGATTTCGTGATCAAACCCTTCAATCTTCCCCAACTCGTCGATCGGGCCTACAAGCTGCTGAAAATTTTAAGCAAAACCGGCAAAGCGTCTTCCCGCTCGCTTTCTTCGCGCGCCCGGGGTGCGGATCAAACGTTGAACCGGACGCGAAAAATGTCGCCGTCTTGGATCTCATAACTTTTTCCCTCCAACCGAAGGGTGCCTCGTTTTCGGGCCTCCGCCATTGAGCCAGCCGCCATGAATTCCTCGCAGGAGATCACCTCCGCCCGGATGAAACCCCGCTCCATGTCGGAATGAACCGTCCCGGCCGCCTTCAGGGCGGCCGTACCCGCGCGGACAGGCCAAGCCCGAACCTCATCCTCCCCTGTGGTGAAGAAACATCGAAGGTCCAATAGCGCGAAAGAGGCCTTTGCCACGCGATCGGCGGCCGGGCGCTCCAGGCCGTAGCCGACCAAATAATCCGCCCGATCCTCTTCGGGAAGCCCGACGATCTCTTCTTCCAGCTTGGCGCAAAGGACAGAAGCCGTATCGCTCTCCGCGGAGGGAAGGCCGAAGGCTGTGCACACTTCACCGACGCGTTCCTCTCCCGCGTTCACCACGACGAGAAGCGGCTTGACGGAGAGAAAGCCGAAGCCGCGAAGACGCCCATCTTCCTCCGAGGACAGATCGAGATCCCGGACTGGGCGCCCTTCCTCCAAGGCGCCTTGAACCACTTTGAGAAGTTTGAACTCGGCCACCTCCTCGGTGTTTTTCTTCAACGCCACCAACCGCTCGAGCCGCTCAACCCTTCGCTCGGTAACGGCAAGGTCACGAAGAACGAGGTCCAGCCGGGCATCTTCCAGGTCCCGCGCCGGGTCCACGCTCTGGCGGGAATGGGGAATGCCGGGCGCTTCAAACGCGCGGAGGACGAGGAGGAGCGCGTCCGCCACAAGAAGCGGCGGGGGGATGACCGCCTCACCGGCGAGGCCCTCAGCGGATTCTCCCAAGCCTGGCACGTCGGCAAATTCCACGGTGGCATGAATGGTCTTCTTCGGCCGGAAAATCTCCGCCAGCGCGTCCACGCGCGGATCATCTATCTTGGCCACCCCCACGTGGGCCTCCGCTCCTCCGTAGCCGCCGGTGCGCGCCGCCCCATCCGTCAGCGCGTTGAAGAGCGTCGTCTTGCCGCTTGCGGGAAGACCGATGATCCCAATCCTCAAAATCGATTTCCCCCGATCGAAAAGGCGGAACAGCGAACCGCGGGCGGAAAAGAGCGGCCATCATCTGGATTGATTTGTCTGGAGAAGTTCCGCGGCCGAACCCGCTGGGGAGACGGTTACGTCATTCGCCCCGCGGGATCCTGGGCGTGGTCCCTCGCTTCATCGACGAGGCGGGCGAGGAGGTGCTCCGCGGTGACGGCGTGGCCGAGCCCGTAGGTGGACATGGCCTCCGGATGCCATTGAACGCCGAGGGCGAAGCAGTGGGAGTTCGACTCGATGGCCTCGACGACCCCGTCCGCGCTCCTGGCGGTGAGGCAGAAGCCGGAAGCAAGTTCTCTCACCGCTTGGTGGTGGGAGCTGTTCACGATGTGAGGCCCCGCGCCGATCGTTTCCTCAAGACACGAGGGAAAAACCTCGATCTCGTGAAAAGTATAGGAGGTTTCCTCGTCCGAGGGACGGTGCGGAAAAGAATCCTTCACCTCGGAGCCGGTGTCCTGGATGAGGGTGCCACCCGCGGCGACGTTGAGCACCTGGATCCCGCCGCAGATCCCGAGAAGGGGCATGTCACGGGAAAGCGCTTCCCGGCAAATAGCGATTTCGAATTCCGAACGCTTAGGATTCAACCGACCGCACCCAGGCTGAATCTTCTCACCGTACGATCGGGGATCGATGTCATGGCCCCCACCGGAGATGATGAGCGCATCGACCGCGTCGAGAAAGGAGAGGGCGGCCAGGCGGTCATCCAGCACGGGAAGGAGTAGCGGAATTCCGCCCGCCTTGCGCACGGACTCGACGTAGGCGCCTTTCAGAAGATGCAGGTCCCGCTTTCGGGGTTCGTCGGCCGTTTTTTTTTCGGAGAGGTCGCAGGTGATTCCGATACGGGGCCGGCTCATGAAAAGGTCCTTCAAGGCGCGGAGGAGAGGGCCTTCCATCTCATACAGAGTCTTAGGTATTTTCCGGGGAATGTCCAGAGGCTGCCGCCATACGCCCACCCGATGCGATAGATTCGGATTTATTCCGGCGGCCCGGAATGCGCCCGGCCGGCCCTCCCGCCGCTGGACTCCGTCCTTACCGCCGATTTACATTCAGTGCGGGAGGTTCGACTTGTTCCGCATCTATCTGGCACGCTTCGTCTTACCCTTGTTCTTCGTCGCGGGCATGATGGCGCTTCCTTTTTTCTGGCTCCCCGGGGCGGAGCCACCCGGGGAAGGGGACGCCCCCTCGCCGGGCGGCCCGGGACAGACTTCCCCCGCGAGCGAAAAAAGCAGCGCGCCCGACCGGCGGCGCCCGGCCCCTTTCCAAAGGGCGATGACGCTGGGATTCGTTCTGATTCTGATCTCCGTCACCGGCGGCGGGATCATGCTCTACGGCATCACCCGGCGCCAGACAGCGGGCTGGAGGCGGCGCTTTGCGCCGAAGAAGCCGAAGGGTGAGGCCCGCCCCGACCCCCAAAAAAGTCCGGCGGAGAATCCCCTCTCGATCCCGGAAAAATCCGAAACACCCCGAGGCGCGCCGGAGCCAGCCGAATGAAGGAGACGCGCCCCTCGGAGGAGCTGGCCGTCCGCAAGAGCCTCGCCGTACTGGCCGCGGCGTGCCTGACCATGATCATCTGGAGCGGTTCCACCGTCGTCACCAAGATTGCCGTGGTGGAGGTGGACCCGGTGGCGGTGGGCGCCTTGCGGATCATCTTGGCGGCCCTTCTCGCCGGTCCCATCGTCTGGGTGAGCGGCTACTCACCTCCCGGAACGGCCCGGGAGTTCCGGCTGCTCGCCCTTTCCGCCCTCGGCGGCTATATCGCCTTTCCCATCCTTTTTTCCGTGGGCTTGAAGTACACCTCCGCTTCCCACGGGGCGCTCATCGTCACCACGATCCCCATCTTTGCGGGGATCACCGAATCGGTGCTGAACCGTGCGGCCCCCTCGGCCCAATGGTGGCTGGGGGTGTCGCTCGCCTTGACGGGGGAGTTTCTCCTAATTTTCTTCCGGCTCGGCTTCGGCGAAGGCGGTCACAGCCTCCTCGGCGATCTCGTTATCCTTCTCTCCTGCCTCATCGTTGCGATCAGCTACATCTCCGGCGCGCGACTCTCGAAGACCTACCATATCTGGCCCACCACGCTCTGGGGGATTCTGCTGGCAACCCTCGTGCTGCTGCCGGTCCTGTGGTGGCGGGCGGAGGAAACCCAATGGGCGGAGGTGGGGGCCGTAAGCTGGCTGGCCATTCTCTATCTCGCCGTTTTGTCCTCTATCGTGGCCTACGGGAGCTGGTACTGGGCGCTCAACTCGGGCGGGGTGATGCGGGTCAGCGCCATTCAATTCCTCATCCCGATCCTCACCCTCATTTTCGCCCTCATCCTCCTCGGAGAGCGAATAACGCTGCCCCTCGCCGCCACGGCTGCAATCATCATCCTGGGGGTCTACATATGCCAGGAAAGGGGAAAGGATGGGCCCGCCTCCGCGCCGTGTAAGTGAAAACACGATCCGAAATATTCGCACGGCAAGCCGGGCAACAAGGGACCGACCTCTGCTATACTCCCCTCAAGACAACAACATCCCAATTTCATAACTTCACCGCATGAATTTTTCTGGAGGTGCCTGATGAGCCGCGTGCAACCGCTTTCTCCCGTCAAAATCGCCGGTACGGACGTTTTCTACGCACAAGGCATGAAGGGCGGCAACTGGGTGTTTCTCACAGGCCATGAGGCCACAAACTTCGAAACCGGCCTCGCGCCCGAGGTCCTCGGTAAACCGGGGCTTCCTTTCCACGGCGCCCCGAAGCGCCGCCGCGAGGGCGATTTCATCCTCCACCGCTTCCAAGATTTGCTCGCCGAGGCGGGCACCGACCCCACCCACGCGGTCCGGCTGGATCAGTACTACCCCACCTGGAAACCCGTCGACCCCTATCATTACGCCCGGCGCGCGTTTTTCAAAAAATTCATCCCACCAAGCACATCGGTCATGATGAGCAAGCTTCTTCACCGGGACGCGGAAATCAACGCCTCCATGCTCGCCGTCATGCCCGGGGACGGACGGAAGGTGCAGCGCGTTTCGGGGGCGAAACTGAAGGCACCCCCCACCTCGGGATTCGTGCCGGCCGTGACCTCGGGGGACTACGTCTTCATGGCGGGCCAGATGGCCCACCACGGAGGAAGCACGGGGATAGACCCCTCGGCGCACGTTCACGAAAAACAACTTTGGGGCGGAACCGAGATCATTTTGCAAACCGAGTTTATGCTGCGGGAACTCATCGGCCCCGCCCTCGAAGCGGCGGGATCCTCCCTGGGGAACGTTCTCAAGGCCCAGGCCTACCTCTCGAACGTCCAGGACGTTCCTCCGTTCATGGAGACCTGGAACGCGGCGTTCGGCGAAAATCCGTGCGCCCTGAGCGTGGTTCCGACAGCCGGATTCGGGACGGCCGATGGCATCATCGAGATCAACGTCATGGCCGTGAAGGATGCCGGAACGGTCAAGAAAGAAATTATCCTGTGCGACGTTCCATCGAGCATGACGTACGGTCCGCCGGCCGTTCGGGCCGGCGACCTGCTGCTGCTTTCGGCGCTGATGGCCACCGATGATGACGGCCCGATACCGGGCGTCGAGGTCGGGGCCGCCATGCCCTATCACGGCGCAGGTCCCCAGAGTCAAATGCGCCACATCCTCAACGCGGCCCAATGCATCTGCCAAGCGGCCGGCACTTCGCTCGGCAACGTCCTGCGCGCGCACCAATTCCACACCGATTTGAGTGAGTTCTACCCGGTGCACAAAGTTTGGCAGGAGTTCCTGCCGGATCATCCGATCCCCTACGGCGCGATTCGCGTCCCCGCACCCATGCCGGCGCCAGGCTGCACCGTCATGGCGGATCTCTGGGTTTACGCGCCGGCGGATTGAGGTTCAAAAAGTAAGATAGGCTGAAGTTTTTCGACCCCGCTGGCGAACCGCCTCATCCGCTGTGATTTGTAGGCCGGGAGAAAACTGCTGGAACAATGCACCGGCAGGGGCTGCGGAAAAGCCTTTCTCCCTATTTCCACGTGGACCGGCAAAGGAGAGCGAGAAAATGGCAAAGCGGATTCGCCAAGCGATCGTCCCGAAAGGAATACCGATGCCTTCCACCCCTTATTCGCCCGCCGTCAAAGCGGGACCTTGGGTCTTTGTCTCCGGACAACTCCCGACGGACTTTTCCGAACACGGCCTGCCTCCGGAAGCCAGGCGCGATCCGCTGTGTCCCGATCTCCAGTTGAGCGAACTCCGCCTCCAAACCGAATACACTTATCCCCATATCAAAAAAATCCTGGAGGCGGGCGGCTCTTCCTTCGAAAATACGGTGCGCACCGACCGGTTCGGCGTTCTCGAGGATACGCCCACCGGCCACATCAGCTCGGTAACGGACGCCTGGATCGTGCGGAACGCCTACATTCCGGAATCGGCCGGAAGACCCGCCTCGACCGGAATGCGCTGCAGCAACCTTCCCGTCAAATCCGCCATTTTCATGGTCGAATTCGTGGCGATCGCGAACGACAGCGAATGGAAGAAGGAGGCCATCACCTCTCCGCGCATCTCCCACGCGCCCGCAGGCTACAGTCATGCCATCCGTGTGGGACCCTACGTTTTTTGCTCCGGCGACATCCCGACCGACTGGAACCAGGGCGTCGCGCCCGCCGCCCAGACGAACAAGGATTTTTGGTACGGCAGCGATTTCGAGCTGCAAACGCGCTTCACGATCGACCGTCTCTCCATCATTCTGGAGGATGCCGGGTCGTCGTTGGACCTCACCGTCAAGGCCCAGGTGTACCTCACCGCCGAAGGAATGCGGGAAGTGGGAAGGCTCGACGAAATTTGGAAGGAGTATTTCCCCAATAATCCGCCCGCGCGAACCATCACCCCCACCGACGGCCTCGGCGGGAAGAGATGCCTGATCGAAATCAATTTCGTCGCCCTCACCCGGGACAGCGGCATAAAATCTGAAACGATTGAAGCGCGCGGGGTTCCCAAATGGCCCCTCCACGAACCGCACGCCGTGAGGGCCGGAAACCTGGTATTCCTCTCCACCGGCATCGCGGCTGACGAAAAGGGGCATTTTCCCGATTCGTGCCGGGTCAATCCGAATTACCCTTGGCATGAAAAAGGCATCCGCAAGCAGATGGCGTACATCCTCGGGAACGCCGAGAAGATCGTGCAGGCGGCTGGGGGATCGGGTTTTGACAACATCGTCCGGACCCAGACTCTTTTTTCGGATTTTGAAGAGCTATGCCTGGGCTCTGAAATCTGGAATGACAGATTCGGCACCGAGCCACCAGCAAATACCATCGTCGAATACGCCAACTGCCCGCTGCCCGTTTCGGGGGCGACAGTAGCGCTCGACCTCTGGGCGTATATTCCGTAACGTGAAGCGTGATTTTCCGATTTCCAACTGGATTTCGGCCGGCGCCGGGAGGGCGGCCGGTCACCCGAATTACGAATTAACCGTTTCCTTTCATTTGCAAATCCGCCATCCGAGGACGAAAAATACAGCCGAAACAAGCCAGCCGAAGAACACGAGTGGCGCCATGGCCTTGACCTTCCCCCCGAAAACCGGTCCATGCTGAATGAGCGAATTTTCAATAATCTTTTGACCTGGATTTATCGATCAAGGCCGCCGCGCTCAAGGCGCGGGCGGAGGCGATAGAAAAGAGGCTGGGCGGGAGGAAGTAGGAGAGACTCAGCACATCCGCGCGGGCAGACGTTGGTACGGTACCATCAGGTTATCTGGGAAATATCGGTTAATCGCCGGGTGTCCAAGCGCCCGTTTCAGCCCGCCGGCGGATTCTCTTCTTTGGGCCGCTTCCGCGCGCGTGGCGCCTACACCGCCCCTTCCCGCTGCATTTCTTCGATTTCCTCACTGCGATATCCGAGTTCCGATAGAATTCCGCCGGTGTGCTGTCCGGCCAGGGGGGAGGGGGAGGAGAAGTCCGTTTCAGCGTTGCTGAACCTGAGCGGGGTACCCGGCAGGAGCGCGGGACCGGCGGCGGGATGGTCCACGTTCACGAATGCCTCCGGAAACCTTTCCTTGAGGCGGGTGACATCGTTGATGGCGCTCACCGTAACCCCCTGCGGAATGAGAATTTCTTCCCACTCACCGGTGGTCTTGGCCGTGAGGATATCTTCAAGAATGCGCCGAAGCGCTTCGTCGTTGTTGATGCGGTCATTGTTCCCGGCGAAGCGGAGGTCCTCCGCCAATTCAGGCCGGCCGAGGGCTTCAACGAGCACACGGAAACGGTTGTCGTTCGAGACGGCGACAAAGATAAGACCGTCCTCGGTGGCGTAGCCGGAAAAGGGGGAGACGACGGGGTGCGAAAGACCTTCGGGCGCTGGGATTTTGGCGGTGAAGCTGTGCCGCGAGACGGGATTTTCCATAAGGTTGGCCGTCACATCGAGCATGGAAGCGTCTACCCGTACGCCTTCTCCCGTGCGCTCACGGCTCCAAAGGGCGGAGAGAATTCCCGAGAGAAGATAGAGGCCGCTCGAAATGTCTACAATTGAGACACCCACCCGAACGGGCGGACCGCCCACAGGGCCTGTCACCGATATGAGCCCGCCCGCCGCCTGGAGGAGGCTATCGAAAGCCGGGCGGCTGGCTTGGGGGCCGCTCTGACCGAATCCCGAGATAGCGGCGTAGATAAGTTTTGGGTTTTCGGTACGAAGGGTTTCGTAACCCACGCCCAAGCGGTCCATAACACCGGGAAGGTAATTTTCGACGAGAACATCCGCCTTGCGGGCAAGGCGTTTGAAGACCTCAACCCCCCGGGGTTGTTTCAGATCGACCATAATGGATCGCTTTCCCCTGTTTAGACTCATGAAATAGGAACTTTGACCACCGCGGAAGGGCCCAATGGCGCGGGCATCCTCACCGCCGGGCCGCTCCACCTTGATGACGTCCGCGCCGTATCCCGCTAGATAGAGAGAAACGATGGGGCCTGAGAGGAACTGGCTGGCATCGATTACCCGGAGGCTTTCAAGAATGCGCATGAGTTCGATCCAAAGAGGGTTAGTTATGAGATCAGCTTTTTCTACGAATGACCTTCTTTTTTCGCGAGGTTCGCTTGAGGGACTTCTTTTCGATCTTTTTTCTTACGGAGGATTTGGAGGTCTTCTCCGCCGGTTTTTTCTGGGCGGCATTTTTCTTGACGGATTTCCTGGCTTTTCCCTTGGAGAGGAGCGGGCGGCCTCTTGCCTTCCCTCGCGCCGCTTTGGGGAGATGCATTTTGGCCGCTTTCTTTTTCGCAGCCCTTCTTTTCGCGTCCTTCCTTTTTTGGGCGTCCTTCATCCTCGCGAGGGCTTTGGCCTTCCTGGCCGTGGCTTTTTTCGCCGCCGCTTTTTTCCGGGCGAGGACTTTAGCTTTCTTGGCCGTCGCAGCTTTTTTCGCCGCCGCTTTTTTCCGGGCGAGGACTTTGACCTTCTTGGCCGCCGCAGCTTTTTTCGCCGCCGCCCGTTCCACCTTCCGCTCCTGTGATTTAGAGAAACACGTTTCCGCCGATTTCCCCCTCTCGGAACCTTTCTCCTCGAGTTCAGGGAATTTTGGCTTCCGCCTTCCCGTTACGAGCCTGAAAGCGTATCCCACCACGGTTGCACCCTCGTCATTCTCTTCGATTTCCTGGAGAACCAACTCGGCAGGAGTTCCGGGTACGAGAAGATCCCGAAAACCCTCCCAGCCCACGAGGTGGGAGTTAATCTTGATCCCTTCTTCAAGGAGAATGACGGCCGAAGCGCGCTCTTCGTCTTCCGCAGAGGATCTCGTAACGGTCGCGGAGAGGAGCTTTCCCTTTCCGCTCAACAGGGTTTCTTTCGTGCTTCGCGGGCAGAAGGGGTTGTCACAGGTCGCTTTGACGCCCGTTTTCGGGAAGAAGTACTCCTCGCACTCGGTACAAACCGAACCGATGAGACGGGGTTTTTCGCGCCCGCTTTTCGGAACGGTGAATACGTCCCGCATGAAAGGGACGACCCGTTTGTCGGGATCGGGAACGAAGAGATCGGGCTGTGGGGCGAGAGTAGTCATCCGATGTCCTGAAAGCGGAATACCTTCGAGAACCATGAATGAAGAGGCAATAAAATATAAATAACGTCAATTATGGCAATCGGCGCAGTCTTTCTATAATTACAATTCTTCCGCTTCCGGGCGCGAACCTAACAGCGGGGGTCGGGGGTGTCAAGATCGGCGGCCGGCGAAAGCCCGCCCATGAGCGTTTACGGAAATTTCCGTGAACATCAACGAAAAAGGAAGGTCCCGCAGCAGGAATGAATCATTTCACCGCTTTCGGGCGGCAACTCCCTTCCCGATACAGAAAATTCAACAAAATAAAAGATGAAATAGAGCGCGGGGGTTCATCCTCTCGATTCCCCAGGGTGCTTCAGCTATTGGCGCAAGGCATCGAGCCGACGCCGGTTTGCTTCTGACCGAAGGGATATTCCTTTAAGCTTAGTCAAGATGGGCTTACTCGTCCGCACGGCTGTATCGTGTGCTCGTCCCGAAAAATACGATCGACTTCCTTTAGCAAACCGAGGAGTTCTTTCACTTCACCGACTCCTTCTCCACCAAATTCACTAACTGCTCCTTCACTATTCCTACAAATAACTCCAGTTTATTGGTCTCCCTCGGCTCCAAATGGATCTGGAGTTCTCGGCCGTCCGGGCTAAGAACCGAAAAATAACCGAACTCCTCTTGGAGAAACAATGCAATATGACTCTGAAACTGGTCGGAAGAGAAACCAGTCACCGAAACGCTCAACTCCTCGATCGGAAACGAAATGAGAACCCATTCATCGCGCAGGGAGAGAAAAACCAATTCTACATTATCCCCCCCACCCCTTTCATAATACAGGACAACATTTTTCTGATCGAATACCCGCTCACGAAGGGGACGGGCTATCCGCATAAGGTCCCTCCGTAAATCGACGAAAAGAGCGCTGGCCACGTTTTCGTTACCCGTTGAATCGGGAGGCACTGCCGACGCGTCCCCTCTTCCGGCAGATACCTGCGCACTCTGCTCTAACAATTGAACAATGCGGTCAAGGCGGCGCCGAATACCGTATAATGCAAAAGGGAGTGCAAGCCAAGCCAGAAGAAAAAAAATAAAAACAGAGGCAAAGATAATAATCACCGGATGGGCAGTAAACTCCAGGATTTGCTTCAATAACGACTCCATAAAATAATCTCCCTGGAAATATCACCCAAATTCATCTGATCTCCCAAATCTTTCGGCGGATCAAAACCATACCAAATCGCGGCTCGGCCATTTTCGGCAATCACATGGGATGGCCCTCAACGCCGTCTTGGTTTCCCGCCACAGAATCTCACCGGGGGGCGAGATAATTATGAGGGCCGTAATTTCCAGCAGTCCTTCCTGGTTGACCTTTCGAAATACCCCTGCGTATATTCGAAAATAATGCCGTATTTTGGAGATAATCTTCGTCCATGTCACTCCCTGAAAATTCTACCAAATTGCTCCGTTATCTTCCTTCGGTTGACGAGCTAGTGGCCGAACTCCGGGACGCCGGAATGGGTAGATCTTCCGACCAACGGCTCATCGATGCAGCACGCTACGCCATCAATATTTATCGCCAAGATCTCCAGGCGGGAGTCTCGCCCATGAATGGACCCCAAAAGGGACCAGTTCTTCGCGAAAAGCTTATAAAGGAAATTGGTCAGGAAGCCAAAAATTGCTTGCTGGCCGACAGCCTGCCAAATCTTCGGTACGCAATAAACGCCACCGGCGTCATCCTCCACACCAATCTGGGGCGCGCACCGCTGTCCGATGCATCTGCGGAATCCCTTTCGCGGGTGGCGCAAGGGTATTCAAACCTGGAATATAATCTTTCTACTGGACAACGGGGGAAACGGGAAGCCATTGTCGAAGAGACCCTCCTGCGACTAACTGGAGCGGAATCCGCCCTAGTGGTGAACAATAATGCTGCAGCCGTTATGTTCGCCATCCTCGTCTTGGCCGAAGGCCGAAACGTTGTAGTATCTCGGGGAGAGCTAATTGAAATCGGGGGCTCCTTTCGAATTCCCGATATTATGATTCAAAGCGGGGCGCGACTCGCAGAAGTTGGGACAACAAACAAGACCCGAATCATCGACTACGAAAACGCCATTGGGCCGGACACGGCACTTCTTCTCAAAGTTCACGCAAGCAATTTCAAAATATTGGGGTTCACCGAAGAAGTTTCGAGAGAAAGTCTTTGCGCTCTCGGCCGCGAGCGAGACATTCCAGTTATGGAAGACCTGGGAAGCGGCTGCTTTATCAATCTCCCAGACCTTCCTCCAGAGCCTACCGTAGCCACTTCCATAAACGCCGGGGTGGACATTGTAACATTTTCGGGCGACAAGCTCCTAGGCGGGCCTCAGGCGGGAATCGCGGTCGGCAAAACCAGCGTAATCGATAAGATGAAAAAACATCCTCTGATGCGCACCCTGCGCCCGGACAAACTTACCCTGGCGGCTCTCGAAGCCACCCTCCGTGCCTACTTTGACCCTGAACGCGCATTGGAAGAAATTCCTGCCCTGCGAATGCTCGCAGAAAAACCAGAACGCACCTTTCTACGGGCCGAATCTTTGATGGGTGCAATTGAAGAAGAAGCCGTTGGAAGGCTCCAAGCCAAAATCGTCGATTCCATTGCAGTAGTAGGAGGAGGGGCCATGCCCCTGGCGGAGTTGAAAAGCGCTGCGATCTCGCTCTCGCCGCAAAAAATCTCCGCAAAGCGCACGGAGGCCCGTCTCAGAGATTTCAGTCCTCCCATCATATGCCGGATAGAAGACAACCGGATTATCCTCGACATGCGCTGCGTGAACGACGGAGAGATCGATATTCTCGCTGCAGGGCTCCACGCCCTTGCAAACTCTCACTCTGAGAATGACCCCTTCATCCAATGAAACGCCGAAACGGGTATCGGCGGGACTCCTGGAACTGATGAAACACTTCATCATTGGTACGGCCGGTCACATTGACCACGGAAAGACCTCTCTCGTAAAAGCTCTTACCGGCGTCGACACAGATCGTCTCAAGGAAGAAAAAGAGCGTGGCATCACGATTGAGATCGGATTTTCCCATCTTGACATCAACGGTGTCAGGGCGGGAATTGTGGATGTCCCAGGACACGAGCGGTTCGTTAAGAACATGCTTGCCGGTGTGGGAGGTATCGATTTCGTTATTCTCGTCATCGCTGCCGATGAAGGCGTCATGCCCCAGACGCGCGAGCACCTTGCCATCTGCCAACTCCTCGGCGTAAAGACGGGGCTCATAGCACTGACGAAAATTGACCTCGTCGATGCGGAATGGACCGAACTCGTCAAAGAAGACCTAATCGACTTCGTGAAGGGCACTTTTCTGGAAAAGATGCCTATCATACCCGTGTCCTCTCAAACGGGGGAAGGCCTCGAAGCCTTGCTCAAAGGGCTTGCCTCGCTCGCCGAAATAGAAGAGCCCAAAAGTAAAACGGGAATTTTCCGAATTCCGATCGACCGCGTATTTGTCATGCGTGGTTTCGGAACAGTTATCACGGGAACGCTCTTCAGCGGCCAGATTCAACTGGGGGATCGGGTAGAGGTCTATCCGCGGAATATTCAGGCCCGCGTTCGAGGCCTTCAAGTACATGGGGAGGCAGTAGTAAATGCAGGGGCCGGACTGCGGACGGCAGTAAATCTCCAGGGGATCGAGCACGCCGAGATCACACGCGGGGACGTGCTTGGTCATCCCGGAGATATCAAGCCCTCTTACATGCTGGACGTATTCCTCGAACATCTCGAAGATGCGCCGCGCCCCCTCAAAACGCGCGATCGAGTACGGTTCCACGCCGGAACCACTGAGGTGATGGGCCGGGTTTATATGATCAGCCAAGATGCTCTTAAGCCTGGAGAGAGCGCATACGCACAACTCCGCTTGGAATCGCCAGTGGCTACCCTCCCCCGGGATCGCTTCGTTATCCGGAGCTATTCGCCCATCGTCACAATTGGCGGGGGAGAAATTCTCGATGTCATGCCCCGCAAACACCGCCGCCTGCGCGCATCAGCCTTGAGCCATTTCCAGAATCTTTACACACAGGATGAAGCGGGGCATCTTCAGATCTTTTTGGGAGACGCAGGCACAACAGGCTCGACCGTCCGAGAGCTCACAGGCCGCCTTACCCTGACTCCAGAGGAAATCAGAAAACAACTCCAGGCCCTCGCCGAAGATGGATCCGTTCGCATTGTGGAAGAGGAGACAGGCCTTTCCCTGTCGACAGAGAATTTCGGAATTGTTCAACAATCCATCTTGACTTTTCTCCGAGATTACCACAAATCCAATCCCCTTCGACCCGGTGCGGCCAAAGAAGAGGTGCGGGGAAAAACGAAGGCCGACCGGGAGCGGATCTTCGCCATGGCGCTTGCCGAACTAATCTCCAGCGGACAGGTGGCAGAACAAGGGGCAAATCTACGTCTTTCCTCACATGAGGTACGGGTGGACGCGGAACTGACGAAAGTAAAGGGGGCGCTGGAAGAAACATTTCGAATAGCAGGTTTTCAACCCCCTTCCCCGGAAGATGCCATCGCCAAAAACAAAGCAAAAGTGACCTCTGGCCAACAGATACTCCAGGTACTCATTGACGAGTGCAAATTAATCCGCCTCAAAGATAACATCGTCTATCACCGAGAAGCACTTGAAGAGGCACAGAACCGGTTGGTTGCATGTCTAACGGAAAAAAAGGAGATCACGGCCGCAGAATTCCGCGATCTTCTCGGCATCACTCGCAAGCATGCGATTCCGCTCCTGGAATACTTTGACACCGTTCGCGTCACACTGCGTGTGGGAGATAAACGTGTCCTCCGCAGTCAAGGGGAAGGAAATTAGATTGCCGGTTTCCTCGGCGAAAAATTGCCTTGTAGTGTTCGAACCCATCTGAGGGAGGAGGTTCTTCCGACATTGTCCAGCGAAGAGAGACTCAAACGGATTCGGAAAAGCGTACCCGCGCTCAAAGGGCAATTATACGTAAACTGGGGTGGGGGTGGGCCTTCTCCTCACAACGTAATTCGCGAGGTGGGGCGAGTCCTTCAGCGTGAAGCAGTGCTGGGACCGTTTCACGATGTGATTCGGAAAGAATCGATCAAAATCCTGTCATCCCTTCGCCGCTCCGCGGCGCGCCTTCTTGGCGCCCGGCCGGAGGAAATTGCCTTGGTGGATAACACCACGGCAGGAGTCAATCTCGCCGCCGCCGGGATGGAGTGGAACCGGGGAGATGAGGTGCTCGTCAGCGATCTGGAACATCCCGGAGGCTATCTGCCCTGGCTCGTTTGGCGCGGCCGGAGAGATATTCGGGTGAACCTGTTGCAAACAGGGAATTCAGACGAAGATCTATTGAAAAATCTCGCCACTTCTTTGGGCCCACGCACCCGTGCTGTATCCATAAGCCATGTGGCTTGGCTTACAGGCCGGCGCCTTCCAGTAAGAAAAATCAGCCGCCTCTGCAAGAAGGCCGGGACGCTTCTCATCGTAGACGGTGCTCAATCAGTAGGGCAGATCCCGGTTGATGTAAAGAAGTTGGGGGTGGATGTGTATACGATTTCAGGCCAGAAATGGCTTATGGGGCCGCAGGGAACCGGTGCGGTATTTGTACGGCAGGCACTCAGAAGGAAGATCAGCGAGGCGGCAGCCGGATACCGGTCGGCGCGGATAAAGCGCCTTGAGACATTGACCTTTAAGCCACGCGCAGACGCTGGGCGCTTCGAAGTAAGTACCATTAGTCCCGCTCTTTTTTCCGGCCTCGGGGTTGCTATCGATATCTGCCAAAAATCGGGACTTCGCTTCATCGAAAGGCGGATCGCAAAGCTGGCTGACCAGTTTCTAAACACCTTGAGGGAATGCGAAGGAACTGTAGTTCTCTCCCCGCCGGGCCCCGCTCAATCCGGGCTGGTATCCTTCCGAATAAAAAATTTGAGTGCAGAAGAGGCACTAAGAATTCTGTTGAAAAAGGATAGTATCGTCCTTCGAGCCGTCGATTCGAATCCGCCTTCGTTGCGTGCCTCCATCCATTACTTGAATTCCGAAAGAGAAATAGATCGAATTGGAAAAGCCGTTGCCATGCTTGCAAACAAGAGGCGGTCCGAGAGGAAAAGAAATTAGTTCACTCTTGAAACGCGAAAAGACGCGGGAGATGATTCCCGCGTCTTTTCAAATTAGAAATCTTACAAAACTGCTATTTCTTTAAGGTCGCCTCGACGGTGTAATCAGCGCCTGCTTTCACTTCGACTTTCATCGACTTCGTTCCGAGGGATTGATGCCAGATTTCAAGGGTATATGAGCCTGCCGGCACATCTGCAATCTTGAATTTTCCTCCTTCGCCCGACACCACGTGGTAGGGGTTGTCAGCCACGACAATGTAGCCCTCCATCCAGTCGTGCACATCACATGTGAGCTTCATAATCCCTGATTTCTTAAAATACCGCTTCGAGAGACGGAGCTTTTTCTTGAACTTGGGCTGGGCAACGTTCGCCACCTTGTTTTTCGTTTTTCCTGGATGGGTATGGAAGTTGTGCAGAATTTTGTCGGAGTTCAGGGCAGTCAGTTTTTCGCCCGCTTTCATGACAATGACATGAGGCTTGTAACGGCAGCCATCTTGATCCATCACCGCTTTTTTTAATGCGCCCCACTTCTTCCCCGATTTCACCCCTTTTAAAGACACGACCGCCCATTGTACGCCGCCGTCCTTGACCACGAGACTCTCGTCATGGATCGGTTTTTTGTCGCAGACCTTTTTGTCCTTATTGACCGAAAGTTTCTTAAGGGCGGGCACCGCCCCGTCAAACTTGATTGTTCCTGAAATCGACCCCCCCCCTTTGACGCCACTCTCCTTATAAGCAGAGACCGGGACCACAAGTGCAGGGGTCAATGCAGCAACCGTGAGATAGATACTCCAGATTTTACCGCGCATATTCGATCCTCTCGTTTTGTGCTTTCCCGGAATTCCAGGTTCCTGACCAGGAGGCCTTCCGGCTGGAATCCTCCATTTCCCTTGATTTGAAGACTCGATCCAAATTGTGTGAACGAGCGGTGAGATCGCCGCCCGTTTGTACCGAAGGGACTATCTCAAACAATCATCCGTGGGTAAATTCCTGAAGATAATTCCTAGAATACCCAGCCAACGAAGTCAAGCATATCACTCTTTTTCCAAGAAAAAACGGCAACAAACGATTCCACAGGGTGCCTCTTCGTCGATGGTTCCACTACAGGGTAGAGGCGAGGAGTGACGCCTGGGCTGGGTTTTTTCGGCTGGACTTTTATCTTAATTCTTAACGCCAACATTCATCGAATATTTCCGAAAGCGTACGCCCATAATATATAGTTCTCTGATAACGCCTCCATCCTATGAGGTCCTTTGTACCGAAACCGAGAGATGCAATTTTCCAACACATCTCTTATTATGCATTGTCTTCCGGATTATGAATTTCTCGAATTTTGTCGTTCCCGGGTAAGCTGGATAGGAAAGAAGTCATAATATCCTAGCACCCTTCCAGCCCCAAAGCTTTCCCGGAGCACCCCAATTTTTTATGGAGATGAAAGCGTGAGCCAGGACAACCACAGGGCCGTGGTTCCCGAAACACTGGAGGGATGGGCTATCCTTCACGGAATATTCCGCATCAACTGGTCCTCCTGGAAGCGGCTCGATGAACAAAAGAAAAAACAAATTCTGGACGAGGCAGCAGAATACTTTCATCAAACTTCCCCGCCCAGGGAGGGCGAGAGCGCCCTCTTCTCTCTTCTTGGTCACAAAGGAGACTTGCTCCTGCTCCACTTCCGCCCGACGCTGGACCTGCTGAACGAGGCCGAGATCGGCTTCCATCATCTTTCCCTCGCCGAGCACCTCGAGGAGACCACCTCATACGTCTCCTTTCTGGAGCTCGGACTCTACGAAATGACCATCAAGCTCCACGAACAACTTCTCGCGGACGGCCTACAACCCGAGACCGATGAGTGGAAAATGAAATGGCGTGCCGAAATGGATAGCCAGCGGGAGCGCATGAAGGGACGCCTCTTCATGCCCATCCCTGACCTCCGCTATCTTTGCTTTTACCCGATGAACAAGCGCCGGAGCGAAAAAGCGAATTGGTACAACGAGCCCATCGAAAAACGGCAGATGCTGATGCGGGATCATGGAATGGTGGGAAGAAAGTACACCGGACAAGTCACGCAGATCATCACCGGAAGCATCGGGTTCGACGACTGGGAATGGGGCGTTTACCTTTTTTCTGACGATCCCCTCGTTTTCAAAAAACTGGTCTACGAAATGCGCTTCGACGAGGCGACCGTCTGGTACGGCGAGTTCGGGCAATTTTTCATCTCCCTCCGCGTCCGCCCGCAGGATCTGCACCAGATTTTCGAGGGCCAGGTCCCCGAATGGCCTGTGGCCGCGGAGAGCGACAAAATCTGAGCGCGGCGAATGCCACCCTGTGTCCCAGCGCGGGGCCAGGGTTACACTCCCGCCCTTACGGCTCCAATCGGTTGAACGGAAAGACGGCGATGGCGGAAAAAAGACATGTGACGACATTATGCAGCGAAGGCGATTCCTCCCCCGAATTCCCCCCCTTCCTCCCCGAAGAAGAACTCCGGGCACGGTGGAACCGGAAAATATATATGCCCTATCGGATCTTCGTTTTCGACTGCGCCCTCAAGCGGATGTTCATGAAACCCAAAAAAGTGAGGATGAGCATTCTCCTCGATTCGACCAAAGGATTTTGGAGCATTTTGGGGGAAAAATACGCTTTCGGGGAACTGGAACCGGCCGACGACGCCCTGGTGGTGGAAGGCACTGTGCCCGAAGAGGAGGCGATGGAGCTCGCCCGGAAGGCCTGCGACAGGCTTCTGGTTCTAAAATTTCGTACCTATTTCCCCCCCTTGATAAATTTTCTTGAAAAACACCCGATCCATCTTCCCTTTCTAGTTATCGAAGAAAAGAAACGAAATAAGAGAGAGCACATCGTATACGACGGGCTCAGCTGGAAAAAAGAGAAGGCCCTCCGCGATGTGATCCTGCAGAGGGCCCTCCCGTGAGGTCAATTTCGGTGTAACCAATCGGCTACACGCTCAATTTCCGTTTTCTCTTGCCTTATACTCTTCCCCTCCCGAATACAGCCTCAAGCTCCTCACGTGGCTGCGCCGGCGTCATCAAACTCAACAAGACCGAGCCGATTAAGCCCCATAAAATGGAAACCGCAAAGAGCTTAAAGCCGGAGGCTCCGAAACCGAACATCCTGTTCCCCACGTAGATTACAAAGGGAATCAGGATGCCGGCCATTGCGCCATAGCTGTTCATTCGCTTCCACCACAGACCGAGGGTAAGAGAGAGGAAAAACGTGACCGCCATAAACCCGGCCCCGAACAGGAGGAAGAGCGTGAGAAATTTTGGCGGCGCCCACATCGAGGCAATGGCGCTAACGATAACGACGATCACCACGATAACACGGGAGAGGACCAGGAGCCTAGCGTCCGAAACCTCCTCCTCACCCGCGATCAACTCCTGGTAGATGTCCCGCGCGAAGGACTGGCCCACCATGATCAGACCCGAGTCGACCGTAGACATGATCGCGGAGACAGTAGCGGCCAGGAGAATTGCCGCAACCACCGGATGGAGGAGGTGCAGAATCAAACGCGGCATAGCCTTGTCGAATTCTTTAAGGCCCGGAAGGAGAATGAACGCCAGCATGCCCACAATTATGGCAAGGGAGAAAATCATGTTGAAAATCGTGGACAAGATACCGGCCTTCAGCTCGGCACCGGGACCTCTCCGATAGGTGATGAAGCGGACGCTGACATAGGGAACCGCCATATTGAACACGATGAGCAACAGACTCCCACCGATTAGCGCATAACCCGACAGCCACCCGAACACCTGGAGCATCTCCGGTTTGGCCTCACCCACTTTTGCGTTCAGCCCCCCTAAACCACCCACCTGGCTGAGACCAATGAAGACGATCAACAGCATGCCGACAATCATAATGCAGCCCTGGAGCGTGTCGGTCCATGCGACGGCCAAGAACCCGCCGACCGCCAGATAAACTGCGACGATGATCGCAAAGAGGATCACGGCGGTGTTGAACGACATCCCGAAGAGCTCGGAGAAGATGACCCCCACTGCCTTGTACTGGGCCACCATGACGAAAAAGGTTCCGACGATGATGACGAGCGCGCCAAGCAATCGGACGAAATTGCTGTTGAAGCGCTTGGCCATGATGTCGGGAAGGGTGAGCGCGTTTGTTCGCTCGGCGGCTTCTCGATACATCCTCGCAACAAACCACCAGCCCAACACCATACCGACCGTGCTCGACCCGTAGAGGTGGTAGACGCCGTAACCGAACCGGTAGGCGACCCCGGGAATGCCTACGAATGTGCTTCCGCTCACCGAGGATGCGGCATAAGTCATGGCGACTACAAAGATTCCCAGGCTGCGGCCTCCAACATAAAAATCCTCGGAGGTGCGTGTCGCCTGAGCTGCCTGATATGTGATGTACGCGACGGCTGCAACGTAAATAAGGAGTCCAATCCAAGACCAAGCCTGTGGAGACATTAGCTATCACCTCCCATCATAGCGAATATCACCAGAAGTACTGCTGGCAAAACAAAATAAGGAAGAATTACCCACAACGGCATGGCGGCACCTCCTATCGTTTCTCGGACGAACTTTGTTGCAGGGAACGCTCGGCCCCGAATGACGGCTCGGAGAAAGGGCTTAACCAAAACGAGAAAATACAATCCTCCGGAGCTGTTAATATTCAAAAAAGCCGAAAAAAACCTCGTCCCGAACCTCTCGGGCAAAAGGTAAACTAACCCCTCGCCCGGGATGCTGTAGAGCTTTACTGGCTTCCTCGGGCGGTAACATTCAATTATGTATCATGTGTGTTAATTCAGACCAACGATTATAATACTATCATCATACATAAGAAAAAATCAACACTGAAATGCCCAATTCATTGAAATACAAGGGATTTTGTTGATGGGAAAATTGCTAGCGGGAGGCTGGAAAAGGTTATATTAAAAAGCGAATAAACCTATTGGTACAATGTGGCAGGCGTTGGTGCTTTCCCGAACTGAATTTTTTTTGCCGAGCCGATATCTGATTACGCAGTCTGAAAAAACAATTTTTCCCGACGGATCTCGCCGGACCCGGCCGGTATTGTCAGTTTCATTGCTCGCACTAAACGATCCATATGAAACGACCGCAGCCCAGTATAATTTGGATGCCGCTCCCTCCTTCACTTCATCCCCGGCAAAATCCTCTGCCCCGTAGTGTCAGATGATCCGCCGTTCGAGCGCTTTTGCCACCAGAGGAACGATATCGGAAAAGTGCTCGGCTATCTCCGCTCCCGCCTCGCGCAGGAGTTTCTTTTTCCCCGAGGGGGCGCCCACCCCGCGCTCGATGAGAGCCCCAGTGTGGCCCAGGCTTGTGGGGCTCGGAGAGTTCTCCAGGAACTCGCCCGGGATCATGGCCACCACCGGCTTCGTGAATCCGCCCGCGGCGATGAACTCCGCCGCCTCCTCCTCGCGGCCTGTGCCCGGCTCGCCGAATATGACCACGCACTCGGTTTCGGGGTCCCGCTCGAAGAGTTCCAGCATCTCCACGAACGCGGCGCCGATGATGAGGTCCCCCCCAATGGCGACGTAGGTACTCTGGCCGATTCCCGCCAGGGTGAGGAAGAGGCAGATCTCCGCCCCCATCCCCCCGCTCCGGCTCACCACACCGACCGGCCCGGGACGGAACATGAGGCCGGGAACCTCGCCACCGGTCCCCCCCAGCTTGGCCTTGCCCGGAGAGACCATCCCCTGGCTGTTGGGCCCGATGATGAAGGTGCCGGCCGATTTTCCCCGGGTGACGATCTCGCAGGCGTCGTGGTGGGGAACTCCCTCGGCGAGAACATGGACGGCGGGAACCCCGGCCCCGATCGCCTCGAGAGCGGCATCGCGCACGAAGCGCGCCGGGATGAATAGGACGGAAATGTCCACCTCCACCTCGCGAAGGGCGGCCTCCGCTGTGCTGAAGACGGGAACGCCGTCCACCTTCTGCCCCCCCTTTCCGGGCGAAACCCCGGCCACGACGTTCGTCCCGTAATCGCGCATGGTGGGAAGGAGGCGGCGCGCCTCTGCTCCGGTGATCCCCTGGACGAGAACGCGGGTCGCTCCGTCGAGTATGATGCTCACGCACGCTCCTTTCCTTCTCCGCGCCGATAGGCGAGGTCCACGATGCGCCTGCAGACCGCTTCGAGGGAGAAGTCCGCCTCGTGCCACTCCACCCCGGGCACCTCGGCGATCATCCGGCGCGCCTCCTCGATCCCGGGTCCGGCGTAGCGGATGACGACGGGAATTTTGTTGAAATCGAGGCCCGCTTCCTTGAGGCCGCGGACCACCCCCGCCACCTTGATATCCACCCGGGTGAAATTGCTCACATTCCCGGCCAGAACCAGCCCCCGGAGCCCCGGCTGGGAGAGAACCGCCTTGACGGCCCGGTACATCTTCTCCTCGTAGCGCCCCGGGGTGATATCGAAGGTGCAGGCCGGCCGGCCCCCTTCCTCGAGGAACTGGCCGAGGCTCGCGAGGCCGTACCCGCCCCCCGTCACCATGAAGGCGATGTCGCCCTCCATTTCGCCGAAGCGGATGGCCCCGCTGTGGGGGTCGATGGCGTCGATCTCGCGCATCTCGCGCTCGAGGGGCGTCAGGGGCCGCCAGCCGTTCCCCTCCTCCTCTCTCACGAGTTTTTCCAGGTCCGGATGGCGGTGCAGGGCCTGCTCGTCCAGATTAACCACCCCCGAGCCCGCCACGAGGCGCCCGCCCGCGAGTTCGGCCAGCGGGTTCACCTCCACCATCCGGCAGTCGCACGCCCGGAACAGCTCGTAGAGACCCTGCATCGCCCGACCGCAGAGAAGGGAAGCATCCTCCGCTAGCCCGGCGCGCCCGGCGAGGTCCGACCCGCGGCGGGCCTCGAGCCCCCGGGTGATGTCCACCGGAAACTCGAAGATCTTTTCGGGGTGGTCCGCCACGAGCTCTTCGATGTCGATCCCTCCCTCGGCGCTGAAGAGGACGAGGGGACTCTTGTGCTTGGGGTCGAAGGTGATGGAGAGGAAAAATTCGCGCCGGATCTCCAGCGCCTCCATCACGAGGAGGCGTTTGACGGGAAAGCGGTGAACCGTGAGGCCGAGGATGCGGCCGCCCTCTTCGCGTGCTTCTTCCGGCGAGGAGACGAGCTTCACCGCGCCCGCCTTGCCCCGCCCTCCCACCGGAACGAGCGCCTTGAGGACGACCCTTCCCCCCAGGCGCTCCAGGGCGGCGGCGACCTCCTCCGGGCTCTCGGCCACCTCAAATGCCGGGACTTCCACGCCCCAGCGGCCGATCAACTCGAGGGAATCGTTCTCAAATAGACGTGCCAAGGATCTCGACTCGCAAAGGGGAAACAACCAGGTGAAAAATTCTATCAATCCAGCATAAGGGCTCGCATGGCGTTCCCGCGAGGCCAGAGCCCTTTGACCTCTTCCTTGAGGGGTGCAGCCGGAAGGGTCGCATAGAGGCCGGACCCGAAAGGGGGAGGCAAATCCAAGCGACCAGAAATCATCTCACGAAATGGACCAATATTGGGAGGGCGCGTCAGATTCCATCGTGCCAGTTCTTCACCGGGATAACGCTCTAATCGCAGCAAAACCCCAACGCGGCCAGAATTTCGAGTGCCCAAAGCGACTTCTGGGTGATTGAAAATCGGCCGCCCGGTACGCGAACCCCCAGGCGGCAGACAGCGGCGGCACATCCCCGCAGCCATCCACCGATTTCGCATTCCCCATTCTGTCATATAGATGACCGGGCGGGCGATGCACAAGAAATACTGCATTATCCGGAGACGACGAGGGGTGGGCGATTCGACTGGTGCCACGGGACGGAATCGAACCGCCGACACGAGGATTTTCAGTCCTCTGCTCTACCGACTGAGCTACCGTGGCATGATGGGAAAGTGAATTGATATTCTCACGAACCGCTGCCAAAACCTTTCACATACTTAACAAAATCCATCCCCAGAAAAGGAATCGATTCTAAAATGGCCTATTAGACGCGTCAAGGCCCTGCGAAAATGAATTGAGAAAAACCCGTTTCAAATTCAAATTGATTGGCGCAAGGAATAAACAGCCTAGGCCGGTCCATCCGCATCATTTTGTCCAGGAGGAGCTGTATTGTTAGACTTGGTACGCTCCCAAACGTGAAGTGGAGACACAGTGAAGACCTTTCTTCCCG
Source organism: uncultured Nitrospinaceae bacterium (assembly GCA_964620535.1). Classification (GTDB taxonomy): domain Bacteria; phylum UBA8248; class UBA8248; order UBA8248; family UBA8248; genus CAZUHN01. The sequence goes on along the minus strand of CAZUHN010000237.1, from coordinate 18,643 downwards.
TCGGAAAACTTCCCGCAGAAATGCTCGGAAAAATGTTAATGAAGCTTGAAGGACACCCACGCCTGATCATCGGCCCGCGCGTTGGAGAGGACGCAGCCGTCATCGATTTGGGAGATCGTTACCTGGTCGCGAAATCCGACCCCGTCACTTTCGTCGAAGGTCGAATCGGGTGGTATGCAGTGCACGTAAACGCAAACGACATCGCATGTATGGGCACACAACCCTTTTGGTTTCTGATGACTCTTCTTCTTCCTGAAAATCTTGCTGACGAGAAGATGGTGGAAACTATTTGGGCCGACGTTCGAAGCGCCTGCGAGGATCTTGGTATCACCCTATGTGGCGGACACACAGAGATCACCCAAGGTCTCACCCGGCCCGTTCTCTGCGGTCAAATGCTTGGGGAGGTAAATAAGGAACGCCTCGTCCGCGGAGACAGTGCCCAACCAGGTGACGTTATCTTACTTACCCGTGCAATTCCGGTAGAAGGAACAGCCGTCCTGGCAGCGGCGAAGCGGGAAGAACTCATCCCGACTCTTGGTTCCGATTTAATCCATCGAGCGGAAAACTATTTAACGGATCCGGGAATCAGCGTAGTTCGCCTTGCTCTCGCAGCGGCGGAAACCGGCTTCGTCAACGCAATGCACGATCCGACGGAAGGCGGTCTGGCCACTGGGGTGCACGAGTTGGCCGAAGCGGCTCGGCTGGGCGCCCTCGTAGAGAAAGACGCCGTTCCAATTTCGCAGGAGGGAGCGGCCATTTGTTCGGCCCTCGGCATTGATCCTTTGGGGGTCATCACCTCGGGGGCGCTTCTACTCGCCGTTCCGCCGGAAAACGAAAACTTCCTTCGGGGGATCCTCGAAGAGGCGGGTGGCCTGGGAATCCGGATCGGAACTCTCCTGCCTCCCGCCGAAGGCGTAACCATTCTCCAAAGTGGGAAACGATTTCCGCTTCCACGGTTCGATGCTGATGAAATCAGCAAGGTGCTCTGAAAGGACAATGGATTGGAAAAAATCTTTCATGGTGTTCTCTTGGATTTTGATGGAACTCTTGTTAAGCCGGTCATCGACTGGCCGGCCATGAAACGGGAAATGAATTTCGATACGGACTCGGTGTCGATTCTTGATTTCCTGACAACCGCTCCCTCGTATCGCGCGCATCAAATTGCCATGGTTCTGGAGCGCCACGAACGAGCGGCGGCGGAGCGCGCCGAAGCTAACGAAGGAGCGGTGGAGCTGCTTGAATTCTTGGCAACAAAAAATGTTCCTTTCGGTGTGGTGACAAATAACGCAATGCGACACATATCTTTTATGCTTCAACGGACCAGGCTATCCATCGATAAAATTATCACGAGGGACATCGGCCACTGGAAACCTGATGTCCGGCATGTCTTGGCAGGTGCAAAGGCAATCGATGTGCCACCAGAGATGTGCATTTTTATCGGTGACGGTCGATATGACATGATGGCCGCCACAGAGGCGAGAATGATTTCTGTTCACCTTGCACCCGATCCAGGACCCTCATGTGATTACCGTGTGGAGCGCCTAGGGGAGGTAATTGCTCTGATCGAAAGGCTTCTTTCTTGATATTTTTTTCGAAATAAATTCAATGCAAGTTTCCGCTACGATACGTTTTTCTCCGTGTGATCCTGAATCCCTCGGCCGCTTATCTATCAACTGAAACAGGTTGCACCTCCATCCGATCAGAAGGAGTGTCAATTTATTGTTTTTGACAAAAAGTAAAGGGCCCTATCAGGTCACCCTGCGGGCATTTGGTGGGATGCAGTGGACCGGCATCGAGTGAGTTTCGCAACCGGCCACCGGGGGGCAAACGGCTTTTCTAAGGAAAAGCCGCCTTAGCAGGCAATTATTATAATCCCAGGTTCTCCTCCCTTCCTGGTCTATTCCCTCAAGAACACCGAGGGCTTCAGCTAAACAAAAAGCTGTTTTTCTTTCTGCCGTTCTTATCGGCATTCTCAGACGTTCCCTGACACCTAAATATACGCACATGACATGCCAAACGTTTATAAAAGTGCTCAAATAATACAAATAAAATGTTAAAAGCATAAAAACAAAGCTTTACACCCGATTCCCCATATTAATATAACGGTATAAACTCAAATAATAAAGTGATATTAAGGAAACCCATTCACACAATTTCAGGAATTCAAGAAATTATTGAGACAATTTGTCAGTTTGGTTTTTCTTAAGCCAGGGCAGGATTCCCTTCATAACAATTGATACGTCAATGAATTTTGGTGGTTACCAGAAAAATTAATGGATTGGAGGGAAATTAATTGATGGAATGGGGAAAGCTTATGAATCCTTGGAAAGATCAGATGCCCAGAACAGATCCTCGAGCCGCTTCGATAAAGCTGCCCGGAAAAATTCCGAGCGCAATGGTGGCGATGACCAATAGTAATAGGGTGAGCAGAAGAGAGGGGGATTTCGAAAATTCAATTGGGGGCTGGCTCGTAGTCCTCGGGTTCATGTACATCACCCGCATGATGTGGCCGTAGTAGTAAATCGAGACGGCGCTCGAAAGTATCCCAATCACGGCAAGCCAATAGTATTGGTTTTGAATGGCGGCTGCAAAAAGGATTAGTTTTCCCACAAATCCCGCCGTGGGAGGTATTCCCGCCAATGAAAGCAAAAACACAACGAAAGAAAGTCCGACGATAGGGTGGGCCTGCCCGACTCCTCGCCAGTCCTCGATGTTGTCCCCCCGATAGCCCTCCCGGCAAATTAGAATGAGCATCCCGAATGCGCCCAGATTGGTGAACATGTATACCAACAGATAGAAAAGGACGGCGCTAACCCCTTCATTGCTAAAAACCACCTTCCCGTCGTCATTGATGGTCATGGCCGCTACCACACCCAACAATAAGTAACCCACATGGGCAATGCTCGAATAAGCAAGCATCCGTTTGAGACTGGTTTGGGCAATGGCGGCGACATTTCCCCAGATCATGGTGGAGGCAGCGAGCAGCCATAGTAGGAAGTTCCACCTGGGTGCCAGTACCTGGAGTCCGATGAAAAAAAGACGAATCAATGCCGCGGACGCGGCGGCCTTCACGGCAACCGACATAAAGGCCGTAATTGTCGTAGGGGCACCTGTATACGCATCAGGAAGCCACATATGGAACGGAGCAAGAGCAAGCTTAAACGCGAAACCCGCCACAAGAAGAATGAGAGCGAAAATCATGACAGGATTCGAAGAGATTTCCCCTCCTCCCGCGCCCGAGAGCGACTCGGAAATCCCGGCCAGTGATGTGGTGCCTGTCATACCGTACGTCAGCGCCATTCCGTACAAAACGATTCCAGAGGCAAATGCGCCCATCAGGAAATATTTTAATGATGCCTCCCGGCTCAGAGGATCATGGCGAATGAACCCGACGAGGACATAGATGCTTAAACTCATGGTCTCAATGCCAAGATAGATCGAGATGAGATCATTTCCCGAAGCCATCACGAGCATCCCGAACACCGAGAAAAGGATCAATCCGTAGAACTCGCCGTAGTTGATTCTCTCGACTTTCACGTATTGCAGAGAAAGAGAGATCGAAAGCGCCGTGGCGGCAAGGATGACGACCTTCACGAAAACGCTGAAGTTGTCCACCACATAGAAGCCGCTGAAGGTGGTCCGCATGCCCTCGCCCCACTGCCAGAAACTCACGAAAACGAGGAGGATGACGCCGACCAGGCTCAGGACGCCCATCGCTGCCTTGTTCTCGAGGGGGGTAAAAAGGTCCGCAATCAAGACGATACCGATTAGGACAGCAAGCCCGATCTCGGGTGCCGCCAGCCAAAAAGAAATGTCCGGAAAAACAATGTCCATCAAACCTGGCTCCAACGCATATTCCTAGCGCGCCAGGCGCGCCTCTTTTGCCTTAAGGAACGCCACCGGATTCGGAATGGCACTCACCCGCTTTCCTTGCGGCGCCTGGGCCACATTCACCATCCGAACCACCTTGCTCACACTTTTCTCCATGCGATCCAGGAAGGGCTTCGGATATAGACCGATCCAGAACATCAACAATATAAGAGGCAGCATGTAGACTACCTCGCGCTTGTTACAGTCTGTCAGCCTCTGGTTCTCCGGATTTTCCAACACCCCGAAGAACATCCTTTGAAACAGCCAGAGCATGTAGGCGGCGCCCAGAATGATTCCAATCACAGCGAAGGCTGCGTAGAGGCTGCTTACCTTGAAAACACCAATCAGAATCAAAAACTCTCCCACAAATCCGTTGAGGCCCGGCAGGCCGATGCTGCTCAGCATGGTTATGGCAAATATGGTCGAATAAATGGGAACTTGTTTCGAAAGTCCGCCGAAATCGGTGATCTCGCGGGTGTGCCGCCGTTCGTAAATGATTCCAACCAGAAGGAAGAGCGCCCCGGTGCTTATTCCATGATTGACCATCTGAAGTTGGCCGCCAAGGATGCCCTGCTGGTTCAAAGCAAAAACGCCCAGCATGACAAATCCCAGATGGCTAACCGACGAGTAAGCCACAAGCTTCTTGACGTCTGTCTGGGCCATGGCGACCAACGCGCCATAAATGATTCCGATGATCGCCAGCAGAACCATGAAGGGGACAAAAAATTGGCTCGCCTGGGGAAGCAATGGAAGCATGAAGCGGACAAAACCGTAAGTTCCCATTTTCAAAAGAACGCCCGCCAAAATTACGCTGCCCGCCGTGGGGGCCTCTACGTGGGCGTCAGGCAGCCAAGTGTGGAAGGGAAACATTGGCACTTTGATCGCAAACCCGACGAAGAAAGCCAAGAAAATCCAATTTTGAACTTCCAGCGGAATTTTCGGCCCGACATCATAAAGTTCAAGGAGACTAAAGGTGAATTGACCCGTCCCCGATTTTAAATTGAAGAAATACAGAGCCAAGATTCCCAACAACATGAGCACGCTTCCGAACAGCGTGTAGAGAAAGAACTTTATTGCGGCGTAGAGCTTCCGGGTTCCTCCCCAGATTCCAATCAAGAAATACATCGGAACAAGGGTAATTTCGAAGAATACGTAGAAAAGAAATAGGTCAAGGGAGACGAATGTACCGATCATTCCCGTTGCGAGGAACAACATGCAAACGTAATATTCTTTCTCCCGCTCTTTGATCGCGGAATAAGAACAGACCACCGAGACGACCATGGTCAGCGTCGTCAGAAGAACAAGGAGAACGCTGATTCCGTCCACTGCAATCAGATAATTCACACCGATGGCCGGAATCCAGATCGCTTTCTCTAAGAATTGGAATCCCGCCTCCGATGTATCAAAATTTGTCCAAAGAGGAATGGAAAGGAAAAAGTCCACCAAGACGACGATTGTCGCAAAGGACTTGATGGCCTTTGTGTGCTCTTTCTTAAAAAAGAGCATCAAGATCACTCCTCCCAAAAGAGGGAGAAAAGTGATCAACGTGAGGAGGGGAAATTCCATGATGTTGCCCATAGAAACCTCCGAATACCGTCCGCTAGCGGAAAAGGTAGCCGCTGAGCATCAAAAATAAACCGATCAACATAAAGAAAACATAGTTTTGTACCATGCCGGACTGTATGAATTTCAGCGCCTGCGAGAAAAATCGGACGACCGACCCGGTTCCGTTCACGGCGCCGTCTACCGTCTGAAGATCGAAAATTCCCGAAAAACGAGAGGTTACCACCGTAATAAGACTGCTCCCGTTGACCGCGCCATCGACTACCTTGGCGTCAAAGTCCCAAAGAAAATTCATGAGACGGTAGATGGGCTCGACGATGTAGGTCTGATAGAACTCATCTACGTAGTATTTGTTTAGGAAGATCCGGTACAACCCGGGAAATTGGGCCGCGAGGAAATCTGGAGTGGCGGGCCTTCGAATATACATATGCCAGGCCAGTGCGATGCCCCCGAGAGCAACTGCGATGGCGAGCACGACAAGCAAAGGCGCAGCCGGTCCTCCATGACCTCCGCCATTCGTCCCTTCCGCCGCAGTGGAAACGAAAATGATCCGCGGGTCGGCCGCGGCGTGTCCACCTCCCAGGGTAGCGAGAGAGGGTTCGAGAAACCCATGGATCCACCCCCCCTCAGGCGGAAATCCCGGAATGATTCCTCCAATGACGCTGAGGATAGCTAATATCACGAGGGGCACTGTCATGGATGCGGGTGATTCATGAATATACTCACGGGCGTGATGGTCCACGCGCATCTCCCCGTGGAAAGTCATGAAAATGAGCCGGAACATATAAAAAGCGGTCATGAAGGCGGCGACGGTTCCGATGGCCCAGATGGGAAAATGGCCGGTGAAAAACGCATTGGCGAGAATCTCATCCTTGCTCCAGAATCCAGCCAGCGGCGGGACCCCCGCAATCGCGACCGCACCTATCACGAAGGTCCAGTAGGTAACGGGCATCTTCGTGCGAAGCCCACCCATATAGCGCATGTCTTGCTGTTGGTCCACGGGGGCGTGATGCAGGGCGTGAATGACGCTTCCACTTCCGAGAAAGAGAAGTCCCTTGAAAAAGGCATGGGTCATGAGGTGGAAGATGCCGGCCGTGAAGGCGCCCACGCCGAGGGCCATGAACATGAAGCCGAGCTGGCTCACCGTGCTATAGGCCAAGACGCGCTTGATATCATTTTGGACGAGACCGATCGTAGCGGCCATCAAAGCCGTGAGGGCACCCACCACGGCGATGACTTCGAGCACCGATGGGATTTCGAGCCCCAGGAAATCAAGGGGGATGGCGCCCCCCATGACGTAGATATGGCTTGAGCGCGCCACCATGTAGACCCCAGCGGTGACCATGGTGGCCGCATGGATCAGAGCGCTCACCGGCGTGGGGCCCTCCATCGCGTCCGGGAGCCAGACATAAAGCGGAATTTGCGCGCTTTTCCCCATTGCGCCGATGAAGAGAAAAAGCCCAATGGCGCTCGCTCCCGCCGCCGAAAGTTGGGGCGCCTCTTTAAATACTTCACTGTAGGTCAGGCTTCCCGTCAGAACCCAGATAAGGAACATGCCAAGGAGGAAACCCGCGTCCCCCACCCGATTCACGATGAAGGCCTTCTTGCCTGCGTCAGAGGCCGATTGTTTCTCGTACCAGAATCCGATCAACAAATAGCTGCAAAGGCCAACCCCTTCCCAACCGACGAACATGAGGAGAAAGTTGTCCGCCAAAATGAGGATGAGCATGGAGAGCATGAATAGGTTCAGGTAGGTGAAAAACCGGGGGTAGCCGGGATCTCCGTGCATATAGCCCAGCGAGTAGACGTGGATGACGAAGCCCACCCCCGTCACCACGAGGAGCATAATTGTGCTCAGGGGGTCAACGAGCAGGCTTACCGATACATTCAAATCACCCGCTGCGATCCAGCTCCAGAGATGAACCGTATGGCTGCCCCCTTCGCCAAAAATCATCTCGAAACTGATTAAAAGCGCAACGAGAAATGAAAGGCCCGTCATCAGGCAGGCAATGTGGCCCGCCTTTTCACGCGTGTACTTCGCCCCCAAAAATCCGTTGATGAGAACGCCGATCGCCGGCAAAAGCGGGACGAGCCAGATGTACGAAATCATGCCTTTTCTACCACTTGAGAAGGTTCACTTCGTCCACGTTCACCGTGGACCGATCCCGGTTGAGCGTTACCAGGATGGCCAGCCCTACGGCCGCCTCAGCCGCCGCTACCGCGATGACGAATATGGCGAATACCTGACCCGTCAGGTCCCCGAGTTGGCGCGAGAAGCCCACGAAAGTAACGTTAACCGCATTCAAAATCAGTTCTATGCTCATCAGGATGATGATCGCGTTTCGGCGCATCAACACCCCTCCCGCACCGATCAGAAATAGGATTGCCCCCAGTGCCAAATAATGGGAAAGCGGCACCATCGACTCTTTCCTCCGATTTCTAGCGCTCTATCGTCCGCTTCGCCAGGACGATCGCGCCGATCATCGCCGCGAGCAATAAAATCGAAACGACTTCAAAAGGGAACAAGAACTTTGTGTAAAGAACGTTTCCGAGAGCCTCGACATTTCCGGGAGTGGCGCCGAGTGTCCCGGAAGGGCTTTTCTGTGCGGGAAAATTTCCATCTCCAAGAACAATCCAAACCTCTATGGCAAGAACGACTGTCACCGCAAGAGCTGCGAAGCTCTGCCGATGCCATTTCCGAAGGCGCCTCGCCACATCGATATTCATAAGCATGACAGAAAAAAGGTACAGAACCATAATTCCACCGGCGTAAATAAGTATCTGTAGCGCAGCGAGAAACTCCGCCCCCATAAGAACGTACAATCCCGCTAGGAACAAGAATGTGAGAACCAACAATAGACCCGCGTGTATGACGTTGGCGCGCGTCACCATCAATAGCGAAGCGATCACAATTCCTGTCGAGAATAAGTAAAAGAAGGGCAACTCCAAGATGTTCGTCTCCTCTTAAAGTTAAAGAAAGAGGTATTTCACCAAACCGGTCAGGAAAATGTTCGCCATAACAAGGGGAAACATGAACTTCCAGCCCATTGCCATGAGCTGGTCATACCGATAGCGCGGAAGGGTAGCGCGCAACCATATAAACAAAAATATCAACGCGAACAGTTTGAGAACATACCAAACGAATCCGGGTAGCGGTATTCCCGCGATGCCCTGCCAGCCGCCAAAAAAAAGAGCTACGCCCACCGTTGCAACCACCATGATGTTGGCATACTCAGCCAAAAAGAAGAAAGCGAATTTCATTCCGCTATATTCGGTGTGAAATCCAGCGACTAATTCCGTTTCCGCCTCGGGCAAATCGAATGGTACGCGGTTCGTCTCCGCAAGAGAGGCTACAAAAAAAACAATGAATGCAAGCGGTTGATACACGATGAACCAAACATCGCTTTGGGCCTTGACGATCTCCTGCATGTTCAGGGTGCCAGCGATCATCAGGGGTCCGATTAGTGAAAATCCGAGGAAAATTTCGTAGCTCAGCATTTGCGCCGCGCTCCGCATGGCGCCCAAAAGACTGTACTTGCTGTTGGAAGCCCAACCGGCCATTACGATCCCGAAAACACCGAGCGAACTCACCGAAATGATAAGTAACAATCCGATGTTTACCTGAGTGATATAAAAAGTTTCGCTAAAGGGAAGAACCGAATAGACCACAAAGGCAGGAACGAGAACCATAATGGGCGCAAGAATAAAGACGATTCGATCCGCCTTGTCCGGAATAATATCTTCTTTTAGGAATAGTTTGAGTCCATCAGCGATCGGCTGGAGAAGGCCGTGCCAGCCTACCCGCATAGGCCCCATACGCATCTGTATGTGCGCGATGACTTTCCGTTCCAAATAAGTAAGGTACGCCACAACGAGAGATACTACGCCGAGGACGACAGCGATCTTTATTGTGGCGATGACGATTTCAAATATTATGTCCAAAGGACCGAACCCCTCTCTACCTTTGTGCCATTCCGCCAAAAGGTTTTTCCTGTCGAACAATCCGGCCGGGTCAAGCAACCACCTCACGAATGCACCAAATTACAAATAACCGACAGGCGATTGCGTCCATAATTAGCGGTCGCACTCCCCCAGGACAATGTCAAGGCTACCGATGACGGCAACCACGTCGGCCACCAGTCCGCCAACGGCCATCTTTTTGAGAGCGGCAAGGTTAAGAAACGACGGAGGGCGGATGCGTACCCGGTAGGGCGATTCGGTGCCGTCACTCACGATATAGAAACCGAACTCTCCTTTGGGATTTTCGATGCTGTGATAAATCTCACCTGGTGGAGGCTTAATTGTGCGTGGAGTTTTGCAGCTCACAGGACCGCTCGGAAGCATATTCAGGCATTGCTCAATGATCCGCGTGCTTTGCCGCATCTCTTCGATTCGGACCAAATACCGATCGTAAACGTCCCCATTTTGCCCGACGGGGACAACGAAGTCCAAATATGGGTAAGCCGCGTAGGGCCGAACGCGGCGAAGATCCCAATTCACGCCGCTGGCCCGCAAGGGAGGACCGGTTAAGCCAAGGTCGAGGGCATCCTCGGCCGAAATGTAGCCCACACCGCGGGTCCGCTTCATCCAGATGCGGTTATCCGTTAGAAGCGTCTCATAATCCTTGATGCGGTCGGGAAAAATTTCGATGAACTCCCGCGCAAGATCGAGAAATTTTTTCGGTACGTCCTGCTCCAGGCCTCCGAGCCGGAATGCATTTACTGTAAGGCGTGCGCCGAATGCGGTTTCAAATATGTCGAGAACCATTTCGCGCTCGCGGAAGCACCAAAGGAAAACCGTCATCGCACCGATGTCCAGGGCGTGGGTCGCAAGCCATAGAAGGTGGCTCGCAATTCGTGAGAACTCCCCCACCATGGATCGCACAAATTCCGCGCGCAGCGGGATCTCCCAGTCAAAAAACTTTTCGACCGCGGTTACCCATGCCAAGTTGTTCAATGGCGCAGCGATGTAGTCAAGCCGATCCGTGTAGGGAATGAACATCGTATAGGTGATGTTCTCGCCGATCTTTTCAGTCCCGCGGTGAAGGTACCCGATGTCGACGTCACAATCGGTCACCGTCTCGCCGTCCAGCTTGAGGATCACCCGTAGCACCCCGTGTGTGCTCGGGTGCTGCGGCCCCATATTGACAACCAGATCCTCGGTCCCGGGGAGGATGCTCGATTTTTCCACCCGGGGAGGGGACTCTACTTCGAACATATCGCTTAATTCTCCAACTGTAACGGCTTCTTCATTCCCATGGCCTTGCTCCTTCTCGGAATGGAGCCAGCCTCTATTCCCCGATTTCCTTGCGCTTGGGCTTTTCGTACACACGCTCTCTGCGGCCCTCGAGTGGATAATCCTTGCGAAGCGGGTGCCCCCCCCAGTCCCTCGGCAACAAGATCCGGCGGAGGTCCGGGTGATCCTGAAAAGGAATGCCGTACAAATCCCAAATTTCGCGCTCCATCCAATTTGCGCTGGACCAAATTCCCGAGAGCGAGGGAACCGAAACTCCCTCTTTTATTTTCACCTTCAATCGAAGGCTGCGATTGTGCTCAAGGCTGACCATTTGGCAGATGATCTGAAATGGTTCTTCCTCTTCGGGATAATGAGCTGCGGTGAGGTCAGTTAGAAGAACAAATTTGGATGATGGATGATCCCTCATGAAGACAGCGACTTTCCGCCAAGCGTCAATTTTAAGAATGAAGGTTACCTCGTCTTCAAGATCTTTGAAGGCCGACTCTTCGAGTATGGCTCCCGGAAACTCCCTGTCTATCAGATCTCCCAGATCTTTTCCGGGAAATTCTTTTGGGGCCTCGGGCGCCTCTGTATCAGAGTCGCCTTCTGTATTCCCCTTCGTTTTGGCGGTTTCTTCCATCGTTACTCTTCTTGCCGCACCTTTATGCGCGGATGAATTTTTCCTGTTCAATTTTCTTCTGAAGCTGCATCACACCCCACATCAAAGATTCGGGACGCGGCGGGCAACCAGACACATAGACATCCACCGGCACCAGTTCATCGACGCCTTGCACGACAGCATAGTTCGGATAAGGACCTCCGCATGTCGAACAGTTGCCCATGGATATGACCCATCTTGGCTCGGGCATCTGGTCGTACACTTTCCGCAAAACTGACCCCATTTTATGGGTCACCGTTCCGGCCACGATCATTACGTCGGATTGCCGAGGGGTGGCCCGAAAAATAACGCCAAATCGATCAAAATCGTAACGCGAGGCGCCCGAGGCCATCATTTCGATGGCGCAGCAGGCGAGGCCGAAAGTCATCGGCCAAAGGGCGCTCTTTCGTGCCCACGCCACTAGGCTATCCAGCTTGGTGGTTAAGAAATTATCGCTGAATTTTCCTTCAACTATGCCCATTCCAGCGCCCCCTTCCGCCATGCGTAAAAGAAACCAATCAGAAGGATAAAAATGAACAGCATCATTTCGATGAAGCCGAAAAGCCCAAGCGCGTCGTACCGCACGGCCCAAGGGAAAAGAAATGCAGCCTCTACATCGAAGAGAAGAAAAAGGATTCCCAAAAGATAGAACCGAATGGAAAAACGCTCGTGCGCCTCGGTAAGAGGCGGAATGCCGCATTCATAGGGGGAATTCTTCTCTGGATCCGGCCGGTTCGGGCGAATCAAAAGGGCGACAAGGAGAGTTACGCCCGCAAATCCGATAGCGACCAAGGTGAAAATAAAAAGGGGAACGTAGCTATTTATTGCTTGATATTCACGGAAAAATCCGGAAACGAATTCCATATCCCCCGAAACCTCGCCTCAAAACGGTATACGGCCAGAGCCGAGCCCTTCGCCACTTCAAAAAGGGAGCAATATAAGACGGGGCCAGCAAGCAAGAGCCGCCCCGCAACGAGGCGGCTCAGGAAAGTCCCCAACTGCCGGGAACTTTATAGCACGGGCCCCCGGGAAAAAACCATCCCCCCCGCCCTAGTTCAAAAGGTCCGCCGAGCGCTGGGCGATCTCCATAAATTTAGCCGGAAATATTCCCAAATTCAGGGTGGCCACCACCCCGATTACGAGTGTGGCGATGGCGTAAGGCCGGGTCCGGCCCAGCACTACAGCGGCCGCCCCCGCAGAGGCCTCCCGCATGTACATCACGACCACAATGCGGAGATAGAAGTAAACCGCAATCACACTATTGAGAACGGCGATGACGACGAGGGCAACGTGGCCCGCCTTTACCGCGGCGCTGAAAACGTAAAATTTGGCGACAAACCCGCCCGTGGGAGGAAGCCCCGCGAGGGAGACCATGAAAATCGCCATCGCGAAAGCGAGGCCGGGGCACGTATAGCCCATCCCGGCGTATTCTTCGATTTCCACCCGCTCCCTCCCCCCCGCGCCCGTCGCCACCACAACGCAAAAAGCCCCCAGATTCATGAACAAATAGACGAGCATGTAGTACAGAAATCCGCCCGTCGCCAGGTCGCCCCCGTCCTTCGCGGCCACGAGCGCGACGAGCAGATACCCCGCGTGGGAAATGCTTGAGTACGCCAACATCCGCTTGATGTTCGACTGCCATATGGCAACTACGTTCGCCACCGTCATGGTGAGGGCCGCCATCGTCCAAAGCACCGCGCCGATCTCGGCGCCGATGTGGGGGGCGGTCGAGATGACGAGGCGGAAAAACGCCGCGAACGCCGCCGCCTTCGGCCCCACCGACATGAACGCCGTCACCGAGGTCGGGGATCCTTCGTACACGTCCGGCGTCCACATATAAAAAGGGACCGCCGCCACTTTGAAACCCAGGCCCATCACAACGAATCCCACCCCCAGCAAAAACGCCAAGCTGCGGGAGGCGGGATTCTGGGCAAGGTGCTCGGCCGCCTTCATGATATCGACAGTGCCCGTCGTCCCGTAGATGAGCGCCATTCCGTAAAGGAGAAACCCGGACGCGAATGACCCCAACAGAAAGTACTTCAACGCGGCTTCGTTTCCTTGTAGCCGCGAGCGCAGATACCCGGCAAGAACGTAGAGCGATATCGAGAAGAGTTCGAGGCCGATGAACACCATGAGCATGTTCCGGGTCGCCGCCATCAGCATCATCCCGCAGGTGGCGAAAAGAATGAGGCAGTAGTACTCGCCGGGGGGGGCCTTCTCCAGTTCGGGCTGGGACGCAGAAACCAAGATCGAGATAAAGCTCGAAAGCAGAATCAAAAAGAAGACAAACTGGGTGAATCCATCGAAGAGATACAAACCCCCGAGGGAAAGAGCGGTTTCGTTCACTGGGCGGGCGAAAATGGTCACTCCCATCGCGGCTCCGAGCGTTCCGAGCGATAGGGTTATGACAAGGGAGCGCGCATCTCCGCGGAAGAAAGTGTCCCACGCCAAGACGAGAACCCCGCCAATCACCACCAGTATGACGGGAAAGATCACCGGCCAATCGATGAGGGGAAAGGTGAGCGTCACGGCCGCTTTCCTTCAGAACCGATCCGCGCGGAAATGGCAACATTTGCGATGTTCGCCGCCGGGGCTGCCACGGGCATCTCCACGCGGAGGACCCGCCGGTTCACCTGCCGAAGCCAGGCTTGGACGGACGGTTCCATTACGCGAAAAATAGGCTTCGGATAAAGGCCAATCCAGAACATGAGCGCCACCATCGGAAATATCACCACCCACTCGCGCACGCCCAGATCGGGCAGCATTCGGTTCACCCGCGAGGCCTCCCCGCCGAAGAGAACCCGCTGAAGCATCCAGAGCATATACACCGCGGCCAGCACCACCCCCGCCGTGGCCAGGACGGCGAATACGGGCCGGCTCTGGAAGGCGCCCAGGAGAATCGTGAACTCTCCCACAAAACCGTTTAAGCCCGGCAACCCGATGCTGCTGAGGGCGGCCAACACGAAAAAGACCGAAAATGCGGGCATCACCCGGGCGAGTCCGCCGAAATCCTCGATGAGGCGCGTATGCCGCCTACTGTAGATCATCCCGACGATGAGGAAGAGGGCACCGGTGCTGATTCCGTGATTCACCATTTGGATCAACCCCCCTTCCGCGCCGAGCAGATTAAAGGAAAAAAGACCCAGCATCACAAACCCCAGATGGCTCACCGAGGAATACGCCACAAGTTTCTTGACATCCTCCTGGATCATGGCCACCAGCGCCCCGTAAATGATCCCGATGACCGCTAGGATCAAGATAAGAGGGGCGAAAGCCCTGGCCGCGGCGGGGAAGAGCGGCATGGCCAGACGCATGAACCCGTACGTACCCATTTTTAGCAACACGCCGGCCAGGATGACGCTTCCCGCCGTCGGCGCCTCCACATGCGCATCGGGCAGCCAGGTGTGGAAGGGAAACATTGGCACCTTGATCGCAAACGAAAGGGCGAAGGCGACGAAGAGCCAGCCCTGCAAAGAGGCGTGAACCGGCCTTTCCAAATACGTCAGGATATCGAAGGTGGCCGCGCCGTTCGCGAAATACAGCCATAAAATGGCAACCAGCATCAGCACGCTTCCCGCCATGGTGTAGAGGAAAAACTTCACGGCGGCGTAGATGCGTTTTGCCCCCCCCCACACCCCGATTATCAGGTACATCGGAATGAGCATCGCCTCCCAGAAAACGTAGAAAAGGAAGAAATCGAGAGCGACGAACACCCCGAGCATGCCGGTTTCGAGGAAGAGAATGGCCATGTGATAAATGCGGACGTGTTTTTGAATATCCTGCCAGGAAGAGAGTATCGCAACCGGGGTGAGGAAGGTGGTGAGCAGGACGAGCGGGAGGCTGATTCCGTCAATCCCCACCTTGTAGGCGATACCAAACCGGGGGATCCAGTCGAATCTTTCGACGAACTGCATCCCCGCGTAGTCGGCCCGGAAGCCGTAATACAGGCCGAGGGAGAGAACAAAGGTGATGAGGGAGACGGCGAGCGAGATGACGCGCTCGCGCCGGCGGCCCGCCTCATCCTCCTCGCCCGCGACGGCGAGGAGCAACCCTCCCGCGAGAGGCAGAAACACCATCCAGGTGATTATAGAAATATTCACGGTGCTTTTTCCTCCTCACCGATCCGCGGCTACTTCACCCGGGTGGTTAGAAACAAGACGATCGCCATGACTCCCACGAGCATCGTCACGGCATAGCTCTTCACGTAACCGGTCTGGAGGCGGCGAAACGCGCCCCCCACCGAGGAGACCAAATTGCCCGCGCTGTTCACCGCCGTATCCACAACGCCGTCGTCAATCCCTCTCCAAAGGTACAGGGAAAACCGCTTTACTGGTTGAACGATAAGGAAGTCGTAGGCTTCGTCCACATAGAATTTGTTCAACACGATGCGATACAACCGGGGCCAGCGCCGGGCGTACGCCTCGCCCGCGTCGGCGTTCATGATGTAGAAGTTGTACGCAAGATATATCCCTAAAAAGGCGATCACGAGCGATACGAGAATCATCGCCGCTTCGAGCACGCCCTCGTGATGCGCCTCCACCGGGCCGCCGAAGGATGTCGCGAGAAAATCCGCGAACACATTCGCGCCCGAAACCAGGGGTATCCCCACCCATCCCCCCACTATCGAGAAAGCAGCCAATACTTTGAGAGGCACCGTCATGATGGCGGGTGAATCGTGGAGGTTTTGTTGTTCCTCCATGGAGAGCGTGCATCTTCCGTGGAATGTCTTAAACACGAGCCGGAACATATAAAAAGCCGTCATCAACGAGCCCACCGCCCCCGCCAGCCAGTAGAGAAAATTCCCGTTATCCGAGCTCATCGCGGCAAACAGAATCTCATCCTTACTGAAGAATCCGGCAAAGGGGAATATCCCGGCAATGGCCAGGGCCCCGGCAGTGAAGGTCCAACTCGTGGCGGGAAGACCCGCGCGAAGCCCGCCCATCTTCCGGATATCCTGCTCTCCGCCTAGCGCGTGAATGACGCTTCCCGCTCCGAGAAAGAGCAGCGCCTTGAAGAAGGCGTGGGTCATCAAGTGGAAGATGGCGGAGCCATAGGCGCCAACCCCGCACGCGAGGAACATGTAGCCGAGCTGACTGATGGTGCTGTAGGCCAGCACGCGCTTGATGTCATTCTGGACAAGGGCAATCGAAGCACCCAGGAGGAGAGTGAGGGCGCCGACGGTCGCCATCGTATTCATCGCGAAGGGAGAAAGATCGAAAAGCACATAGGTGCGGGCCACCATGTAGACCCCGGCGGTGACCATGGTGGCCGCGTGGATGAGGGCGCTCACTGGGCTGGGGCCCTCCATGGCGTCCGGCAACCAGACGTAAAGGGGAATCTGAGCGCTCTTGCCCGTCGCTCCCGCAAGAAGGAGGAGGCAAATCGTGGTGGTGGCGGCACTTCCCGCACCGAGGACGGCCGGGGCGCTTTCGAGCACCCGGGAAAACTCAAGCGTCCCGAGATATTCATAAATGAGAAACAAGCCAATGAGGAAACAAAAATCTCCCACCCGGTTTACAATAAACGCTTTCTTTCCGGCCTCCGCCGCGGCGGCGCGCTCGTACCAGAAACCGATGAGCAAATAACTGCAAAGGCCCACCGCCTCCCAGCCGACGAAGAGAACCAGGAAATTGTCCGCCAGTACGAGGATGAGCATGGACAGAGAGAAAAGGTTCAGGAAGATGAAGTACCTGACCACCCCCCTGTCGCCGTGCATGTACCCCATCGAATAAACGTGGATCAGAAAACCCACCCCGGTCACCACGAGGGTCATAATCGAGGCGAGCGGATCGAGCGCAAACGACACCTTTACCTGAAATTGGCCGATCGGTATCCACTCGAACAGCGTTGCCTGGAGAAGCCGTGACGAAGCGGGCAGGTCCAAGAGGCGGAAAAATCCGAATATCGCCGAAAGAAAAGCGCCCCCCATGGCGGCGGAGGCAACCCCGCCGGCGAATCTTTCCCTGAACCTCCAGCCGAGGAGGAGGTTCATCGCCAGCCCGGCGAGCGGAAACAGTAATATAAGATGCAGTTCGTCCATGGCTACAGTTTCAAAAGGTTGATTTCGTCCACGTTTGTGGATTCACGGTTCCGGTATATGAGAACGACAATGGCCAGCCCCACCGCCGCTTCGGTGGCCGCTACCGCCATTACGAAAAAGACGATGATCTGCCCGTCCATCGACTCCAAGAAGCGCGAATAGGAGACGAACGCGAGGTTCGCCCCGTTCAGCATGAGCTCGATGGACATGAAAACCACAATCGCATTGCGGCGGACAATGACGCCCACCACTCCGATCGAAAAAAGCAGCGCGCTTAAAAAAATGTAATTCGAAAGCGAGGCCACTCCGCACCTGCCTCTCTGATTTTTCCCTTAGTTCGTGCGCCGCCGCGCCAACGCGACCGCTCCGATGATGCCGACAAACAGCAGTACCCCCATCGCCTGGAAGGGCAGGAGGTACTGCGTGAAGAGCAACTTGCCCAGGATCTCGGTATTTCCGAGTTCGTCGATCCGCTCGGCCGGGAAAAGACCCTTCTCTCCGGTCGGAGAGAAGTTCACGACGGCGGCGTTCAAGATCGCGGCGAAGATGGCCAGCCCGGCCACCACCCCGAGTATTTTTTGGAAGGGAAGTTGGAGCGGCTGCCGCTCCTCGCGGCCCAGATTGAGGAGCATCACCACGAACAGGAAAAGCACCATGATGGCGCCAGCGTAAATGATGACCTGGACCGTGGCGATAAACTGGGCGTTGAGGGTGAGGTAGAGACCCGCCAACCCGAGAAAGGCCAGGATCAGGGAAAGGACGCTGTAGAGGGGATTCGGCAGGGACACCACGGCAACCGCCCCTCCGACGGTCACCGCGGCCAAAATGTAAAATGCCAACGACCCTTCCACTACAAAGACTCCCTCGGGCAACGAGCTCCAGTGTTCCGCCCACAGCTATACATAGGTGAGGAGCATCTTTTCGTCATACCGGGTCTGCAGCTCGGGAACCTCGTCCGAGCGCTTCACCAACAGGTTCTCTTTCGTGCACAGGAACTTGTCCCGATCGTCCTGGCAAAATTCGTACTCGCTCCCGAGCACGATCGCCCCGACCGGACAGGCCTCCTCGCAGTAGCCGCAAAAGATGCACCGAAGCTCGTTGATCTCGTAAACGCTCGCGTACCGCTCTCCCTTGGAGACGGGCGCCGCCGATTCGTTCTCCTCCGACTCGACGTAGATGCAGTCCGCCGGGCAGGCCGCCGAGCACAGCTTGCACCCCACGCACCGCTCGAGCCCGTCTTTCCAGAGCAACAGCTTGTGCAGCCCCCGGTAGCCTTT
>CAZUHN010000236.1:0-14421 GCA_964620535.1 uncultured Nitrospinaceae bacterium | reverse complement strand
AGGTTATCCGGAAGGGATTTCTTGGAAATCTAAGTCCGGAGACGGCGGAAAAGGTCGCCTACAAAAACGCAGTCAAGCTTTTCAGACTTCAGTAATGGCTTGCCTTCAGATGCGAGGCGCCGGATAGTTTCCTCCGAGAGGAGAAGGAACTCATTCCGATCGATTTTTCTCAGTTGGATGTAGATCATATCCTTTAAAGTAATTCTTCTTCGTTCTTAAAATATTAGGCGGTTCAAATGGTTCCGACACGGGAAATTTATTGGAACATCATCGCGGGCCCTATCATATATCTGATGGCCCTCATCGCCGCCGTATTATTGGGATACGGCATCTGGCGCCGCGTACTGCTCTGGCGACTCGGGAGACCAGAAAATCGTCTCGACAGAATTCCCCGGCGGATCTGGGGACTTGTTTCCGAAATTTTGGGCCACCGCAAACAACTCCGGGACATCTATCCCGGTCTCATGCACCTATTCATTTTTTACGGATTTTCCGCGATGCTCATCGCGACCTCCATGATCGCGGTTCAAGAGTGGACGGGGATCCACTATTTAAAGGGCACTCTTTATCTCTGGTATTCTTTGCTGAGTGACTTGTTCGGCCTGCTCGGAATAATCGGAATATTTTTTGCTTTGTTCCGGCGCACTGTCTGGCGGCCAGAGCGCATAAACACTGTGGCAGACGATTGGATCGCGCTTCTTCTTCTTCTATTGGTTTTCGCCCAGGGCTTTCTCGTCGAAGGGCTACGCATCGCAGCGACGGAGTACCGCCAAAATCCTTCGCTGGCTCTGTGGTCTCCTGGAGGATATCTCGTTGCCGTTCTTATCAGCGAGTGGAGTGAAAAAACCCTTATATCCGTTCACCGTTTCAATTGGTGGTTTCACACGATAACCGCCATGTCCTTCATCGGCTACCTTGGATACGCAAAATTCAGCCACATTTGGTACGGGCTACTAAATATTTTCTTCCAGAATCTAGAGCCAAGCGGAAAGCTCACCTTCGTCGATATCGAAGCCGCTATGGAATCCGAACCGGACTCCATCGAAACTCTCGGCGTCGAAAAGATGGAGCAATATTCCTGGAAAGGACTGCTCGACCTTGATGCCTGCACGAACTGCGGCCGCTGCCAGGATGTTTGCCCGGCATTTTTAAGCGGGGTACCGCTCAGTCCACGAAAATTAATCCAGGACATGCAGAAACATCTTTCCCAAATGGGGCCTGCTTTGGTGAAGCCCGGTTCAAATGGCGGCAGCACAGGTTCGGAAGACGCTGAAATGCCAGCCCCCCTTTATGGCAAACGGGCGGAGGGCGAAATCCCTCCAGCCGTGCTAACTGAGGAACTTTGGGGTTGCCGTACATGCGGAGCGTGTCAGCAAGAATGTCCAGTCTACATTGAACATATACCCAAGATGATCGACATGCGCCGCTATCTCGTGATGATGGAATCTAAGATGAGCGAGAGTGCACGAAACTTCCTCAAGTCCATGGAGGACCGGCTGCACCCTTGGGTCGGCGCCCAGCACAACCGCGAGGAGTGGTACGAGGGCTTGAAAGTCAAAGTTCTGGGAAACGGTGAAAAGGCAGATTATCTCTTTTGGGTGGGTTGCACGGGTTCAATGATCGACAGGAACATCAAGGTCACCAAAGCCATGGCAAAGATCCTCCAAGCCGGGAACGTGGATTTCGGAGTGCTAGGGCCTGAGGAGGTGTGTACTGGGGATCCCGCTCGCCGGGCGGGGGGTGAATTCACATTTCAAATGTGCGCAAAGCAGAACATCGCGACGCTTGAAAGGTACGGTGTAACAAAAATCATCACAACCTGTCCTCACTGTTTCAACACTTATAAGAACGAATATCCCGATTTCGGAGGAAAATTCGAAGTCATTCACCACTCTCAACTTATCGAGGACCTCATACAAAATGGTCGGCTCAAGCTCAAAAGAAATATCGACTCCATCGCCTACCACGATCCGTGCTATCTTGGACGTCACAATGGAGTGTATGAGGCTCCCCGCAAGATTCTTAGAAAGATATCTGCCGCAAATGGCTACAGGGAACTTCCCCGGAACCAGGACCGCGCTTTATGCTGCGGTGCAGGAGGTGGCTTTGCCTGGATGGATGATGAGCCAAAAAAAAGGATCAATCATTTACGCCTTGAGGAAGTTAAGGCCTGCGGTGTCAAGACAGCAGCGATTTCATGCCCATTCTGTTTACAAATGTTCGACGACGCCCTAAACGCAATCGACCCAGAGAAATATATCCGGGCGGCCGATATCGCTGAACTCGTCGCCGAAGCACTCGTATAAGTGATCCATTCCGCCGATCAAACCGTCGTTGGAAAAATTGCCCATAGAAGAAATGCCATAGACAAAAAAATGTTTATCAAGAGGAGCAGGACCAGAACCGAATATATATTGCACCGGTATGTGGACTCACATTAATATTTTAGAATTCCATGGTTACGCGGTTCTTTGAAATCGCGAGGCGACTGACCTGCCCCCGATAGTGGTACCACCTCTTAATGAGAATCCCTCTTACAAAGTCAATATCCTCTCACTCGGCCTGGAACGGTTTTGAGGAGGCACGTCAACTGCCCATCTGTTTTGAGATTTGTGAAATCTTGAATTTTGGAGATTTTTTCGGTTAAGCAAGAAAATTGCGTGCGATTTCTTCACGTAGGATTTCATTCGCCCCCTCATAGATCTGAAGCGCCTTTGCCGCACGATAATACCGCTCTACAGGATAGTCTTTCATATAGCCGTTTCCGCCGTGAATTTGAACTGCCCTGTCCGCGGCACGTTGCGCAACATCTGATGCGAAGACCTTGGCTGACGCCGCTTCCGCCAATAATGGCAGGCCCTTAATTTTAAGGTGTGCCGCTTTGAGGTAGAGAAGGCGCGCCGCCTCTATCTCGGTGGCCATATCGGCGATCTTCCATTGGATGGGTTGATGACTAAAAAGAGGGGCATTGAAAGTTTCCCGCTCAAGGGAGTAGTCCACAGCGGCCTTTTGACACGCCCTGGCATATCCTACACCTTGCGCAGCGATAACGATTCGGCTCGAGTTCAACGTTTTCATAGCGATTTCGAATCCTTTTCCTTCCTCACCCAGAAGACGACTCGTCGGAACTTTCAATCCCTCAAATTGAATGTCGCTGCATGAACTTCCGCCCAAACCCATCTTTTTTTCATTACGTAACACATTAAAACCAGCCACATGCGTCTCTGCGATAAAAGCGCTGATTCCCTTGCGATCCATTTCCTCGTTCGAAACCGCGAATAGGATTGAAACATCAGCCTCATTCCCGTTTGAGATGAAACGCTTGGATCCATTAACGCACCAGCTATCATCTTCGCGGATTGCAGTAGTTGACAAAGACGCAACGTCCGAGCCGGCCTGCGGTTCCGTGAGTGCAAAACAACCAAGCCTGTCACCAGAAGCCAGTACGCGAAGCACCTCATCCTTTTGGTACTTAGTCCCAAATCGTAATAGGGGCTCACAAACCAGAGAATTTTGCACAGAAAAAATAACACTTGTGGAAGGACATGCCGCCGCTATTTCTTCTGTGGCCAGGGAGAGGGTCAGCCAATCTCCTCCTCCTCCTCCGAATTCTGTGGGAACAGCTATTCCCATCAATCCAAGCTCTCCCAGGCGGCGGACAATCTCCCCGGGAAACCTGCCGGAGTCCGTCTCAGCAGCTTGCGGGGCAACTTCCCTCTCGCAAAACTCGCGTACCATATTTTGGACCATGAGATGCTCATCAGAGAGAGAATTCTTGTCGATCATTGCGGATGCCTCAATAATAAGCTCCAAAAAATCATCCCTATACGCCAAAAAGAATTTACAGGAAAAATTGTCTCACAACTTGCTAGGATGAGGTGAAAAGTGGAAAGTTTGAGGATTTTCCATTCGCCCCATTTAATCAACAAACCCTTGATTATGCACTACAGAAGAGGGCAACGCGCATATTTTCATTGCTATCCCTCCTGTATCTTGATGAAATACCCCGCCACGCCGCATGATAGGCTTATAATCGATCCGTCATTTCTCCGCGGGGTATTCAAAACCAATTCAAGGCAAGTAAATGCGAGGGCGCGCATGCCAGGTTCGAAAAAATTTCCTCTCCTCACCACCGATAATGTGATCCAAAGTCTCCAAATCCTTAGGAAAAAACAAAAAGTTCGGTATATGGCATTCTACTCGAGCCAGCTCGGCGGAATTGTAACCGACCCCGCCCTTATGGTGATTCCCTTTGATGACCACATGGTCCACCGCGGACACGGAATTTTCGACACCGCAATCATAATCGACGGAAAAATTTACGAACTTGAAGCCCATCTCGACCGCTTTCTCCGCTCCGCTGAATCGTCAAAACTTCATCCCAGATTCACCCGCTCCGAAATGCGCGAGATCATCGTTCAAACGGCGGCAATGAGTGGAGAGCGCAACGCATTTATCCGCTACTGGCTTTCCTCGGGAACAGGCACGCTCGGCCTCGCCCCGGCAAAAGACGCTGAGTACGGATTCTTCATCTTGATCCATGAAATTACTTCATATCCGGAATCATATTATTCCGTGGGAATGCGAGTAATGACAACCAGCCTTCCTATCAAACCCTCCCTCTATGCCAACACAAAAAGCACGAATTATCTTCCCAACGTTCTCATGCATTTGGAGGCGAAAGAAAATGGCTTTGATTCAGGCGTCTTCGTGGATATGAATGGAAACGTGGGCGAAGGGACGAATATGAATGTAGCTTTTGTGACAAAGGAAGGAATCCTCAAACATCCAAGGTTCGACAACATTCTCTCCGGTTGCACGGTCCAACGGATGTTCGAACTTGCTTCACGTCTCATCGAAGGCGGTCTTCTCAAAGGAATTGAGATTCGTGACATATCGGTTAAAGAGGGGCGGCGGTCCACCGAGATGATGTTTTTCGGTAGCTCTATACAGATTGCCCCCATAGTCGAGTGGGACGGCAAAATGATTGGAGACGGAAAACCGGGCCCGGTAGCGAAAGCACTGCGGAATCTCCTGTACCAAGATCGGCACTCTGAAGATGGCCCGCTGATCGAAATTCCCTACGGATCCTCCAAATCCACCTCTTGAGTATTCCCATTACACTCTACAAAAAGATGGCCGACGAGGAAAAGACCGCCCATACAAAAAAGCGTATCCCAACAAAGACGCTTACGAAATAGTGCGGGAAGGAAGGGATACCCACTTTGACCCGCGAGTAACCGATGTCTTCTTCGACCGACTGGAGGAAATGGAAGCAATTCAGGCGAAAGTTCAGGGTGGAGAGCTAATGGGCGCTTCAGCGTAAACCTACCCAACATCTCATTTTCATCAAATTGTCTTTGCGTTCTCTCGTCTATTTTTTCAGCCAGGGCTTCACGCAACAGGGAAATAATGCTCCCTTCAGGGACCTGTTCCGTTCCCCGAAAGGCAGTGCAGACTAGTCCGGTAAAACGGATCCCGCGAAACAAAATATTCCACTCTCTGATAGCGTTTTTTCGCTCTAGTCTCGTGCGAAGGTGCAGCAGGTATAAGCGGTCCCCTTATCCCATCACGGAAACTCGCTGGAAAAGATGCTCTTCCGCGATGAAGGGAAGGGATGCCAGACCGTTACCCGCAGGCCCCTAAAAATCAAACCGAAATCCAGTTGCCCCCTCATTTTATTGATCTCATCCTCCCGCCAATGTCCACCTCGTAGAGCCGCCACCCTTCGGCGAATATCGTCAATGACAGAAGTCCATCTTTTAGATCTGAAGCGATCCGATTCTCCCCTCCTGGAGAAAGGTTTTCGGACTGAAAGAGAGAGCGTCCAATATCCCTTCTTCGGGTACATGAAAAAAATTCCTTTTTCGGTTGCAACACTTACCCCAGCAGACCGGGGGAAATTTATCCTCCATTTGAGGGAATAAATTTGACCGAAGTGATCGCTGGATGCACCACAGCCAACCGCAGCGAGCCACAAAAGGGCAAAATGACTATTGGCAAAAGCAGACGGGCGCCTTTTTCCGAGTCTCTAATAATTTTCGCGGGCTTTAGGCGGCGCATGAATGGCGACCCCATGGACATCATGTGCCGCCTCCATGATGGCCTCGGCGATCGTCGGGTGAGCGTGCACCGTCTCGGCAAGGTCGGTCGCGCGAACACCGTTCCGGATGGCCACTGCTGCCTCGTGGACCAGATCTGCCGCGTGTGCACCGACCACATGCACCCCGAGGATGCGGTCATCCACCGCGTCGGCGATCACTTTCACCTCCCCGGCAATCTCCCGCTCGGCCTGCGCCTTTCCGAGGACGCGCATCTGGAACTTCCCGATTCGAATCTCGTGTCCCGCCTCCCGGGCTTTTTCTTCAGTCAGGCCGACCTCCCCCACTTCAGGATGGGTGAAGATGCCGGCGGGGATTCCCTGGTAATTCATTTTCAAATCCCCGCCCATGATGTTCTCTGCGGCAACGATTCCCTCCGCCGAGCCGACATGGGCAAGCATGAGGCCACCTATTACATCCCCCGCAGCATAGACGCCCTTCACATTCGTTTCCATCTTATCGTTCACTGTCACTTCCCCGCGCGACCCCAGATTAACTCCGATGTTTTCAAGGCCTAGAGAGTCAGTGTTCATGGTCCGTCCGATTGAAACGAGTACCTTATCAGTTTTGATGGGTTCGTCCCCCTCAACGTGGGCCACCATTTCTCCATTTTCCCTTTCCACCTTTAGGATATTTTTGCCCGTCAATAGATTTACCTTCTGCTTTATTAGCTCGCGCTCAATGATAGTGGAAACATCGCCGTCCCCCAGAGGGAGTGGCCGGGTCAGAAGCTCGACCATGGTGACATCCGCCCCCAGTTCCTGATATAGACATCCGAATTCGCAACCGATTGCCCCAGCGCCGATGATGAGAAGGCGCTTGGGCAACTCTGTGAGGTGAACGGCCTGATCGCTTGAGAAGATATTTTCCCCGTCTATTGGAAAGGCTGGAATCTGGGAGGGTCGGGAACCCGTCGCGATGATGATGTTGTCCGCCTTCACCTCGGCTTCGCCACCCTCCTTCAGTGCCACTTTAATTCGACCCGGTCCCTTGAATTTCGCTTCCCCCGCAAGGTGATCCACCTTATGGGCCTTGAAAAGGCTACTGATTCCCCTTACCAGGCCTTCAACGAGCTTGTCCTTGCGGGCGACCATCGCCGCGAGGTCGGCTCGAACCTCTCCCTTTACCTCGATGCCGAACTGGCCGGCGTTCTTGATGTTCCGCAAAAGGGCGGCAGAGGCGATCAGGCTCTTGCTCGGGATGCAGCCCCAGTTCAGGCAGGTTCCCCCCAGGGCGTCACGCTCGATTACCATGCAGCGGCCGCCGCTCTGGGCCACCCGAACACCCGCCACATAGCCTGCAGGCCCGCCCCCGATCACCGCCACATCGTAATTTGAATTTCTCATTCGCATGGCTCTCGGATGAAAAAAGAATCCCCTTGATCCGAATGCAGACACCGTGTGCCCATTAGTTCAGGGAGCGCGGGAAGTGTCAAACGAAACGCCCGCGGGCGGGGCGGTTTGGAAAAACCCCGGAATTCGCGATAGATTCCATCGGAGAACCGAAAACTCCCCGAGAAACAGCGCTTTTCATGTCATCCTCCTTACGGAAATTTCCACCTCGCCGATTCCCCCCGCCCGGAAAACCCTCATCAAACCTGCGCGTCGCGCCCAGTTCCCCCTCTCTCATGGCCGCCCGGGAGCGCGCCCCGCCCGGAAAACCCCCTCAATGAGAACAGGGCCGGGACAAACCCGGCGCCCCGCCCCTTTCCCGGCAACCCCGGCGGCGAACTCCCCCAGATGCAAAGGGGTGCAAATCCCCTCCCCGCGCGCGCGCGAAGGCGGCCCTCTGCAGAGGCGATCCTACTCCACCCTCCTGGAAAGGCTGCTGCGGGAAATTCGGAGAATTTCGCGTCACCGCGCACCGGAAATGACCCTTCCGACTCGGGCGCAAGAGCGTTCCGGCCGCCGACGCCGAGGCCACGCACCTTTCTTTCAATATTCCCGTGGAATCATTGACCGAATCGGAACACCCCGTTAGGATTTCCCGTCATTTGAAACCCGCCATGGAGAATACATGCCTGAGCGCATACTCGTCACCGGATTCACCGGTTTCGCCGGAAGCCACCTCGCCGACCATATCCTCACCTTCCCCGATGTAGAGGTGTACGGAATCCAGCGCTGGCGGAGCCGCACCGATCTCGTCGAACATCTGGACGGCCTCGTCCCCGTCATCGAATGCGATCTTCGGGACCAAACCTCTGTTACCCGACTGATCGCCGAAATCCGGCCAACAAAGATATTTCATCTCGCGGCGCAGAGTTACGTTCCCGCCTCATGGGGCGCGCCCGAGGAAAGTCTTCACACAAACCTCATCGGCACCCTCCATCTCTTCGAGGCGGTCCGGCGGAGCGGAATCGATCCGATGATCATGGTGGCGGGAAGCAGCGAGGGATACGGTCTGGTCCACCCCGGCGAACTTCCGATCAAGGAGACGAACCCCCTTCGCCCGCTTTCGCCCTATGCCGTGAGCAAGGCGGCAATGGATATGCTCGCCTACCAATATTTCCAAAGCTATGGGATGAAGATCATCCGCACTCGGGGCTTTAACCATACCGGTCCCCGCCGCGGCCACGTATTCGTCGTCAGCAATTTCGCAAAGCAGATTGCAGAGATCGAGACGGGAAAGCGCGGTCCCGCCATTCGGGTCGGAAACCTCGAAACCAAGCGCGACTTCACCGACGTGCGGGACATGGTGCGGGCGTACTGGCTATCCCTTCAAAAGTGCGAGCCCGGCGAAGCCTACAACATTTGCTCGGGTAATAATTGGAAAATTCAAGAAGTGCTCGACAAACTCTTGGCGAAATCCGAGGTCGAGATCAAAATCGAATCCGACCCGGCCCGGCTACGCCCCTCGGACGTCCCCGTCCTACTGGGGGACAACACGAAATTTCAGAACGCCACGGGCTGGCGGCCGGAAATTCCCTTCGAGCAAACGCTGCAGGACACGTTGGACTACTGGCGGGAGAATCTTTGAAGGCGTTCATCACCGGCATCACGGGGTTCGCCGGAAGCCACCTCGCCGAGCATCTTCTCCTCCTCGGGCACGAAGTCGCAGGGCTCGCGCGCCCCGGCGCCGAGGTCGAGAATCTGGAAAAAGTTCTCAGCCAAATCTCTCTTCATGAGGGAGATATCCTGGCGCCGAAAACACTCAGCCGGATCATCCAGGAAACCCAGTCGGATTGGGTCTTCCACCTCGCCGGCCAAAGCTCGGTGTCGATTTCGTGGGAAAACCCGGCCTTCACCCTTTCGGCCAACGCCCTGGGCGGCGTTCACCTTCTCGACGCCTGCCTCCCGCTCAAGGACAAGATACGCATCATCGCCGCGGGTTCCGTCCAGATTTTCGGCAGGACAAACCCCTCGGAGGTTCTCGCGGAAAATTCACCTTATGCACCCGAAGATCCCTATGCCAGCAGCAAGCTCGTCTTCGATCTTCTCGCGCGCCAGTACTGCCTGAAGCACGGCTTGGAAGTGGTCCTTTTGCGCCTTGCCAACCATACCGGGCCCCGCCAGACGCCCAAGGCGGTTGTCGCCGATTTCGCCAAGCAGGTGGCCGAGATCGAGGCGGGTTTCAAGGAGCCCGTCATCCAGGCGGGGAATCTCGATTCGCACCGTGACTTCATCGATGTCCGCGACGCTGTGAAGGCTTATGCCCTCGCCGCAGAAAGCGCCGAGCCCGGAGAAGCGTATCTTGTCTGCTCCGGCGTCTCGCTTCGGATCGGCGACGTGCTCGACATTCTTCTCTCCCTCGCCCGGGTTCCCATACGGGTTGCGCGCGACCCAGCCAAATACCGGCCCGCCGACCCGGGCCAGAGCGCAATCAGCGCCGCCAAATTCACCGCGGCGACCGGCTGGCGCACCGAAATCCCGATCGAGACCACCCTTCAAGATACTCTAGATTTCTGGCGCCGCCGCATCGGTGAAGGTTCGTCCTCCTGCTGGCCAGCCGGACAGTCTGTTTTTTCCCTCCCGGATAACCCCGCTCCTGCGGGAAATCGAAAATTTAACCTTTAAAAACAATTATTTAAGTTTAACCATCGGCACAAAATCCCAGGCAGCGGGAATAACCCTCTGCCGCCAAGGCATTACGGCCCGCCCAAAGAAATACCACAATACTTGGGGGTAAATTGTGGATAAATGCACATATTTTGTGGGTAAACCAGATTTTTACTTGACACCCCTAAATATAGTAATTAGCATACACCTCAAGCACAAAATATATGTGGTCAATAAGTTCAATAACCCAAATGAAGGAAATACGGCTCTACAAATGCAAAGATACCGGTTGAATGTAGTCTTGGAAAATCCTTCCCATCGTAAGCACAACCAGCCGACCAGCACCTTTCTAGGGCAAAGCCCAAGGGGTGCATTCGAAGAGAAAGTTGCAAATTTCCGGTGGAAAATTCACGAGGAAGGCGAATGTAATACGGAAAAAAGGATGCACCCTAAATCTAATATTGTGGGGGTTACGCACGAATGAAAATTGCTCGGAGATTCACCCGAGCCGGAAAAGGCACCGACGCGGAGATTAAATTCGTCGAGCGCACCTCACGCATCACGAACCCCGACGGAACGGTGGTCTTTGAAGCCAAGGACATTTTGGTGCCGGAAAGCTGGTCCCAGATGGCGGTGGACATTCTCGCCCAAAAATACTTCCGCAAAGCGGGCGTTCCCTCCCGGCTGCGAAAAATTCCCGAAAAGGACGTGCCTAGTTGGCTTCTCCCCTCCGGACCGGATGAAGAGGCGCTCGCCGCAATCACCGAAGAGGAGCAATACGGCGGCGAGTGCGACGCCAAACAGGTGTTCCACCGCATCGTCGGATGCTGGACCTACTGGGGCTGGAAAGAGGGATATTACGACTCAGAAGAAGACGCGCGCGCTTTTTATGACGAGATGTACTACATGCTCGCCACACAGCGCGCCGCACCGAACTCCCCCCAATGGTTCAACACGGGCCTGCACTGGGCGTACGGCATCGCCGGCCCGCCCCAAGGCCACTTCTACACCGACCCCGGAACGGGCAAAGTACACCGCTCGGCCAACGCATACGAGCGGCCCCAGCCGCACGCCTGCTTCATCCAGTCTATCCAAGACGATCTCGTCGGCGAAAACGGCATCATGGACCTTTGGACCCGCGAGGCCCGAATTTTCAAGTACGGATCGGGAACGGGAACGAATTTCTCCCCCCTCCGAGCAGAGGGCGAGACGCTCTCGGGCGGCGGCAAAAGCTCGGGCCTTATGAGCTTCCTCAAGATCGGCGACCGCGCCGCCGGCGCCATCAAGTCCGGCGGAACCACCCGCCGGGCGGCGAAGATGGTCACCCTCAACATCGACCATCCCGACGTCGAAGAATTCATCACCTGGAAGGCAAAAGAAGAGGAGAAGGTGGCCGCACTCGTTGCCGGAAGCAAAATGTGCCATCTCCATCTGAACACCATCCTCATGGCCTGCGACATGCGGAACCAGCCCGAGTTGAACGGCGATTTGCAAAAGCCCGAAAAGAACCCGGCCCTGCGCAAGGCCATCCGGGACGCCCTCCGGGCGGGAGTGCCCGATAATTACATCCGGCGGGCGATCCAGCTATCCCAGCAGGGAGTGACCGAGATCGAGTTCGAGGAATTCGACACAACCTGGGAATCCAGGGCCTACTCCACCGTTTCCGGACAGAATTCGAACAACTCCGTCCGCGTGACCGGCGAGTTCATGGATGCCGTCGAGGCGGACCGCAACTGGAAGCTCCTCCGGCGCATCGACAAAAGGGTGGCCAAAGAAGTCAAAGCGAAGGACCTCTGGGATCAGATCGGCTACGCAGCCTGGTGCTCCGCCGACCCGGGTCTCCAGTTCGACACCACCATCAACGAATGGCACACCTGCCCGGTGGACGGGCGCATCAATGCCTCCAACCCCTGCTCGGAGTACATGTTCCTCGACGATACGGCCTGCAACCTCGCTTCGCTGAATCTGCTCAAGTTCCTCGAGGTCGAGAACGGCCATTTCTACCTAGACGACTACCGCCACGCTATCCGCCTCTGGACCATCGTTCTCGAAATCTCTGTCCTTATGGCCCAGTTCCCGAGCAAGGAGATCGCCCGAAAATCCTACGAGTACCGGACGATCGGCCTCGGATATGCGAACCTCGGCACCCTACTCATGGTGCTCGGCATTCCCTACGACTCGCCCGAGGCCACAGCCTGGTGCGGCGCCCTCACCGCTATCATGACCGGCGGCGCCTACGCGGCGAGCGCGGAAATGGCGGGCGAAGTTGGCCCCTTCGCCCGCTACGAGGCCAACCGCGAGCACATGCTCCGCGTTCTGCGCAATCATCAGCGGGCGGCCTACAACACCTCCCCCCGGGAATACGAGATGCTCTCGATCACTCCCATGAGCATTGACCCGACCCGCTGCCCAGGTTATCTCGCCGCAGCCGCGCGCGAGGCGTGGGACGAGGCCTTGGCCCTGGGCTACCGCCACGGCTACCGGAACGCACAGACCACCGTCATCGCTCCTACGGGCACCATCGGCCTGGTCATGGACTGCGACACGACGGGGATCGAACCCGACTTCGCCCTGGTCAAGTTCAAGAAGCTCGCCGGTGGGGGCTACTTCAAGATCATCAATCAGTCGGTCCCGGCCGCCCTCCGGCGGCTCGGCTACGGCGAGGAGGGAATCCGCGAGATCGTAGCCCACTGCCGCGGCCGTGGCACTCTCAAGGGCGCTCCCCACATCAACCCCGAAACCCTAATCGCCAAAGGCTTCACGGACAAAGCACTTGAAAAGGTGGAGGGGGCCATCGAAAGCGCCTTCGAGATCGGCTTCGCCTTCAACAAGTTCACCCTCGGGGAAGATTTCTGCCGCGAGCGCCTCAACCTCACCGAAAAGGACCTCGCCGACTGGAACCTCAACCTCCTCGAAGTGATCGGCTTCACCGCCGAGCAGATCCGCGAGGCGAACGACTATGTCTGCGGAAAGATGACAATCGAGAACGCTCCCCACCTCCAAGAGGAACACCTGCCCATCTTCGACTGCGCGAACAAATGCGGCCGGGAGGGAAAACGCTACATCCGGCCGATGGCCCACGTGCAGATGATGGCCGCCGCTCAATCCTTCATCTCGGGCGCCATCAGCAAAACCATCAACATGCCAGCCGAGGCCGCCATCGCGGACATTCAGGACCTCTATAACGAGGCCTGGAAGCAAATGACCAAGGCCATCGCCATCTATCGGGACGGCTCGAAGCTCAACCAGCCGCTCTCTTCCTCTTTTGCCTCTGATCTTTTCGACGGCCTTGCGGGCGAGAGCGAGCCCGAAAGTGCCCCCGTTCGGGTGGCGCAGCAGGTTATCCGCCGCTACATTTACCAAAGTCGCCGGCGGCGGCTGCCCACCCGGCGCGGCGGCTACACCCAGAAGTCCACCGTCGGGGGCCACAAAGTGTATCTGCGCACCGGGGAGTATCAGGACAGCTCCCTCGGCGAGATCTTCATCGACATGCACAAGGAAGGGGCCGCCTTCCGCAGTCTGATGAACTGCTTCGCCATCGCGATATCGCTCGGACTCCAGCACGGCGTTCCGCTGGACGAGTTTGTGGACGCCTTCGTCTTCACCCGGTTCGAGCCGGGCGGCATGGTCGAGGGCAACCCTCACATCAAGATGAGCACGTCGATCATCGACTATATTTTCCGCGAGCTGGCGATCACCTACCTGGGCCGGGAAGACCTCGCCCAAGTGACGCACGAGGATCTGCGCTCCGACACCATCGGCAGGCCGCAGGACGAAATCCCCGAGTTCGACGCGGAGGAAGAAGAGGAAATCCAAACCTTCACGGATGTGCTGGACGCGGCCGTGCCGCGCAGCGACCACCTCCACCCCCACTACGGCGGGGGAATCGAAGGAAGCCCTCAACGAAGCGTGGCGAAGGAAGCGATTCAGGCCAAGATAAAGGGCTACGAGGGAGAAGCCTGCTCCGAGTGCGGCTTGTTCACCCTCGTTCGCAACGGAACGTGCCTGAAGTGCATGACGTGCGGAGCGACAAGTGGCTGCTCCTAGGCAGATTGGGAAAATTTCCTGTCGTGGGGAGTTCGGGCGGACTCTACGGCGGGATTAGGGAACCGGGGGGCGTCCCTGGGGGATGTTCCCCGGTTTCCACCAAACTTCAGGATTCTTTCAAAGCGATTTTCCCGGCGCGGGGAACACGGGCGGACTCCGCGACGGGACGAGGGCCGGGAAAGACGCCTAGGGGGCGAATTTCTCGGCCCTCACCTTTTCTCCCTCCCCCCAAGTCCGAAACCTTGACACCGCCGGGAGCATGGCCTAGCTTCTGGAAC
>CAZUHN010000235.1:0-18629 GCA_964620535.1 uncultured Nitrospinaceae bacterium | reverse complement strand
AGGGAATAATATATGAGCGGGATCTTCTTCGCATGGGCAATCAAATTAAAGGGCCCGCTTTGGTGGTCGAATTTAGTTCTACTACCGTTATCCCGCCGGATCTGATTTGCAAGGTGGATAAATGGGGAAATCTGCTGATCGATACCGTCCCTCGTTCGTCAAAATCCAGGACACGATGATAAAAATGGAAAAAAAGACACTCAGCTACGATCCTATTTTACTCCAAGTATTTCGAAACCTCCTTTTTTCCACATCCGAAGAAATGGGTGTTGCCCTTTGCAGGTCCTCTTTTTCGCCTAATATAAAAGAACGTCGAGATTACTCTTGCGCCATTTTTGATGAGAGGGGGAAGATGGCTTCTCAGGCTGCTCACCTTCCCGCACATTTGGGCTCAATGCCCATGTCGGTCGAATACGTAATTGAGCGAATGGATCTTGCCCCGGGCGACATCGTGGCGCTTAACGATCCCTTTCATGGCGGAAACCATTTGCCCGATATCACCATGATCATGCCTGTTTATGCGTCAGTGGGAAAAAACAAAACCCAACTTACCTATTATGTGGCCAACCGGGCGCACCATTCCGACGTGGGGGGGATTGCACCCGGTTCAATGAGCATCACGACGGAAATATTTCAAGACGGAGTAGTAATTCCCCCCGTCCGAATTGTGCGCCAGGGAAAAATGCAGGGAGATGTGCTCGAATTGATTTTGGCGAACGTTCGAACTCCAGAAGAAAGAGAGGGCGATATTGCCGCCCAGATCGCGGCAAACCGAGTGGGGGAGAGACGTTTGCTGGAAATCATCAAGCGCTATGGTTTGGCAACCATCCTTCTATATACGAAAGAGCTTCAGGCCTATTCTGAACGGCTAACCCGCGCCGCGATCAATAGCGTCCCCGATGGTGTCTACAAATTTGAGGATGTGATGGAGGATGACGGGTTCGGAAGCGGACCCGTTCCCATCAAGGTAACCATTACCGTCAAAAGGGATGGCCTCAGAGTTGATTTCACAGGCTCCGCCCCGCAAACGCGCGGTAGCGTGATCGCCGTGGAGAGTATTGCGCGAACGGCCGCCTACTATGCGATCCGATGCCTCGTTGACTATGATATTCCCAATAACTCGGGATGTATGGATCCCGTCGAGGTAATCGCTCCTTCTGGCACCATTGTGAACAGTGTTTTCCCCGCAGCGGTTGCGGGGGGCAACGTCGAGACGAGTCAGCGTATGGTGGATGTCGTCCTTGGAGCCCTGGCCAAAGCCTGCCCCAAATTGGTGCCAGCGGCCTCGTGCGGCACGATGAGCAATCTTTCCGTGGGAGGAATCGAGCCTAGGGCTGGCTCCCGAAAAGGGCGTCAGTACGCCTATTATGAAACCACCGGCGGAGGAATGGGGGGTAGTCCAGAAAGAGCAGGGGAGGACGCCATCCATACTCATCTTACGAATACTTTAAATACTCCAATCGAAGCACTAGAGCATGCTTATCCCTTTCGGGTCACCAAATATGGCATTCGCCGTGGAAGCGGGGGCAAAGGAAAAAACCGGGGCGGGGATGGGATCGTGCGTGACATAGAACTATTGGGAGAGGCGACGGTTTCCTTCATGACCGAGCGGCGTACAATTCCTCCCTACCCTCTGGCTGGCGGAAAACCGGGCTCCCTTGGCCGCAATGCCCTCATTCGAGATGGGAAGCGAACTGTTGTGCCGGGAAAGGCCTGCAGAGAAGCCCTGCCGGGAGATATCATCTCTATCCAGACACCAGGAGGTGGGGGATGGGGAAAAGGCCGAGAAATGAAAAAGAAAAGGTAATCCCTCCCAATCTTGTTGCTCTACAGGGATTGGATCTGGCGAATAGCGCTATTATGTCATTCGAAATAGGGGGGATGCCGATTTGGATGAATCACCTGATAAATAATTGGTTTTCTTCCTCTTTTTCGAAAACTTGATGGCCAATTTTCGTCGTTCCCATCACACGGGTTTCGACGTATAATAAGACTCATGACAGATTGTTTGTTTAAGTGGCTATTCCCGCATTGGGGGATGGCCGCTCTTCGTTGAAGATGAAAGTGAAAGGTAATCACAAATGCCCGGCGAGCGATTGGTTTATCTGAACGGAGAATTGATCGAAGAGACCCGAGTGCGGGTATCTCCGTTCGACCGGGGATTTCTCTGGGGTGACGGTGTTTATGAAGTCACTCCTTCGTTTGACGGGAGATTGTATAGGCTGGGTGACCATTTAGACAGGCTTTATCGATCATTGCGATACATCCGCATCGATCCAGGAATAACCAAGGAGGAAATGGAAGAAGCGACGATCAATGCCCATAAAGCGAACCTAGACCGACTGGAAGAGGAACCGATCTGCCGGTTAGGCCACTGGGTAACCCGTGGCAAAGATGCATCCTCCATGAAAGCTCGGGACGCGCAAAAACCGACTGTATTTATGGCTTGGCGGCCCATGGCGCTTGAGCCTCTCGCTCAAGCAATGTCTGAAGGCGTGAAACTTACTGTAACTGCCACCCGGCGAAACCCGCCGGGAAGCTTGGAGACGCGGGCTAAGGTAATGAGCAAAATGAATCAGACATTGGCCGAACTTGACGCGGATGCTCATGAAGCTCTTTCTCTTATGCTGGACATGCAAGGAAACGTCGCCGAGAACTCCATTGCCAACTTCTTTCTCGTCCGGGGTGGTGTTCTCTGGACCGCTCCCGCGCAAAACGTCCTTGAGGGGGTTACCCGCAAGGCGGTTTTCGAGCTGGCGGCGCGATTGGGGATTCCAGTGGAGGAGCGGAATTTTACACTTTATGATGTTGCACAAGCGGAAGAATATTTTCTTACTTCAAGCGCTACTTGTGCGATGCCTGTGCGAGAAATAGACCGTTTTCAGCCGACAGTGCCGGTGCCCGGTCCTGTGACGAAGCGACTGATTGCCGCGTTCGCGGAAGAAACAGGATTTGATTTTGTGGAACGCGCAAAAACTCTCAACGCCCGCGCCAAGGTATAATTCGAAGCGCTCGCCCGTTTAATCTTATTAAGGATAGTTAATGCCACCTTTTTATATGACAAGGCAAAGTCTCCAGCGTCTCAAGGAAAAAGCCGAAGTGATTCAGCATCGCCTAAAAACGGAAGTGGCCCAGGAACTTGCCCGTGCTTCGGGCTACAAGGACTTGCGGGAGAATGCGGAATGGGACGCGGCTCTTGAGTTGCAATCGAGCCTGAAGCATGAAGCGAGCGAGATCATCAGGAAAATCAACAATGTCGAATTGATTGAAACCCTCCCTATTACCGGAGACCGGGTAACCATTGGCACACAGATAAAAATATTTGACGTCGATCAAGATACAGAGCTCAATTATAAAATTCTCGGTGAAGAGGAAAGTGATTTGGCCAACGGAGTCATCTCGGCATCCGCTCCCTTGACCCGTGGTTTAATGCAGAAAGAAGAAGGTGACGAGGTGACAGTACAGTTGCCTGGAGGCAAGCGGACTTTTGAAATCCTTTCCATCGAAAAGATCGATTTTTTTCGGAAGATTTGACCTCGCTTGATTCTTGATGTTGTCGAGCGATCCTTTGTTCTAGGTAACAGTTCTTTCCAACATTTCGGCGAATAATATTGTCCCGGTTGATGGAATATTTTTTCATCTTGTTGAATTTCAAGATATGGATCGAATCGGCGAGGACAATAGCTCAATGAAAAACATTTTCCTATAAAACTGGATCAGGTTGCACAGGAAGACACACTTCTGTTTGCAATTCACTTTCCGAAGCCTTTCGCGGATCTATTACGTACCTCTCGAGGACGGGTCCCTCTCTTCTGCGAAAACCTCCATGTGGCAGCCATCTTTCGGTGAGATACTTGATTGTTTCTTCTAGACGGTCATAGCCGCCTTCGTGCACCTTCACCGCATACCAACCCACCGGGATATTCGTTTCAACAAGGCCCGCCGGCATCGGGTACCCGGCAAAGAGTGCCCAACAGGCCTCATACAACCGCGCATCATACCGTAAGCCGAAAGCGCAATCTCCGGCTGGGATATTCTCGCAGCGGAGGAGAAGCCTTCCCCAAAGGAGGCCGATGGCGGAGGGGGTAGGTTCGGCCTCG
Source organism: uncultured Nitrospinaceae bacterium (assembly GCA_964620535.1). Taxonomy (GTDB): domain Bacteria; phylum UBA8248; class UBA8248; order UBA8248; family UBA8248; genus CAZUHN01. The sequence continues at coordinate 14,529 of CAZUHN010000235.1, read as the reverse complement.
AGCCGGAGTGCCGCGCCCCGCGCGCCTTCAATCATCCTCAAATTTACGTCCAGAGAGGGAATGGCAATCTCCTTCCTCCTTTCCTCTTATCAACATAATAAAATTCAGCCAGCGTCATTTATTATCTTCTCCAAGAGGGCAAAATGGCTGAAAGACGGGGAGAAAGTAATCACAAATGCGGAGATATTCATCTGGAAGTGTGATCAGATGGATTCATTCGCCCGCCTTGCTTCGTCTGTCCTGAAGGGTGCTCTGGAGCACACGCCGGGCGAGCTGGGCGCAGTGCCGTTTGTGACTCGGAAGCCCTCTGATGCTGGCGGCGATGTCCTCAGCGGAAATTTCTTTGAGTTCTTTAATCGGTTTCCCTTTTACAAGGTCCGTTAACGAACTCATTAATGCAGTTAGTGCCCCACAACCTATGATTTCTATTTTGGCGTCAGAAACCGCATCGCCGTCGAATTTAAGATAGAGCGTCACCTCATCCCCGCAGGCGGGATTAAATCCGCGACCTATGGCCTCGGCGTCCTCGATTTTCCCAACGTTGTGGGGTTCGGCGATGTGGGCAAGAACGGTATCATTGTAATGATAATCGTTGCGTGCCATGTTCTTAGCTTGCTTTCATGGAGGTATCGTATGTTCGAGGAGCCATGGATCGAATTTTTTCAACCGCATCGGGTAAGATCTTTAGAAGACGGCTTACATCTTCTTCTGTGTTTCCCCAACCGAGACTAAATCGCAACGACCCGCGAACCGTCTCCCGCGGAATGTCCATCGCCTGGAGAACGTGGCTAGGTTCGGTCGATCCCACGCTGCAGGCAGATCCTGTGCTCGTAGCAAAACCTTCGAGATCGAGACGAATGAGAAGGGTTTCTCCCTCCACGCCGAGAAAACCCATGTTTGTGGTCCCGGGTACACGGTGATTCGACTCTCCGTTTATGACAACATCGGGGATGTGTTCGATTGCTTCTCGCTCCAATCTATCGCGCAAATCGCAAATACGCTTTCTTTCAGAAGCTCCTTCTTCTCGGACAAGTCTACAGGCTTCCCCGAGTCCCACGATGCCGGGGACATTCTCGGTTCCCGGACGGAGATTCTTTTCCTGGCCGCCTCCTGTGATAAGAGGCGAGATGGAGCTTCCCTTTCGAATGTACAAGAACCCGACTCCCTTGGGGCCGTTTATCTTGTGCGCGCTTGCGGAGAGGAAATCCACTTTCGCTGTTTCAACATCGGCCGAAATCTTGCCCATCGCTTGAACGCCGTCGGTGTGGAAAAGAACGTTCCGTTCTCGGCAAATCGCGGTGACCTCCTCCAAGGGTTGGACGGTTCCGGTTTCATTGTTGGCCCACATGACGGAAACAAGGCGGGTTTCAGGACGTATCGCCTCAGCGATATCTTCGGCCGCGACCCGCCCCAAACGGTCCGGTGGAACGTAAGCTACCTGGACCCCCGTTTCTTCCAGATACTTGCAGGTGTCGAGTATGGCGGAATGTTCGATGGCTGTAGTCACGATGTGGCCCCCTCCCCCCGCCGCGGCGATTACCCCCCGCAGGGTCAAGTTGTCGCTCTCGGTGCCACCCGATGTGAATATAATTTCCTGGGGGTCCTTCGATCCAATAAGAGTTGCCACCTCCTCACGTGCATTTTCCACAGCGGTGCGCGCCTGACGGCCGAATCGGTGGATGCTGTTTGGATTTCCGTAATGGGGGTCCAAATAAAGGTTCATTTTTTCGGCCACTTCGGGTCGAACGGGCGTTGTGGCGTTGTGGTCCATGTATATATGGGTCATTGCTCTCCTCGGGTTAGCCAGTCCTGATTTTTCTGCGCCGAATCAAGTTGACGCTCGAGAGCGAAGGCACGACTGTTCAGTGTCTGTATCGCAAATTCGACGGGACCGGGCAATTTGCGGTGTTCAAAATCAAGGAATCGAGGAACTTTCCTGTCTCGCTCTCCTTCACTGTAGACCATGTTCGCTGGAATGCCCACCATAGTGCATCCGGGTGAAGCGTCGCTGGTGACAAGGGGATTCATGTCGACACGGTTTCCGGTGCCGAACAGGCGGTGGGGAAAAACGCTTGGTTGTCGAGGCGGAAGGGCTAATCAACGTATCGGAGGCGCTGATAGACTTAGCGTGTGAAAATCTTCCGATTTGGCGAAAAACAGTTTCAACCCCGAAGGCCCCCGTTACTTAGAATATTATCTCGATACTTCAACACCGCTTCTCTGCATTATTGCCTATCGAGAGGGGAAGGCCAACGAGGACCTTCGCCCCGATCTCGGTGAAACAAAATTAATACTTTTCAGTGAAATAGTCGTTCAGTATTTGCGCGTGATCGAACGCGATGGGCGAAGGAAGGTTCTCACGGTTAAATACGTCCGCGTGGATGGCATCGTCGCACCCGCGCAAATTCCCCTCTAGCTGACGGGCAATGAATACCACTGTGACATTGTGCTGTCTGGTATCACGGCTGGGATCACTGTACGCGTGGAACTGACTGATCAACTCCACCTCCAAAGAAGTTTCTTCCATGGCTTCGCGGATCGCCGCCGCTTCCAAGCTTTCCCCGTAATCCACGAATCCCCCCGGTAGCGCCCAGCCGATTGGAGGGTTTTTCCGCTCTATAAGAACCAGCCCTCCCCCCTTGGCTTCAATGAGTAAATCCACTGTCAAATAGGGGGTTCGCAGCTCGTCCATAGTATTTTCTCCGGCGACGGAATATCGAGAAAATCACCTCCAATATATATTAATTAATGCGGGATGTATCCCTTTTTTGTTTTCATTCGGTTGCTTGCGACAAATTGAATGGTATTTTATCAATGCGGTTCAATATTTTTTTTGCCATATTTTTTCTTTTACTCCTCATTTCTGTGCTGTTGGAAATTTATTTTCTTCGACACACGTGGGGAATCACGTTGGAGAATTGAAACCTTGAAGTACAATGCGGCTCGTTGAGTAGGTTCTTGAGGGGATGCCGGGTGGAAAAACTCTGTTCGCCACAGGAACCGACTGATCTGCTGCCATCACCAACGCACTGGTCCATGCCCTGAGCGGCGTGGGGTTGGAATTGGCCGTAATGTTTGTGCCGCCCCATCAGATGGGCGAGGTTAATCCTCTCCCCTAGGTAAGAGCTGCTATGCACGCCTCAGATGTCTTGATTCTCCGAAAGATCTTTGCAACCGCCCACACGGACACCGTCTAGGAAGGCCTGAAAAAGGAGATGCGTGTTCTTGGTATGTGGGATTGGGATGAGGAAATGATGGTAGTCGGAGGCGCAATGGCTGATTATGACGAAGTGGAGCGGAACAGCCGAAGGGTTTCCGATGTTCTCTCGAGCGCGAAACGCGGCGGGTTCACCACCCCTGAGGGTTCTGACATGACCTTTTCCCTCGAAGGGCGGACATGTTTTCCTCTCATCAGGAAGGCGAAAAATCCAGGGAAGTTTACCGCATGTCCAGATGGAGAGGCGGCGATCAGTTCACTGGAGAGCAGTTCAACTGGTGTTATGGTCAATCCATTTTCTATTGAACATAAGGATTTGGGATTCGTAAGTGATCCGATCCGGATCGAGGTGAAGGACGGAAAAGCGGTTTCCGTCTAGGGGGGCGCCGCTGCCGGCCATTTGTGGCAGATTCTCGAGGAGAATGGACATCTTGTCAAAAATATTGCCGAGTTCGCCGCGGGAGCGAACCCCGCGTGCCGGAAAAAGGCCACCATGCGGGAGGCCAAAAAGGCGTGGAGAACGTGCCATATGGCTTTCGGGGACAGCGGAAGCATCGGCGGGGAGGTGGTCGTGCCCCTTCATATTGATATGATCTTTGACGAACCGACGGTTTGGGCGGACGATATTGTGATAGTCAAGGATGGTAAAATCACCGTCTGATGAAAAGATCGGCAAGCTCACCCTGAAAGGTGGCCATGGAGCATCGCCTATCCACCATAATTTTGAGAGGGAAGCCTGTCGCCGCGCAGGTGATGGGGGAGTTGAGACCGACGGTCGAGAAGCTGACCGCTCGCATCGGCCGTCCCCCCGGCCTTGCGGTCATTTTGGTTGGAGATAATTCCGCTTCCGAAATTTACGTACGGAACAAAGAGCGCGCCGCCGAGAAATTAGGCATTCAGACATTTGACTACCGCCTTCCTGAAGATACCACGAAAGAACATCTGCTCGGGCTCGTCACACAGTTAAATTCCGACCCCTCCGTGAATGGAATTCTCATTCAGCTCCCGCTTCCGAAACATATTGAAGAGGAGCAAATCCTCCATTCTGTTCTTCCTGAGAAAGACGTTGACGTTTTCCATCCGGACAACTTCGGGAATCTTGCGCTCAGCGTCGGGACGCTTCGCCCGTGCACGCCTGCAGGTGTAATCGAGCTTCTCAAGCGGAGTGAAATCGAGATCGATGGGAAATACGTTGTCGTTATTGGGGCAAGTAAGATTGTAGGCCTCCCGCTTTCCCTGATGTTTTTTTATGAAGGAGCTACGGTTACCATCTGTCACATCAGGACCCATGATATTTCGGATCTCACCCGTCAAGCCGACATCGTGGTAGCCGCGATTGGATCTCCAAGGTTCTTGAAGGCCGATATGGTAAAGGATGGTGCGGTGATATTGGATGTCGGAATCAACAGGATCGAAGGCAAACTTGTCGGCGACTGTGACTTCGAGGGTTTAAGGGACAAAGTTTCCGCGATTACTCCCGTCCCGGGCGGGGTGGGTCCGATGACCGTTGCTATGCTCATGGTGAATACTGTTCGCGCCTATCGCCAGCAAATCCTCGGAGAAGTCCCGAGCAAGCATGTGAGTATGCTCGAGTGAACATCGATCTCTTAGGTCTTTCCTCCACCCCCGCTGGCCCCCCTGTTTTGACTGTATCCCAGCTCAACGCTCGTGCGAAAGGACTCCTCGAAGAGGAATACGCCGAGGTTCTTGTCGAGGGCGAAATCTCATCTTGGCGGACCTATCCTTCTGGACATTCTTACTACGATTTGAAGGACGCGAAAGCGAAAGTCGCAGCGGTGATGTTTTCGGGAAGAAAACGGTTTCTCCGTTTCCGGCCCGAGGACGGCATGCGCGTTCTGGTCCGATGCCGGGTTACGCTCTATGAACGCGCCGGACGGTTCCAGCTGTCAGTTCTTTCTATGGATCCGCTGGGTGAGGGAGCGTTAGAGGTCGCCTTTCGGCAGCTTCACCAGCGGCTGGAGAAGGAAGGTCTTTTCGAGCCATCCCGCAAACAGGAGATACCTGCACGGCCTTTGCGTGTTGCCTTGGTGACGAGCCGGGAAGGAGCGGCTTTGCGCGATATGCTCCGAGTACTGCAGGATCGGGCGCCCATCGTCGAAGTTGTTCTTGTTCATACTCTTGTGCAGGGTGAGAAAGCGGTGACTTCGATTTCTGAGGCCATTCGGCGGGCCGATGAGGTCCTGCCCCGGCTTGGGCGCCCCGCTGATCTCATCATAGTCGGCAGGGGCGGAGGGAGCAGGGAGGACCTTTGGGCTTTTAATGAAGAGGCCCTGGTTCGCACTGTCTCTGAATGTAGCACCCCCGTTCTTTCGGCGGTTGGGCACGAAGTTGATGTATCGCTGTGTGATTTGGCGGCGGATGAGACAGCGCCTACGCCAACTGCCGCAGTCGAAAGGGTAGCACGTGGGTGGAAGGCCGCGTCAGATGAATTGAGCCGTTTGCCTGCCTATCTTTTGCGTTTGATTAGGGGGCGGATTTCCGCGTTGGCCGATCAATACACTTCGATTGTCCGGGAGAGGGTTTTCCGCTTTCCTCATGAACGAATTGAAGCAATGGGCCAGCGCGTCGACATTTTGTTCGATAGAATGCGGCGTGAGGCGCGTGAGGCGGAGCGAAGGCGGATTGGGCGGTTGGATTCTGCATTGCCGAGATTAACTGCGGCCTCTCCCCGTGGACGGATTCGTACGAAAACGAAATCAATCGCCGAAAGAGCCAATCGAATGACAATAGCTGGTAACCGGGCGATTGAACGAAAGGATACCCATATCAGTGCTGCAGTTGGACGGCTTCACGCCGTATCCCCGTTGGCCGTTCTAGCCCGCGGCTACAGCCTCACTTATCGGTTACTCGATGGAAAACTGCTTCAACGGGCATCTGGGGTTTCAGTCGGAGAGGGGGTACGCGTCAAGCTTATGGAAGGGGGTCTTATGTGTCGAATTGAAGAGGTCCTGGATGATGGAGAGGGCAGATGAGCGCTAAGAAGAAAAAGGCGAATCCGGACGAGGAGCCAAAGAATTTTGAAGTGGCACTTGAGCGGCTCGAAGAAATCGTTGACGAGCTTGAGGGGGGGGAGGCTTCGCTGGATAAAGCGGTTGCACTTTACGAGGAGGGAGTGAAGATTTTTCGATATGGCCGGGATCGGCTCAATGCCGCACAAAAACGCGTAGAAGAGTTGGCGGGAGAAGTTGAGGAGGTGCTTTCACTTCGTCCATTTGAAGAAGAGGAAGATCAGGAAGGCGAAGAAGAATGAATATTTGAAACTAATTTATGGAAATGGGTATGAGTGCTGAGGCGTATTTAAAAGGATGGGAAAAAAAAGTTGAGAAGGAGATCGAGCGTCTTGTTCCGCAAGAGGGGCAGCCCTCCGCGATATATGAGGCAATGCGCTATAGCCTTTTTGCGGGAGGGAAGCGTTTGCGGCCGGTTCTATGCATCTCTGGCTGCGAGGCAGTTGGTGAAAAACCTGCCATTGTACTGCCCGCTGCTTGTGCCATCGAATGTATCCATACTTACTCTCTCATTCACGATGATTTGCCCGCCATGGACAATGATGATATCCGGCGTGGCCTCCCGACCAGCCATAAAGTATTTGGCGAGGCAATGGCTATTCTTGCGGGCGATGCGCTTCTCACCAAGGCATTCGAGTGCATGACGGATGAAGGAATGGCCCGTACGGTTGGTCCGGATGGTCTCGTTAAAGCAATTCAGCTTCTCTCCGAAGCCGCTGGTGCATCAGGAATGGTGGGGGGACAGCTTCTCGATATCCAGGGTGGAGGCCGGATACAAAATTCAAAAGAACTTAAAGAAATTCATGATCGGAAAACGGGAGCCCTTATCCGGGCGGCTGTTGTGATAGGGGGCCTTTTGGGCGGCGGATCTCCGACTCAAATTGAAGGGTTGTCTTCTTATGGAGAAAAGGTCGGACTGGCTTTTCAAATTGTGGACGATATACTGGACGTAGAGGGAAACGCGGCTGTATTAGGAAAATCAACGGGCTCGGATGCCTCCCAGGAAAAGACAACGTACCCCAGCCTCCACGGTTTGGAATTGTCAAAAGAAATGGCCTTGGCGGCTTTGGACGAGGCAATTGCTGCTTTATGTGTTTTTTCCGATGGCTCACCACTGCTTACCTCCCTTGCGCGTTTCGTTGTATTGCGAAGACATTAATCCTCCGGTAGGATAGTGGCTCCTCCCTCATTAACGAGGGTCCGCGGTTCCCGCCAATTTTTCTGGTATGAGTTCCATTCTGTATATTTTTTTAATCTAAGAAGAAGAAAAGATGAGCGAGTTGCTCGAACGTATCAATAGCCCAGATGATCTCAATAAATTAACTCTGGAAGAGCTGTGTCAGGTTGTCATCGAACTGAGGGATATGATCATCCGGGTAACATCCCAAACCGGGGGACATCTTGGGGCCTCCCTCGGCGCGACGGAACTGGTGGTCGCCCTCCACTACCTATTTGATACCCCAAAAGATAAGCTCATCTGGGATGTTGGTCATCAGGCCTATGCACATAAAATAATTACAGGCAGGCGTGACAGATTTCAAACTCTTCGTCAGTGGGAAGGCATCTCAGGGTTTCCCGACAGAAGGGAGAACGAATACGACCACTTCAATGTTGCTCACGGAGGAACGTCTATATCTGCTGCCTTGGGAATGGCAACCGCACGCGACCTCTCAGGGGAGGATTTTCATGTCGTTGCCATCATTGGCGACGGCAGTCTCAACGCCGGAATGGCGATGGAAGCCCTGAACAACGCGGGTGATATAAAACGGGACATCACCGTAATTCTTAATGACAATAAGATGGGCATCTCGCCGAATGTGGGGGCCATGTGCTCCTACTTGGCCCGGATCATGACGGGTGAGTGGGCGAACCGGGCGAGAAAGTTCAGGGATGAATTTCAGAGGATTCTCGCTCAAATTCCTATCGTGGGCGAGACGACGGTAACCTTGATGGATAAGGCGGAAGAATCTTTGAAAAACCTCGTCGTGCCGGGCGTGCTTTTCGAAGAGTTGGGTTTCCGTTACATCGGTCCCGTTGACGGACATAGGCTGGACCTTCTTATACCGACGCTGCGCAATGTGAAGAAGTTGAAGGGGCCGAATCTTGTTCACGTTATCACGAAAAAAGGCTACGGATATCCTTTTAGCGAAGAGCAACCCATCACTTATCATGGCGTGACAAAATTCGATCCGGAAACAGGAAAGTTTCATAAAAAGACATCAGGCCCGCCTTCATACACCAAAGTATTCACTAACACGCTGATTAAACTTAGCCGACAGGACGAGAAAGTCGTAGCCATTACAGCGGCCATGCTCGAGGGAACTGGGTTGGTAAAATACCAAGAGGAATACTCCGAGCGCTGCTTTGACGTCGGCATGTGTGAACAGCACGCTGTTACCTTCGCTGCGGGTCTTGCGCTGAGGGGAATGAAACCGGTCGCTGCCATTTACAGCACGTTTCTACAACGAGCGTATGACCAAATTATTCACGATGTGTGTCTAACGGCAGTGCCCGTCACCTTTGCCGTCGACCGCGCCGGTCTCGTCGGAGATGACGGGCCTACACATCATGGAGCCTTCGACATCTCTTACCTGCGATGCCTTCCCAATATGGTGGTGATGTCTCCTAAAAATGAAAATGAGCTTCAACATATGCTACTGACGGCCATCGAACATCCTGGACCGGCAGCGGTTCGGTATCCGCGTGGGGCGGGCGAAGGAGTCCCTCTCGATGAAGAGATAAAGCCTCTTCCCATTGGGAAGGCGGAAATGTTGCGTAATGGCGAAGACGTGGGAGTCATCGCCGTAGGCCCCATGGTCGGGTTGGCCATAGATTCTGCGGAACAACTCAACGAGTTACGGCTGCAGGCCGCCGTAGTGAACCTACGGTTTATCAAGCCATTGGACGAAGAAATGATCCTTGAACTTGCCCGCCGCTGCAAACGAATCGTGACGGTCGAGGAAGGCGCTCTCATGGGTGGAATGGGTTCGGCCGTATTGGAACTTCTGGCAGATCGGGGATTGACGGACGTTCGGGTCACCCGGCTTGGTCTGCCAGATCATTATATCGATCACGGTGCGCCGCAAATTCAACGCGAGGAGTGTGGCCTCACTCCTGGAGATATTACCCAAGCGGCGAGGGACCTTCTGGAAACTACTGGCGAAGAAGTCGTATCTCTGGCCGAACATGGTAAAAAACCCGCGGCTTGACAAGCTGCTCCTCGAACGAAAGCTCGTACCGAGCCGAGAGAAAGCCCAAAGCCTAATTTTATCCGGTCGTGTTATTGTAGACGGGACTACCGCAACAAAGGCGGGAACTGCCTGCCCAGCCGACGCAATTATCGAAATAACCGAAAAATCTCGCCAATATGTTAGCCGGGGGGGCATTAAGTTGGCCCACGCCCTCGATGCATTCGAGGTCTCGCCAATAGATCGCATTTGCTTGGATGTGGGTTCATCGACCGGAGGATTTACTGAGGTTCTGTTGCTTCGTGGGGCAAATCGCGTAGTGGCAATCGATGTGGGAAAAGGGCAACTTGATTGGGTACTCCGGAAAGATCCTCGCGTAACCGTTATTGAAAATGCGAATGCTCGTTACCTGACCGGCGAAAGTATTTCCGAGCGATTAGAAGGAGAGCGGCCGGATCTAGCCACGGTTGATGTTTCCTTTATCTCGGTTGTAAAGGTTTTGCGGCCAGTTCTTTCTGTCATGGGGAAAAATGCAGAAATGGTGGTGCTGGTAAAACCTCAGTTCGAAGTGGGAAAGGGAAAAGTAGGAAAAGGAGGGATTGTTCGGGATCCCTCACTCCAAAAAGAAGCGCTTATCTCTATCTGGAATGCCGCTGGGGCGATAGGTCTCAGACCCACAGGGGTGACGGCGAGCCCAATTCGAGGAGCGAAAGGAAATAGAGAATTTTTCTTTCATCTTGTCAGCGGATCTTCTCTGTCTGATAGAGAAATAAGTCTGGAGGCCGCCATGTCAGAATGAGCAATGTATCAGCTTAATCATACCTCTCTCCCCTCTCACTTATTTGTCTGTCTTTCTGCCGAATCTGTTTGGGAAAACTTGATGTACGCAGAGGCAAAGTCACCGGATAACGCCTGCGTCGAGAATTTGCGACACCTGGCCCGCACGATTGAAGTCAAAATCTGCCGCGTCTTAGTGATAACTTGTCACTATTATCGAGATAGATAGGAATCGTGAAGCATTTGGCTAAAATTACGATCCCTTGACAGTACATCCTTCGAATCGGATGATTCGAACAACTGTGCTTATCAGTGGTGTGAGAGGAAATATGGACAGGAAAAGGAAAAAAGAAAGTTCGATTAAGAGAGTGGGCCATGCCCGCGCGATAGCCGCGGGGCTTGAGGCTTCTTTCACGAAGCCTCCTCCTCCGGGAGCATTAGCGCCCGCTCCTCTCTTCGATGAAATCCGTGATTTGGGGGAGGAGGGCATTGAAGGCCTACTTGTGCATCTTGCATCTACCTCGTCCGCGGGCCGAGTTCCTGCGTTAATGTCCATCCGGGAGTTAGGCGATAAGCGTGTTCTCCCGGGTCTTTTGGAACATGCGAAGGCGCTTCGCTGGTCCGTGGAGGAATTATCTTCTCTTGGCGAGACCATTCGCGCTCTCTCGACTGAAACGCTTCTTCCCGCAGATCTTGAGGCAGACGCTCTGGATCGGACAAAAAAAATCGTCATTCGACTGAAGGAAAAAGAGATATTTTCACCTAAAGCAGTCAAGGAGGTGGCGGAAATGTTCCTCTCGCTATCTTCGGGTCTTCAGGGAGTGGCCCTTCGGGCAGTATCGCCGTCACAACAAGAATGCCAACAAGAAAATCTTCCGGTGCCGGAGAATTTGCTTAAACTGACAAGGGCCATCACAACGCAAAGTTTCTCTCCTCATGACATTCTGATAGATGCCGTCGCTTCGGTAGGGACACCGGAGGCGGCTCGGGTTCTCGCCGAGATAACCGAGATCGCCACGGACAAAAGGGCCGGTTCCCGTATTCGGAAAGCGCTTTATCGGCTCCGCAACTCGGGCATCTCCGTGAAAGAAGGAAAAACTAAGGCCGCTGTGGTTTCGTCCTATTCGCCGGGAGTTGCATACACTGCGGCATATATGAGCGCCGTCGACGGGCGCGGTCAGATGCTGATTTGGATTGTGCGGTCCCGTCATCCGCGGGGCCGCTACCTGTTTCAGGCGAAAATTCGCCATGGGCGGGGGATTGAGGAATTCGTTTCGGCAGATGCTACTGCCAAGGAGATACGAGAGCTTGTTTCTGGTTTCAGTTCCCAGTCTTCCTTCCCGGTGGTTGAAATCTCGCCGGCCTGCGGAATTTGGTTTCTTGATCGTGCTTATAAGGAAAACGAAATTAGCGCAACCACAGTTCCCAGCGCCTATATCCGTTCCATGATGTTGTTAAAGCCACTCGCCGACATAGAAAAATTTCAGGATGGAACCCATCCGGTGCAAAACCTCCTGAAATCTCCTGATGAGAAGGGAGAAAGCCGCCGGTCCGGCGAACTCTTTTCCGAGTCGGCCCTATGGAGTTGGGTGATCGAGAGCAAACGGTTTGAGGCCCATTTTAAAGAACTTCTTGAATCACTCCAGAGTAAAATTGAATTAGATGAGGACCAACGTAAGGTGCGTGTGGAGCAAATCATTGAAAAAACATCCAAGGATCTTTCGGGCGACAACGTGCTTATGCGGCGCCTCTCTTTGCAGTTAGAGGATATTGCTCTCTTTTTTCATCGAGCGGGAAAGGAGGTTCTTGCGCGCGAATGCTTAACATTAAGCGACCAGATAAAAGATGGCGGGAAAAAGCCTTCGGAGTTTTTCATTGAGATGGTTCGATATTCTTTCGGTGTATATCTTGAACAAATCGTACGGCAAAATGCACCGGCGGATAAATCCGGAGAGCAGCGGGAAATGAATGATCAATTTGACGATGAAAAAAAATCCGGAGAGGGGGAAGGGCCTTCGTTGATTGTCCCACCCTAATCGGTATGGCCTTCATTTATTTACTGAGTTCTCTTCCGTCAGCAGCTCCCAATAATCCCCCATCTTGAAGCGTAGTCATAAATGATCAGAAATCTTTTCTAAATTTTTTCTTGAACATATTCAATCCGCCAATTAAAGATCTCATCGCGATAGCCGCGATTTCGAAATTTCCTTCGGTTGAACTTGGTCTCGGCGCAGACATGCCGTTTTCCCATGAATTTTCTTTCATTTATGAGGTGAAAACCGTGATGAAGACGCCCCCCGCCACGACGAAGGATATGGCCAAAACAAGTCGAAACGTGATGCGCTCCAATTTATTTAATTAAAAGTAGCTGAGGATGAGTATCCAGAGGGGATAAAGGCGGCTCAGGGGAACAGCTGTCGTGATGTTTCCTCTTATGAGGGCTTGCCAAAGTAGAAAGGTGCTGAGGAAGTTGAAGGCTCCCGCCACACAAAACCAAAGCCACGCAGAACGCGTGGCACGGATTTTTCCTCCGATATCGCTCCGACTTCTACCGGTCAGGGTGAGGGCGTTTCCCGTAGCAAATGCTATCACCATCGCGACCAAGGGGGTTTGCTGGTGGGCAAATCCAATTTTAGCGAAATTGGGTGTGAGGGCATAAGCCAGTGAAGTAATGAGCGGGTAGATGAGCGCACTTCGAAACCAGCTGGAAAAAGAGAGACTTTCGTCTTCTCGGATGACCAGTAAAATCACTCCTGTCACGATGCCAATCGTTCCGATGAGAACCTAGAAGGTAGGCTTCCCTCCGAGGACAACGATTGCGAACAGGGATGCCCAGATGGGGGAGGATGAAGAAATGGCGATAGAACGGTTCACGCCATCCGGACGATGCCGATGGCAGAGCAGATGTTGCCGATTCTCGGTCCCATGACGCCGGCGGCGGCGAACCATATGACGGCGAGGAAAGCTGCATTTTGAAGGGTTCCCAAGAAGAGGGAGAAGATAAGTCCTTCGAGAAAAACCATCCCGTTAAAAGTGAGGACAGCAGCGGTAGGTGTTCCGCTTCGAAGGCCTTGCCGGTTGGCCACTTGCCCTATCCCAAAGGTGAGCGACGATCCAATTGTGAACAACTCGGGCGATCCGACCGGCAGAAACGTTTTCATCAATATGTCATGAAATTTGGTTCTTGCGCTTTATTGAGGGGTTGGGCTTCGCTGGCGAGCATTTTTTCTTTGTTATTTCGTCGCTGAAGTATTGGCACATTCGGGTTAGGTCGCACTGGGAGCATTTTGGGTTCCGAGCCGTACAGGTTGTGCGTCCAAAGGAGAGAAGATTCATGTGCAGTTCAAAGGCTCTTCCTTTTGGGATGTAGGGGGCCACTTCGTGATGGGTTTTTTCGGGTGTAGTTTTTAAGCCGATGAGGTCAAGGCGGCGGAATATCCGGTGAATGTGGACATCTACCGGGAAAAGGTCGCGGCCGGATGCTTGCATGAGAGTGACGTAGGCCGTCTTTACGCCGACTCCCTTATGTCTGGTAAGAAGGGCAATCGCCTCTTCGGTGCTCTTTTCGTGAAGGAATTCGAGCGAAATATTCCCCTTTTCTTTTTGGAGCCACCGCAAAAAAGCGCGGATGCGCTCGGCCTTTTGGTTGCCTAGGCCAGCCTGGTGGATGGCAAGTTCAATGGTGGTCTTTTTTGCGTTTGCGACGGAGTCCCAATTTGAAAATTCGCGCTTAAGACGGTGGAAGGCGAGGTCCCGGTTGTGATCCGTTGTGCTCTGGGAAAGTATGGTTTGGATCAGAGAATCAAGAAGATCGGTTTTCTCAGGACGCTGGGGAATGCCGAAGCGCTTCCGCAGGAATTTTGCGATGCGAAGAATCTTTTTGCGCTGCGCCGCGTTTCCCATCTTTGGCTGGGCCTATGACGAGCTCTCCGGGAGACAATGGAAAGATCTCGGCCGGGTGAGGTTACTTATCACTTAGGAGACTTCGAAAAGTGAGATTCTACGATAGAGGAATTTCCTCTTGATTCCAAACTCCGTTTTTATGGTTTTGAGGTCTGGTGTAACAGGGTGAAGGGACTGCGCCTGTTGACCATTGAAAGGCGTGAGATGGAACAAAGAAGGGGAGCAGATTTAAATAAATCATCAGGGCGTTTTCAAGATTTCGGCGTGGCCGGAGTGACGTGCCCCCAAAAACCGTTCCAGGTTGGATGTTAGGATTTTCGATAAGCTTTCGACATGGGTCGTCCAGTCAAAGGGGGGATTTTCATGCCCCAGGAGTCGCCACACCGCAGAGCAGATCATCGGCAAGCTGGGAGAG
>CAZUHN010000234.1:0-17641 GCA_964620535.1 uncultured Nitrospinaceae bacterium | reverse complement strand
GGACTCTCAGAGGGCTCTTCGCGGCTTCACCCACCGGGTGTTCTCCATCAGCGGGCGAGAGGAAGGATTAACTGATTGAATTATAAACCGTAATAATCTTGAGGGGCGTGGAAATCGCAAATCTATATGGGAAATCCGGGTCTAGATGCCCCCGATGCGAGCATCCGCTCGAGCCGGCCGATTTGATCCCGGTGGCGAGTTATTTTCTATTGGGCGGCCGATACCTGTATTGCGGAAAGCTCATCGACATAAGTCATGTCTGGGTGGATCTTTTCGCAGCGGCGCTCGCTGTGGGCGCAATGATGTTGGAGGGATTGTCGCTCGGGTTTTTTCGGACGCTCGGGCTCGGCTGCATTTTTTCGTTGTATCAATCGTGGACTCTCGAAAACTCATCATTCCGGACGGGTTCATTGTCCTGGGTCTTTTGATAGCGGCCTTCGGCCTGCCATGGGCGCGGGACCTCTCCGCGTTCGACGCGGGGATGGGCTCCCTTCTGGGCGGGGGAAGTTTTGTCCTGATTCGGAACGGGTACCGATCTTTCCGGGGCCGAGAGGGGATGGGCGATGAGAAGCTCGCCGCGTTGGCGGGCGTCAACTTGGGGGTTCGGGGTTGGATTCAAGCCACCGTATTGGGGTCGTTGACGGGGGTGGCAGTGGGGCTGGGTCTTATCCTCACCCGACGGTCGACCTGGAAAACGCCTCTCCCTTACGGCGCGTTCCTCGCTCTGACGGCGATTGCCGTTCTCTTCGGCATCGGGCGCCCGCCCTAGGCCGTATGAGAGGGACGTTGTCTCGATTGGGAAGAGCCGCGAATTGGCGGCGGGAGATGAGCGCCCGAAAGTCGAAGGCTTGGAAGAGACCCTCTCCAACTCCCGCCTTTTTTTCTCTGGATATTCAATGGGATGGTTGAATATCGCTATTTTCCTTATAATGGACACAATCCGCTGCCTGCAGCAGAGGAAGAAATCCCGTGCGTTGTTCCAAATGTGGGTATGTGACATTTGACGGGCATGAAAATTGTCCGAAGTGCGGAAGAGATCTTCCTGACCCGTTGGTCGCAACGGCGCTCCGAAAGCGGCCGCGAAAGGCCAAGGACAGACTGTTCCTCTCCCCCCCTCGTTGTCGATCCGGTTCCCCGGTATTACGGATCGCACGAGGATCCGGAGGTGGTATCCCTTCTTGGCGAGAAAGGTCTCCTTGTCTTTTCGCCCGCGGCGACCTTGCCTCCGGTCCGGGATTTGGAAGAGGAACCCCCTGTTTCAGATGTCCCGGAAGCGGAACCCGCCTCTGCGGAAATCGAAAAATCGCCGGTAAGGGAAGAGGGCGGGGCCTCCCCCTCGGAAGCGCCCGGCGAGGAGCCGGGGGGGGCTCGTTACCTCCGATATCGACAAGGACGATCTGGAAGGATTGTGGACCGAGGCGCTTTCCGAGGGAGGGGGGGAGGAGCCCACTTCCGAGAAAGAGGAGGTTCGCTCCCCGGATGCGGCGGAACTTACTGAAACCGAAGCGGCTTCGCCGGAGGAGGCTTACGGGGCGGGGGACGACCTCGATGACATGTGGGCGGAGGTCTTCGCGGAGGAGGAGGCAGAAGCCGCCACAGCGGAGGACGGCGGTGAGCCGGAACTGGCCGGGGACGATGCCGACGGTGGCGGGGACGATGACATTATCAGCTAGGGTGAATCGGATGCCCTTTTGACGGGAGAACAAGCTCCTCAGGAGGAAAGCCATCTCCTCATCGTCATCGACAAGAAGGGAAGAGGCTTAGGCGATCGTTTGGCGGGGACGAGGGTCGTTTCCCACTCTACAGAGTAGTCGGACAACATTATTGGAGAATACCTTGCGAATTTGCGCCATGGCGATTCCTCTCTTTTCCCGGCTTTTGCTGTTCGCAATGCCGGTCCTCTACGTTCTTTTCCCCGCCATCGCCGCTGCTCAGGTCGCCGATTATCGCCAGGCCTTGAAAGTAATCAGCGATAAACTTCACCGCCAGTTTCCCTACCTGGAAGGAAGTATCGTCGCGGTCAAGGGGGGGGATCTCTACTTGAGCCTAGGAGCAAAGGACAAAGTCACAAAAGGGATCAAGGTCAATGTGTACCGAAAGGGGAAATCTTTCCGCCACCCGCACACGGGGGTGCCTTTGGGGACGCTGGAGGACGAAATTGGCCTTGCAACGGTGGTGGAGGTCCGTGAGAAATTTTCCGTCGCCCGAATGATCCGGCTCACTCCGGGGAGCGACTTGGTTCCAAAGACCAAGGACATCGTGCGGCTTTCCTCGGCAAAGCTGCGGATCGCGGTTTTGCCGTTCCTGAACCGGACCGAGGAGCCGTTGAGCACGGATACTTTAACGCGCGACCTGGCAACCATCCTTCTTTCCGAAGGCCGTTTTGACGTCTACGACATAGACCGGCTTCAGGTATGGCTGCTCGAAACCGGCGTTGGGGTGGACGAGGTGACCAAAGATCGAAATGCACTCCTTCTTCAAAATCATATTCGCGGAGGCCTCGCCTTTGAAAGCATTATCCGTGAGGTCAAAGGGAAGAAAATTATAACCGGCCGTCTCATATCTCTTTCCACCCGGGATGAGTTGTTCAAGACGGAAATCATTGCGAAAGAATTTCCCTTCGAGCAGCGTGCCCCTCGAGAGCAGAGCCTTCGGCGGGGCGCAGGGGGGCGCCAGGATTTGAGTCCCGATTTGAATTTGATTTTTTCCCGTAAAGGCATGCCGGGCGGCGCTGGCCAGGTGAAGCGTTTTGTTTTTAACGAGGTGAATTTCCGCGGTGTGGCCGTGGTCGATACCAACAAGGACGGAAAGAACGAGGTGCTCGTCATCGGCCACAACAGCTTGTCCGCTTATCAAATCGGCAGCGGTCAACTGCGGGAGGTGGCGCGCTTCGATCTGCCGGTGAGCAACGATTTTCGCTGGATAGATGCGGCTGATATGAACGGAAACGGGATCCCGGAAATCTACATTGCGAACTATCGGTTCGGCCGGCTCTTCTCGTTGGTTCTGGAATACCGAAAAGGCGGATTCGAGAGGCTGGTCCCGGAAAAGGGGATTTTCTTCCGGCTCATTCGAATGCGCCGGCCGCAGGACGGGTCGCCAATTCCTGACCGGGAAGCGTTCGTCCTCCTCGGGCAGAGTCAAGGTATTGACCTGCCTCTGGACGGTCCCATTAACCGTTACCGCTGGTCGGGAAAAAAACTTTCCGTTGTGGCCCCTTACACCCTCCCTGCAAGGGTCACCATTCTTGGCTTCGGTTTGTGGGATCTCGATAAGGACGCCACAACGGAGGTCGTCGAGGTGGGAACGGATGACGTCGTGCGCGTGTATTCCCGGCGCGGCGAGAAGCGCTTCCAAAGCGGCGAGCGGTACGGCGGCGCCGTTTTTGTTTTTGATCATTTCTTCGGGCAAAAGATGCCGGACACTGAAGACGGTCAGATACCAATGGAAGGAGACGGAAGCACCCTGGTCATTCGGTCGCGCGTGTTGGTGGAGGACGTCGACGGGGACAAGAACGAAGAGGCGCTTTTGATCGCCAACCAGTACGGCGCCTCGCGGCTCGCTCCCGGTCTCGGCGTATCTTCTGGCGAGATCGTCGGCCTGGCGTGGGACGGGGGCGCCCTTACCGAGATTTGGCGATCCCAGACGGTCCACGGGGGGATCGCGGACTTTTCGTTCGAAGACGCCGACAACGACGGCCTGAAGGACCTTGTCATTGTGTCCTCCGGCGCGGAGGGGTTCGGGGGGGGAGAGAGTAGCCACATACATATTTATCGGGGCAGCAAATAATCACTCTCCCCAATTTGAATTGTATAAATGATTCAAAAACAGCGAATTAAGAAATCTAATGAAAATAGCATAAGATTCGATTCTCCGTTGAATTCGATTGGGAATCACCTAACTTAAAATAAATAAACCTTGACATATGAATTGGCCAATTGCTAAATTGTCGCATAGATTAGCTTTTTTGTGAGTTTGGCTCTTATATCTAAAAAGATTTGTGCGTGAGCATCATTCGCCCTCGAGGAAATGTCGTAGCGCTAAGATAAGCAGCGAGATTCCTGCTGCGTTTCAGTGCGGAGGGTGAGTGTTAGGTGTCCGCACATCAGATGAGTGTGTGCGAGTTTTTTTCGTTGCCTTGACTTCCCACCTTTGATGGAAAGGTGGCTTTACGGCCCGAGTTCCGAGTGCGGAGATTGCGGGCAAACAAAATAAGGAGGTGATGCCAGAGGGTAGCGTATGGAGGAAACGGTTGAAAATTTTGCGTTGAATCGAAAATTTTCGAGGAATTCAGAAAGCCAAACGAAACATACTCCTTAGGAGAAAACAGGAATGCGGAAATACTTTATCTGGCTTGCGGCGATTGCCATGCTGGTCACAACGGCAAGCGCGGCGTACGCCGTAGATGTCAAGTTTACAGGGTTCTTCCGAGTTCGCGGCGTTGCCACTGAAAACGGGGATCGGAACGACCGGAGACACGACACCCGGCAGGACAACGACCGGCTATTTCGTCCTCGGTTCACCTACACGCACGATAATAAAAAGGTCTGGGCTATCTACGAGTTCGACCTCCAAGGCGGCGACTGGGGTGCCGATGTTGCGCGTCCTGCCGCTGGCGTCAACCGTTACGTGGTGGACTTTGCCATTCCGGGCTCCACACTGCGGTTCCGCATGGGCCGGACGGACTGGACCTCACCGGACAGGGAAATCTTCGACTCCTTCGGTTTCTCCCGCACCACCGGCTTCGGCATCTACGGTAAGCTCTTCGGGCCGGTCACCCTGAGCGCCTTCACCGCGAAGTGGCGCGAAGGTAGTGCAAATGGGGATGGTGATGCTAGAGCCGCGGGCCAAGGCGGTGAAATGCGCGACGACGCGGACCTCTACTATGTTGCGCTCGCCTATAAGGCGGCCCCCTCTATCACCATTACCCCGTGGCTCGGGTATGACACCAACAAGGCGACCGATGCCCTCAAGGCGACCGATCCTGACATTGATGCCTTTTACATAGGTACCAATGTGAAGGCTAAGTTTGGGATCGCCAGCATTGACGTGACGGGAGTGATTCAGGACGGACAGCTCGACTACAGTCAACTGGCGACTGGCCGGCCGGACGTCGATCTGGGAGGTTATGCTGTACTTATCCGAACTTGGTTCACCTTCGGGAAGCTTAAGCTCGGTTACGCGGGAACCTTCATTTCCGGTGACGACGACACGACCGACGCAACCGGCACCTTCGGCCAGCAGGCCGACAGAGACATGAGCCGGTTCATCTTCCCGCGGAACCAGGGCTCGGGCCACCTCTACGGCCCGCAGCTCATCAACCGCCGGCGTTACCACGCCATCAACATGATGGGCAATAACGTGGCTAATGATTCCGGTGGTGGCGGTCGAGCCACGAACGGCGTGGGCACCCACGAGTTCCTGTGGCAGTACGCGGCCACCAAGGACCTCTCATTTGCCGGCGAAGTAGGGCTTATTCGCTCGGCAGCCTCGCGGGCCGACATCGACGCGAACTTCGACGGTGACACGGTCGATGCCAATGACTTCACCTACGACAGCGACAAGGGGATCGGCACCGAAGCTGACTTCCATTTCTCCTACAACATCTACAAGGGCCTGATCCTGAAAGGTACATACTCGTACCTGTGGGCGGGCGACTATGGTGTTGAGGCCACCGCCGCGGGCGCTCCGTCTAATGCCCGCGACCTGGACAACACATGGGGGGCTCATATCGGCCTTCGGTGGGTGTTTTAATACTTTGACCTAGGGCCGGCAGCGGGGCCGAAGAAGGTTTTGCGCCGGAGCCGAATCAAAGCGGAAAAAAGGCCCGGGGGAGCTTCGGCTCCTCCGGGTTTTTTTCGGGGCGTCCCGCACGCCATTTCGCCTTCAGAAAAGAGGCTTTCATACGGCTGATCCCCCGTCTGTTGACACTTTTCCCGGCAAGTGGATACCCTCTCTGCCGTCCGACGGTTGTTGTTCGAACGGTCCGTCCCGCCTAGGGGGGCGCCCTTTGGGAAAATCGAATCTGTATTGATAAGTGGCAGGACCGGTCGCTCGAAGATGCGCTGAAAATTCTCTCCGTACCGCCATCGTCCCCGCTTTATTGATTTTAACCGGTGAGGCGGGTTGCAGGTTGGCCGCTTCCGGCCGTTTTTTTCCGATCTTGTGCGTATGTTTTAGGCGATTATGCGTAAGTATCATTTGCTCACTCCGGGACCTACACAGGTGCCGCCGCAGGTCCTCGCGGCAATGACCCGTCCGTTGATTCATCATCGGACAAGGGAGTTTGAGACCATTTTCGGCAGGGTCCGCGAGAATCTCTCTTGGTTGTTTCAGGTCGAAGATGATGTGATTTCCCTGGCGGCGTCGGGGACGGGGGGAATGGAGGCCCTTGTGGCGAATCTCTTGTCCCCGGGAGATTCTGCCCTGGCCGTCCGGGGTGGGAAATTCGGCGAGCGGTGGATCGATATCTGCCAGTCGTTCGGTGTGAGGGTCGACGACTTCCGGGTGGAGGAGGGCCGATCCGCCGATCCCGCTGATTTGGAAGGCCCGTTGCAGGAGCGCGACTACAAAGCCCTTTTCGTTCAAGCGAGCGAGACCTCGACGGGAGCCAAGCATGACATAAAAGCTATTTCCGAAATGGCCCGAAACGTTTCCCCGGGCACCCTCGTCGTCGTGGACGCCATCACGGCCCTCGGGGTTTATGACGTCAGGCCAGAGGAATGGGGACTGGACGCCGTACTCACGGGCAGCCAAAAGGCGCTGATGCTTCCCCCCGGCCTTGTCTTCATCTGGCTTAGCGAGCGGGCTTGGGCCGCCGCCGAGGAGAGCAAAAACTCAAGATACTATTTCGATCTGCGAATCGAGCGGAAAAATCAAAAGAGGTTCACAACGGCGAGGACTCCGGCCATTTCACTCATATATGGTTTGCATGTGGCTCTGGATATGATGCGGGCGGAAGGCCTAGGAGAAATCTTTGTCCGGCATGCCCGCTTGGCCGAAGCGGTGCGATCGGCCGTCCGCGCCCTAGGATTGGATCTTTTCGCAAAAGATCTCTTGAGCGAATCCGTGACCGCCGTAGAGGTGCCCCCCGGGATCGAGGGGGCGGCGATCCCCCGTGAGATGGCAAAAGGCCACGGGGTGACGATTGCCGGCGGCCAGGGGGCATTGAAAGGAAAGATCTTCCGCATAGGTCACTTGGGGTATGTAGATGAGTCCGACATGCTGATTGCCGTTTGTGCATTGGAGGCGGTTTTGGCCGGCTTGGGCTACCGACTGGAAGAGGGAGCCGGCCTTTTGGCCGCGAAAGAGGTATTTTCCGGATGAACGAAACGATCCGCGTCCTCATCTCGGAGTCGCTCTCTTCCCGCGCGGAAGAAATATTAACCGAAAGCGGAAGCTTCGAGGTCCTGAACCGCCCCGGGCTCTCCCGGAAGGAATTGTTGGAGTTGACGAAGGACATCGACGCCCTGATCGTGAGAAGCGCGACCCGGGTGGACGAGGCGGTTCTGGGGGCGGGGGGCCGGTTGAAGATTGTCGCCCGTGCCGGCATCGGCGTGGACAACATCGATCTCGAAAGCGCAAGCCGGCGCGGGGTCCTCGTTGTCAACGCGCCGGATGGAAACGTCGTTACCACGGCCGAGCACACCATCGCCATGATGACCGCTTTGGCGCGGAACATTCCGCAGGCGGTTCTCTCCGTGAAGGAAGGGAAATGGGAGAGAAGAAAATTCGTCGGAGTGGAGCTTCATTCGAAAACGCTCGGCATAATCGGTCTCGGCCGCGTCGGGTCCGTCGTCGCCCGGCTGGCCCAAGGGCTGGGGATGAACGTCTTGGCCTACGACCCTTTCATATCCGAGGAGGCGGCGGCGAAGCGAGGGGTAAGGCTGACCGACCTGGACGGGCTTCTCGCACAGTCGCACTACATCACTTTGCACGTGCCCAAGATGACGGAGTCCAAACATATCATCGGGGCCGATGAGATAGAAAAAATGCGACCCGGCGTTAGAATTATCAATTGTTCCCGCGGGGGCCTCATCGACGGGCGGGCCTTGGAGGCGGAGCTCGAAAAAGGGCGGGTCGCAGGGGTTGCGCTCGACGTTTACGACCAAGAGCCTCCGGATGCGAGCGACCCCCTGGTGGGGCGCGATGACGTGGTTTGTACGCCGCATTTGGGCGCTTCCACCGATGAGGCACAGATCAACGTTGCCGTGAGTGTGGCCCAGCAAATTGTGTCCTATCTGACGAAGGGGATAGTGAAGTACGCTGTGAATTGCCCCTCTCTCGGGCCCGAGGATCTCGAACGGGTGGGGCCCTATCTCGATTTGGCCGAGCGGCTGGGCAGCTTCCTCGCCCAATTGGCCGGGGGCGGTGTCCGCACGCTGGAGGTGGCCTATGGGGGCCCTTTGGAAAACCCGATGGAATCTCTTACGGCGGCGGCGCTCAAGGGGATCTTGGGCCATTTTCTGAGCGGGGAGCGCGTGAACCTTGTGAACGGAGTGGTTCTGGCCCGGGAGAGAGGCATCGATGTTGTAACGACCATGCGCAGCGAAAGGGGTGTGTACACAGATTTGGTTGAACTTACCGTAAAGACGGACGCGAGCGCTCGCTCCGTGGCGGGCACTTTCGTTCGGCCGGGAGAGCCCCGGATCGTCCGGATTGATGCGTATGATGTGGACGCGCATCCGGACGGCCACATGCTGATATTCACTAATGAAGATCAACCGGGGATGATAGGTAAAATCGGCACCTTGTTGGGGAATTACAATGTCAACATCGCTGGCATGCAGCTTGGCAGGTTGAAGAAGAATGACCGGGCGGTAGCGATTCTCAATTTGGACGATCCCATACCGGATGAAGTCATGGAGGAAATTCGTTCGCTGCCCAATATTTTTGACGCAAATCTCGTCCAAATCTAGATTGAGGCAGCCGCGCGAATGAGCGGTCCGATGACAAAAAAAACGATGCCAACAGGAGCGAGACCCTTTTTGCCCGACCAAGCCGAGCGGAAACGGCTGGTTGAAGCGAATCTGCTGGCGGTGTTCGCCCGGTGGGGATTTCGGGAAATTTTGACGCCCGTCATTGATTTTTGCACCTCCGCAGGCGACGGCGAGGTTCGCGATACCCAAACCTTCCGGTTTTCGGATCGCGAAACGGGCGGGATGCTTGCGCTTCGGGCGGATGTCACCCCCCAGATCGCCCGAATCGCGGGGACCATGCTGGCCAGCCATCCCCGGCCGTTGCGCCTTTGCTATCTGACAAATGTGTTTCGGCATACCCATGTCGCGGGCATTCTCCAACGGGAATTTTGGCAGGCGGGTGCGGAACTAATCGGTTTGGATTCTCTCGAAGCGGATGTGGAAATGATCGCCATCGCGGTGGAGTGCCTGCAACAAAACGGCTTGGAGAATTATCGAATTTCTCTTAGCCATACGGCATTCCTCCGCGGCCTTCTGGACGATCTTCGATTGAATGATATGCACCGCGCAGAAGTACTTGAGGCGATTGAAAGAAGAGACGTATCAGGGTTGGAAAAGATCGTCGAGGAGTTTCCGAAAGAAAAGAGGGGAAGCGCAAAAAGTTTGTTGGCATTGCCGGAGTGGTTCGGGGGCGTGAGTATTTTGGATCGGGCGGGAAAGAACATGAAAAACCGGACATCTCGCCGGGCACTGGCTGAGTTAAAGCAGGTGCATAGAATGTTGAAACTCTACGGCCTGGCCGACCGGGTCTTATTCGATCTTAGCGATTTTCGGGATTTTGACTACTATACGGGGGTCATTTTTGAGGGATTCGTCGAGGGCTCCGGGTATCCCGTGTGCGGGGGGGGGCGCTACGATCGCCTTCTGGGACAATACGGAACGGACGGTCTGGGAACGGGTTTCGCCATTGATGTGGAGCAGATTCTTCGGCTCTCACCGGACAATCAAATGAGCCGGGAGTCAACGGATTTTCTCGTGATCGACTTCACGGAAAAAAAGCGTATGGGGATCACAATCGCCCGGGAATTGCGGGATAGGGGTTGGCGTGTCGCGAGGGACATTATCCGCCGCGATCTTGGCGCCTCGCTGGAATATGCCCGGCGCGCGCGAATTCCAAAATGCCTCATCGTGGATCCGGAAAAAACCAGGAACGGACGGGTTCGGCTCTTGGATTCAGATGGGCGTGAAATCATGGATTTCGACGTCCGCGAAATGTCGGAATATCTTGGAACCCGGATGAATGGAAAATGAGTGTACTCGCGGTGGTTGGAGGGCAATGGGGCGACGAGGGCAAGGGAAAAGTAATTGATTTGCTTGGCCCTCGCGTCCAGGTGGTTGCCCGCTACCAGGGAGGCGCCAACGCAGGGCACACCGTAGTGGTGGGCGGAAAGGAGTATATTCTCCACCTCGTTCCCACCGGGGTTCTTCACCCGGCCGTGCGGTGCATCATCGGATCCGGCGTGGTCGTGGATCCGGTTGCGTTGGTGGAGGAAATCGAGCGCCTTCGCTCAGTGGGCGTCGAGGTGGGTGAAAATCTTGTCGTCGGCAAGCGGGCGCATCTGATCATGCCATACCATAAGGTGCTTGATACCCATATGGAAGATCTTCTTGGGGTGAATCGTATTGGTACAACCGGGCGCGGAATCGGACCCGCCTATTCGGACAAGGCTGCGCGCCTTGGCGTTCGGGTTTGCGACCTGTTCGACGAGAAGATCCTCACCGAACGCGTCCGGGTTAGCTTGGCGATAAAGAAGCGCCTTCTGGCAGGAATAGCCTTATCCGAAGAAGAGAAGCTCGCCCTCAGCGAGTCTCATAATCTGCAACTGTGTGAAATGGCCCGTTCGATTCTTTCTCCGCATGTCCGGAATTCAGACGCGGAAATCCATGAGGCGCTTAAAGCGAAGAAGAGGATCTTGCTGGAGGGCGCCCAGGGAATTTTGCTTGACGTGGATATGGGTACCTATCCCTACGTAACTTCGAGTAATACGGGAGTGGGGGGTGCCTTGAGCGGCCTCGGCATTCCCGGCGGAAAAGTGGATCTTGTCCTTGCTGTCATGAAGGCATACTGCACGCGGGTGGGACAGGGGCCGTTTCCGACGGAACTTCAGGGAAAAGAGGGGGAGGACCTCCGGGCCCAAGGCGGAGAATTCGGCGCGACGACGGGAAGGCCCCGCCGTTGCGGCTGGTTCGATGTGGTTGCGGCACGCCACGCGATACAAGTTGGAGGGGTGGACGCGATAGTATTAACGAAGATTGACGTTCTGGATAACCAGGAGACCATTCGCGTTTGTGTGGGCTATCGGCTCGGAGAAGAAACACTTGAGACGTTTCCGGCCGAGGCAAGTATCTTGGAACGGTGCGAGCCTTGCTACGAAGAGTTCCCCGGATGGATGACGGGCACCATGGGTGTACGCACGATGCGGGACCTTCCGGACAGGGCGCGGGAGTATATCCAATATCTTGAGCGATTGGTGGAGAAGCCGATTGTAATCGTCTCGACGGGTCCGTCCCGGGATGACACCATTGAGTTGGAAGATCCTTTTGAGGTGATCCAGAGGTCCAAATAGGGATGGCGGGTTTTTTCTCTATCTTACTATTATCATTATATTTCATAAGTTTTGCAGGAAGGTTGGGGTGAAAGTTTAGGCATGAGAAGTCGGATATATAATAGAGTGAGTGAATTCTATGTTATCTCCTGGAATTTCCGAAAGATTTCGATGTTTTGCGTGATGAGTGCCTTGCTGGCCGGGGGGGCTGTCGGTGAGTCCGCCGAAGATCCCATGGTAGTCGCCCAAGGTGAAGTTTCGGGCTACGGAAAGTACCGGGTCGTACGAATCGATGCGGACGGGATTTCCCCCCTAACTTTGCGGGTGCGGAAAGGCGCGACGGTCATCTGGTTCAACGCGACAAGCGGATATTCATCCGTCGTATTCAACGAGGGTGAGCGCCTTCACCGTTCCACGCGGGCACCGACTCTCTTTTATCTCGCCCCGGATGGAACCTATCTCAGCGCTGCTATTGGACCCGGGGCGGTTGCGAGCACGGCTTTTGTACGGAACGGCACTTTTCACTACTTTGTGACAGGGATTCCGATTTCCGAGGGAGAGGCATTTGCCAAGGTCACCGTAGAGTAGAGTTTTATTAAGTAAAGATCGAAAAGAGGAGTGCAAACTTCATGGGACCTGACAATGTATCTCTGGGTTTAGCCTTTTTTGCCGGAGTGCTCAACTTCGCTTCTCCTTGCGTCCTTCCTCTTTTCCCGAGTTATCTGTCTTATCTGACCGGTTTGAGCTATGAGGAAATTAAGGATAGCGGCAATCAAAAGGGCGTGCGTTCGCTCGTATTTATCAACTCCCTCTTTTTCATTGCCGGTTTCACCTTTGTTTTCGTCACCCTCGGGGTGAGCATTACCTTCTTGGGAAGTCTTCTTTTCTCTTTTCAGGACTGGATCCGCATCACCGGCGGAATCTTGATCACCATGTTCGGCCTCTACGTCGGCGACAGGGCCCTCGACTTCCGCTTGCAGAATTACCTTTCGCGGGTCCCCTTCGCCCTTTCCGGGGTGCTGGCCGGGCTGGCGGTCGCGGCGGGTTTCCTCGGAGTCAGCCAAGGGCTCGCCACCCTGGGCGGTGTCCTTACGGCGGTGGGCCTGTACATTGCCATCGCCGTGTTTCTTCCCATCCTCTCCTACGAGAAGCGCGTCATGCTCCGGAACCGAAAGGCCGGATGGGCCGGAAGCTTCCTGGTGGGGGTTACCTTCGCAGCGGGCTGGACGCCCTGCGTGGGTCCCATCCTCGGCAGCATTCTTCTATACGCCGGAACCCAGGCAACGGTGTTCCGCGGCATGACCCTGTTGATCAGCTACTCGGCCGGGCTCGGCCTTCCGTTTCTTCTGTGCGGCTTCGGAATCGAGTATTTCTTCCGCTTTTACAAGTCTTTCAGGGCGTATTTCCGGGCGGTCGAACTGGGGAGCAGCGTCCTTCTCCTCGCCATCGGCATCCTGCTCATCTCCAACTACCTGAGCATCCTCTCATCCTATCTCATCTTCATCACGGGCTACACCGGCGTCTAGCCGGGTCCTCGACATTCTCCATCCATAAGCCTCGATACCCGTTTTCCCTTCCCCGGCGGCGGCCTGTATCTGCTAGGGTTCGGAATTTTGAGGAGGTATTGGTGGCGCGCGGAAACGGATCCCGGAATCGGATGAACGGATGAGCGGAAACCTCCTCGCCGCCGCCTTCGCCCTCGCCTCGGCCGTCACGTTCGCCCTGCTGAGCCTAGTCGTCCGCCGCGGACAGGTCCACGCCAACGCGGTTTCCGGGGTCCTCATCGGCCTCTTCGTGAGCCTTCCCCCCCTCTTCGTTTCCACGGCCCTGCTCTGGGAGCCCGGCTGGTGGAACCCGGTAGCGATCCTCTATTTCGCCGGGGCGGGCCTGGTGGGTTCCACAATCGGGCGGACCCTCTTCTACATGGGGATCCATCACCTCGGGGTCTCCCGCGCCATACCCCTGAACGCGCCGCTCCCCCTCGTCATCTCCCTCCTCGCCTTCGCGTTTCTCGGGGAGCGGCCGGGCCCCTTCGTTTGGGCGGGGACCCTACTCGTGGTCGGCGGGTGCGCCGGGCTCACGGTGAAAAAGGGGGATGACAACACCTGGAACCGCGCCTACATTTGGATGCCCTTCGTCGCCGTCATGGGCTTCGCCGTCTCGAACGTTTTCCGCAAGGTGGGCATCCTGTACCTCCCCTCCCCTCTGCTCGGCATCACCGTCACCAGCGCTTCCGGCGCCTTCTTCCTCTTCCTCTTTTCCCGCTTTCTGCCCCCCGTCTACCGCCCCCGGCTCCAGTGGGGGAAATCCTGGTATTTCTACGGTGCCTGCGGCCTCCTCAACTCCCTGGCCTTCTTTTTCCAGTACGCCGCGGTCCAGCATGGGGACCTCACCATCGTCGCACCCCTCTCCTCGACCACCCCCCTGTTCTCCCTCCCCCTGAGCTGGCTCTTGCTGCGGGACCTCGAGCGCGTGACGGGGCTGGTGCTGGCCGGCACCCTCCTCACCGTCGTGGGCGCCGCCCTCATTGCCTGGCGGATTCTGTAGGGAAGAAGCGGAAAGGGACGCCCCCCCCTCCCAAGTCCGAAGTGGCCCGTCCGTACCCGCGCAGGGCCGTTTCTGCTACGGTCCAGAATTTTGAGATAGTCCGGTTCGGGAGGGTGAAATGGGTTCCGGCATTCGATGAGCGATACCGCGCTGG
Source organism: uncultured Nitrospinaceae bacterium (assembly GCA_964620535.1). GTDB lineage: Bacteria > UBA8248 > UBA8248 > UBA8248 > UBA8248 > CAZUHN01. Next base: position 3,416 of record CAZUHN010000234.1, on the reverse strand, counting down.
CGGTGGCCTTTTCCCTGGGGACGGCCCTCAGCTCCGCCACCTTCAGCCTCCTCGTCCGGAGGGGCCAGCGGCACGGAAACGCCGTGACGGGCGTTCTCATCGGCCTCATCGTGAGCAGCCCCGTCCTCGTCTTCCTCGCTGCCGCCTTCTGGGACCCTTCCTGGTGGAACCCCCGGGCGGTTTCCTTTTTCATCGCCGCAGGCCTGGCCGGCTCGGCCGCCGGGCGGGTGTTCCTCTATCTGGGGATCCACCACTTGGGCGTGGCGCGGTCCATGCCGATGATATCCACGACGCCCCTCTTCTCGGCTTTGCTCGCCTACGGATTCCTGGGAGAGCGGCCCGGCCCCTTCATCTGGGCCGGCACCTTCCTCGTCGTGGGGGGCTGCGGGACGCTGACCCTGAAAAAGAAGGGTGACCTCACCTGGGACCGGCGCTTCCTGTGGGTGCCTTTCTTTGCCGTGGTCGGTTTTTCCATATCAAACGCCGCCCGAAAAGCGGGGATTTCGATCGTCCCGTCCCCTCTCTTCGCGGCGACGGTGACGAGCGTTTCGAGCCTTTTTTTCATGGCGGCGCTTTTCAGGTTCTTGCCGGAAACTCACCGGCCCGACCTCCGGTGGGGAAAGGCCTGGTATTTCTACGGGGCATGCGGGCTGCTCAACAGCTTTGCCTTCCTGGTGAGCTTTTACGCGCTGACATACGGCGACCTCACCATCGTCTCGCCCCTCACCTCGACCGTCCCCGTGTTCTCCTTGCTATTGAGCTGGCTCTTTCTGCGGGACCTCGAGCGCGTGACCGGCCTCATCGTGGCCGGCACCCTCCTCACCGTCCTGGGCGCGGCCCTCATCGCCTGGCGGATATTGTAGGGGGAAGGAAGGTTCCCCGCCGCCGTGCCTGCCGTCTTCTGCGTGACTAGCGGAAAGGGGCGTTTGGGCGCGCCTCCCGGAGGATGTCCGGTTATGGCCCGAGCGGGGACACGCCATATCCAAGGCGGGGACATACCCTGCCGGCGGCGCTATTTCTCATTAAAATCTGCCCGGGAGGTGGAACTGGGAGGGAGTCCTAACCGGCGGCGGCGTTGTTCAAAACGATCCGGGTCGCAATCTTCGCGTACGAAATCATATCGGAGAGGCTCCCGCTCAACTTTTTGAACTGCACTCCGTAGGTGTTTTCTCTAATCCCGCTCGTCCCATTCCGGATGAAACCGAGGATGTTCCTTTTCAAATTCCCGGTGGGGACCTCGAAGAAGAAAAAAAGGGGCATGGTCATTTCAATAATGTAGGGGCAGGCGATATTGAGGCCCGCCGGGGTTACCTCCCCGTTGCAGACCGCTTCGGCCAGGCCAGATGTATCCTCCGGGCCGGACATTTGAAACTTGGTAATCTCCACATCAATCATTGCTCCGGCGCCCCCCTTGGCGCGGCTACCAGATTTCGAAGGAGGAGAACTCGCCCGTTGCATCGCCGGGCTCGGTATGAACATCACTCACGCGGGCAAGGGAAGGGCCCTTGCGGCACCAGCGCAGCAACTCATCGAGCGCGGCGAGTGGCCCTTCCGCCACCACTTCAACCGAACCGTCGGGCATATTCCGCACCCACCCGGTCAGTCCCTTCGCGGCGGCCTCCCACTGGGCGCTCATCCGGAAGCCGACGGTTTGGACCCGGCCCCGGATCAGAATGCGGTACCTTTTAGGGGCCTCGCCCATGCCTCCTCCTGCCCGCTCCCTTCCTCCTCTGCCGGGCCGGAATCTTCCCGCAAGTCCGTGGCGCTCATGCTGACGTGTCCTCTTCGTCCGCTTTTTCCTTTTTCTTGCGGACGACGATTTTCGCGATCACCACGCTGAGTTCGTAGAGGACGATAAGGGGCCCCGCTAGGAAAATTTGTGTGATCACATCGGGCGGGGTGAGGGCGGCGGCGAGAACGAACGCACCGACGATGATATAGCTCCGGTTCGAAGTGAGGAAGGCGGGCGTCACCAACCCGATCTGGACGAGCAGGAGGGTGACGACCGGCACCTCGAAGACTATGCCGAAGACGAAGATAAGCTTAAAGACGAAGGAGATGTAAAAGCCTACGGAAATCTGGGGTTGGACGGTTTCGGTCGCGAAGCTGAGAAGAAAGTCGAGGCCGTAAGGCAGGATGAGGGAGTAGCAGAACACCGCCCCGCCGATGAAGCAGAGGGTTGAGAAGAAGACGAAGGGCACGGCGTAGTGCTTTTCTTTTTTAAGCAGGCCGGGCGAGCAGAAGCGCCAGAACTGGTGAAGGATGACGGGGATGCTGAGGAAAACGGCGGCGAAAAAGGCGACCTTGAGTCGGGTGATGAAGGCCTCGGTGGGGGAGAGGAAGATGAGGTTCCGCCCGGCGATGGGCCACTGGAGAAAGGCCAGGAGTTCGGCGGAAAAAAAGTACGTTCCCAGGAAGAGGACGGTTACCGATGCGAGGATGACCAGGATCCGGTTCCGGAGCTCGGTCAGGTGCCCGGTAAGGGGCATGGAGGATTCTTTGGTCACGTTGCCTGGGTCCTCTCAGCGGGGGGAGGACCCGCCTCGCCGCCGTCCGGTTCTTCACCGGGGGCCGCGCCTTCCGGTTCTTCCTCGGCTTCAGGTGACGGTTCATCTTCTGGCGCGGCAGCGTTCGCCTCCGGCGGAGAGGCTTCCCCGGCAGCGGGGTCTTTTTCTTCCTCGTCTCGGGGTTGCTCCGTCTCGGTTTCGGCCGTTTTTTCTTCTCCATCGACCTCGATGCCGAAATCGTCATCGCCCAGGCTGAAAGTATCCTGGAGGCCCGAGGTGGCGCGCTTGAAATCGCCGAACGCCTTGCCGATAGACCGCGCCAGGTCGGGCAGGCGGTTCGGCCCGATAAAGAGGAGGGCCACCACGAAGATGACAATGAGCTCGGTCATTCCGATGCTGCCGAACACGGCCAGACCTCGCAGGAAAGAGAAAGGTTCACAACAGTTTATACCAAATCACGGATGCGGGGTGAATCGCGGGATGTGTCGGTCCGAGAGAGGAGGCCTTCTTTATTCTGTCCTGGACCCGGAGGGGGCAGCGGTGGAGGTGTTCCGGAACGCCGCGGCCGGCTGGCTTACCCCTTCGTTTTTTTGGTCTACCAGTCGGCTCCGATTTTTCTGTTTCGGTGGTTCGGCCCCGCGGCGCCTTTCAGCAGGCGGTGGTTTCCACTGCGGGGGAATACTTCATACGCGTTACGGGGGGGGGTCGCCGGAGGCGGCCTGGACCTCGTTGGGAGGGATGGGGGGAACCTTGCCGAAGGGGCCCAGCGTTACATCCAAGGCCTCACTATTCGCCCACAGAGGCTGGAACCCCCCCCGCCTTTTTCTCTCCGGCGGGGTGGAGCCGCTCTTCTCTTCTTTCGTCGGGGGGGGGAGATCTTTCGGTGGGAGGCGGAGTTGGCCCGGAGAG
>CAZUHN010000233.1:0-7802 GCA_964620535.1 uncultured Nitrospinaceae bacterium | reverse complement strand
AATTTTTATCGCTCAAATTCCTCATCTGGTTAATTCGCCCTAATATATATGTTATTCTTCCACCCGCGGTTGAAGATGGTGGGCTTCTCTTTTGTGAAAGGGCACCTTTAGGTATGGACGTCGTTTTCATTTCGCCTCCCGAAACGCATTCCATCGAAAATTCGCTCCCCGAGCAGATTCAACAGGGAGCCGGAGTTTACCCGAAACTGGGTCTTCTCTATGTCGCAGCTTACTATGAAAATGCGTGCGGCAACCGATCGGATTTTGTCGACGCCCCCGCCCTGGGCCTGGATTATGCGCAATTCGAAGAGGAGATTCGAAAAAGGCCCATTGACATGGCTGCCATCAGTGTATTGACGTTCAATCTCATCGATTCATGCCGGACGGCCGAACTTGTGAAAAAATATCACCCGAGGGCCAAAGTGGTTTTCGGTGGTCACCACGCGAACTACTATCCCGAGGAAACGGCGAATCTGCCCCATGTGGACTACGTTCTCACCGGGGACGGGGAAATTTCTTTTTCCCACCTGGTCGAAGTCATCGATCGGGGCGAGAAGCGCGAGGATCTTTCCGCCATTCCTGGGCTGAGTTGGAGGGATCCGTTCCAGTGTAACGTGTCGGAGAGAAAGGGAGACGCGGGGAATCTGGACGATCTCCCGTTCCCGGCCCGCCACCTGATCAACCTGCGGAACTACAACAATCTGATTGGTGCGAGCGATGTGACAGCGACGATTTTGTCTTCAAGGGGATGTCCCTTTGCGTGCACGTTCTGCGATATCCGGCGGACAGAGTTTCGCTGGAGAAATCCGGAAAATGTTGTCGATGAAGTCGAGGCGCTCGCCGACCAGGGGATCACGGATTTTTTCTTCGTTGACGACACCATCACCATCCGCAAGAAGCGTGTCCACGAGATTTGCGAGGAAATCGTTCGGCGAGGCGTTAAGATTCAGTTCAAAATCAGTTCGCGGGTGGACTGCATTACCGAGGAACTTCTTCGCGATCTCAGAAAGGCGGGATGTTACCGAATCCATTACGGCGTGGAGAGTGCCTCCCAAAGAAGCCTGGATTATATGGAAAAGGGGATTAACCTTGACCTGGTACGCCGGGTGTTCAGGCAAACGCACAACGCGGGCATCGGAACTTACGCCTACATGATGATCGGCATTCCCGGAGAGACACGAGAGGAGATGGAACAAACCTTCGATTTTGCGACCGAGCTGAACCCGGATTATTGCCAGTTTTCCATTTGCACCCCCTACCCCAAGACCGAGCTCTACAACCGCATGCTCCGTGACGGGATCATTCCCTATGACTACTGGCAGGAATTTGTTGAGAAACCCTATGAGGGGTTCAAGGTGAAATTCTGGAATCCGGATTTCGAAGAAGAGGAGCTGCGCGAAATTCAACAGCACGGCCTTAGGAAATTCTATGGACGGTCTAAATTCGTCCTTCGGGAGTTGACCCGGGTGCGCACCGCAGCCGACTTTATGCGAAAAATTTCCATGGGGGCGAATCTTCTTTTGAGGCGCAGGAAAAAAGCGACTTCAGCCACTACGTGACTCTTTTGCCACGCCGGAAAAGGGCCGGAGTTTCGGGCACCCCTACCCGTTATCACGGTCTTCTTCCGAAGAAGAGGCCTTCCCTTCTTGACTCGCCCGCAATTCCCCAAGAGCGATGTGGCGGGTGATGGCGGTGATGCGCTGGGACAAAATCGTCATCTGGACAAACAGATAAATCAGCAGAAATACGATTCCCGCCAGTATCATGACCATCCAGGCCTGCTGGGCGTCCTGCGTCCCGGTGACCCACCTGAGGAATCCCCAGGCGGGAGGAAAATTCAGGGCGAAGACACCGAGACAGAGCAAGAGCAACCAAGCCACCCCGTAGCCGACATAGAGGCGGACAAGCACGATCAGATAAAAAGAATATAAGGCCAGAAGCAGGGCCAACAGGTTGGCGAAAATCAGAAATGTTGTGCTCATTCCTTGGGCTCCCATCGCTCGTCCATCCAAGCCCGCACCAGCGAACATAGAAGAAGCGTTCCCGTCATCACCGGGTAGGAGATTAGCGCCAAATTTCCGTACATCGAAACCCCCGTTGCCCGTTCAGCGAAAGTCGCTGGGTGCTCGGAGATGCGGAAACCGCGCCGGCCCAGATAAACTAAGATTTCCGCGTGCATGTCGAGGAAGCCCCCGGCCGCTATGATGGGCAGGGCCTTTTCCCCGACGGCTTTCATGCCCGAGGTAGAGTCGGTGATTTTTTGGCCGGTGAGGGCGCTCGCCAGGCGGCTGAAGAATTGATTCCCCCAGTAGCGGCCAGCCAAAGCGCCCCTTGTGCCACTCTCCATGTAGCGCGAGGCAATGATGATGTCGCCTTCCCCGCGCCTGAGTTTTTCCATCATTGGCAGAATTTCGCAGGCCGGGTGCTGGCCGTCGCCGTCGAAGAAGACGGCCCGGCGGTAGCCGTTTTCGACGGCCCAGGCGCATCCAATTTGGATCGCCCTGCCGTATCCCAGGTTGCAGGGGAGGTAGAGCTGCCGGACCCCGACCCTTTCGAGGATCCGGCGGGTGGCGTCCGAGGAGTGATCGTTCACGACGAGGATATCCGCCCCGGCGGCGTTTTCTCGAAGGTCGGCGATGACGCGCTCGATGCTTCCTTCCTCGTTATAGACGGGAATAATTACAAGAGCAGCGGAGGTTGCCACTATGAGAAGCTCCTCTCCTCAGGGGTCCTCCGGACAAGGACGGTGACGATATCGAAGGCGTTAAAATAGAGAGAGGGGCCTCTCTCCATCGATACCGATCCATTCCCGGTCAACATACGGGCTGCCCTGCCGATTCGAAGCCGCCTTCCGAAGTAGCGGAAGGAAACTGGGGTCAGCCCCGCCCTTTTCAATATCTCAGTCAGCGTCTCTTTGGTGAAGTAGTACAGATGAACCGGTGGGAGCATCAGCCACCAATGCTTCCTCAAAATCCTTGCAACCGGCGAGCCGATATCGCCCGTGGATAAAACCAGCCAACCGTTTGGCTTGAGCCTGGCGGAGGAGGCCTGGAGATCCAGCAACGGGTTAGTTAGATGTTCAATGGTGTCCCACATCGAGATGATATCGAACTCTCCCCAATTTTCAGGGATGCTTTGCGCCGTTCCGGCCACAGCGGTGAGACCCGCCTGTTGGGCCATTTCGGTGCAGTATTCGGAAAAATCCACGCCCGATACCCTCCAGCCGCTTTGTTCAGCAACCTTCATGAAGCCCCCAGTCGCGCATCCGATATCAAGCCAGTTTCCCTTTTTAATACCGCTTATTTGACAGATCCATCGAATCCATTTCAAGTAATCGGGTGCCCGTTGCTCGATTTCATCCTGATAATTCCTATACATTTGCCCTTGGAAGTAATTTTTGCCGTAAATGGACTTCAACAACTCATCATCAGGAATCGGTTCCGTAAATTTGAGGCCGCAGGAGAGGCACTTTAGAATCGAGTATCCGTTTTTGTTGAATTGAAGTTCAAAAGATTGACTGTCGCATATATTGCACATTCGCGAGGTTGAAGGAGTCGATGTATTTAACAAACAATATCCTCCACGGCGTGTTGTGGGTCAGCATCCACCATGTACAGCGATCTTTCAAGTCAGTCAGGAATGCTATAAAGTTTTGGGGTCTAGATTGAACGTGATCATTTCGAAAAAATGGTTGTCGTGGATTCCGCCGGCCATCCCTCTGGTATTTTTGATATTCAATCCCGCTGAGACTCTGGGTGGTGGAGGCTTAAATCCCCTCTTGCATCTATTCCATCTGCTCATGGCCGGAGCACCTGTTTATCTTTCATTTCTGATCGGTCACATGGCGCTGGACCGTGCGGGATTGCTCCCCGGCGATTATTTTGAGCGGATACTTCTCGCTATATGTGCGGGTTTTTTCGTTCTTGGATTTTCTCTTTTTTTGTTGTCCTCGGCGGGAGCGCTCCGCCCATGGGCTGTGTGGCCGCTGGCTGTCCTCTCCGGATGGATTTCGAAAAGATCATCGGTCGAGAAATCAACAATTTCCGTTCAGACGGAGAAATGGGAAAAGGGCCCCGTCCGGACCGCCGCCTTCGGCCTGGGAGCGTTATTTTCCCTACTCTTCGGAGGTTCATTGCTCGAAGCGCTCATTCCGTCGTCTCATTCGCCCGACGCCTTGGCACATAACCTCGTTTACGCCAGGCTGTTTGCCGAATCCGGCGGAGTGGTGTTTACGCCCCATAGCCCCTTGTTTTTTGCTATCACCGGGTACTGGGAATTCCTTCTTGCGGGCGTTGCCCTATTCGTTCCATCGGACGTCTCGATGCTGGTACTTGCCCAGCTCCTTCACCTGATATTAGGGCTCGGAGGCACGGCCTTGGGGATCGTCTGCCTCGTGCGAAGACTCTCGCACCTCGGCACCCGGGAGGCGTTGGCGCTTGGAATATTCGGCGCGGTGCTTTTTGCGGGGATGCGAATCGACGTTTTTCACGTCAGGCGGTTTCCGCTACTCATCGTTGCCCCTAAATCAGATCTTTTTATCGTGGCCCTTCAGGCGGCCGGGGCGCTGGCGCTTTTCGAATCGATGCGGAGCCGGACGGTCAACGCGGGATGGGCCCTTCTTGGGGGGTTGTTGCTCGGTGCGGCCTCGGGGGTCAAGCTGCCGGCCGGACTGGCCGCCGTGGCCCTCGGGATCGCCTTCATGATTTATCCGCCCGAAGTCGTTTCGCTCCGGGAGCGGGCCTCGCTAGCCGGTTGGGCCGCGACCGGGGTCGCACTCGCCCTTGCGCCCATGTTGGCGAAAAACGCCCTCACCCTCGGGAACCCTGTCTATCCTCTGATGGCCTCGTATTTCGGGACATACGAAAATCCAGAGTATTTTCGACATGTCATTTCCGGGTTCCGGGACACGCGCGGCTCATGGCTCGACACGGGGTGGAGGCTATCCCGGCTGATCACACCCTCGGCGGCCTTTGCGATCCTTCTGGCGGGGCTCTGGCCGGGGATGGCCCCGCGCGGGGTGCTAGCGCTGTTTCTTGTGCTTCCGGTTTCGATAGCGGTTTCGGCGGCGGTGTTTTCGGGGACCTTTCCGACGCGCTACGCGCTGTTCATCGCCGCCTTCGCGGCGGCCTGCGCGGCCGCACTCGCGGGCGGGATCATCGGGCAGATTCGCGCCCGCCGGGAAGAGGACGGGTTTATCGGCTCCCCTCGCGTTCTGCCCGCCGCCTGGTTCGCCCTTTTCGTCCTGGCCGCCCTGCCGACCCACCTGGACAACCGTCTCAAACGGGCCTTCCGCACCGCCTGGAGGACGCCCAGTATGCGAGCGCGGATCTTCCGGATGAACCCGGCGACGCGCTTTCAGGCTCGCTGGCCGGGCCGCCTTCCGGACGAGGCGAGGCCACTGACGTTTTACCGGCCCGAGCGGCTCTTCGCCGTCTCAGAGGGGTGGCGCCCGGTTATCGCGGCCGAGAGCCCGGAAATGATGCGGCTCTTCCGGCGAGGGCCCAGCGGGGTGGTGGTGGAGCGGGAGCTTCGTCGGCGGGGGATTACCCATGTCTATTTCGAATGGCCGCCGCCCCAGATGCCGAACTTTCCGTTCGACCCGGGACCGCTCACCGCGCACCTGAGGCGGCGCGCACCACTGCTTCGGGTAGCGGGCTACGAAATGTACTCCCTCAAACAAGAACCCAGCGAATAAACTTCACGGGCGGGCGAACCGGCAATCCGACCCGAAAAACCCGCTTCGGCTTCAATCGAATTTCAACCGGGAAAAACGCATCGTCCGCGGGCTTAATGAAAAGGATGATAGGGCGGTACGGGCTTGGAAATCCGGGATTAATACCGGCCCAGAAAAGGGCACATGCAAGATCGCAAAAGTTTATTCGGCTCTCACTTACGAACGCGGCGCTGTCGGCGAGCGCGCTGCCGGCCGTCCGGATGTAAACCGGGGAAATGTAGGTTAAGATTCTCGCTCTCCTTTTTTTCTGCCGGAGGCTTTGGCCGTGGCGGACATCCTCATCAAGAACGGAACCCTGATCACCATGGACCCGGAGCGCCGGGTCATTGAGAAGGGTGCCGTCGCGGTCGAGAAGGATAGAATCGTCGCCGTCGGGACGGCCCGCCAGGTGGCCCGGGAGCACAAGGCGCGCAAGGTGATCGATGCCCGGGGCAAAGTCGTCATGCCCGGCCTCATCGACGCCTATGGAAATTCCGGGACCGCCCTGACGAAGAACATCGCCGAGCGCACGGCCGGACACCCCTGGCGCCTCCTGCTCGACCACATCCTCTTCCGCAGCGTGACCGAAGATTTTTGGTACGTCGAAGGCAAGATGATGGCGCTCGAGCATCTCAAATTCGGAACGACGTGTTTCATGAACATGTTCGGCAACGCCCCGCGGGGGGACGACCCGGTTTATCCCGAAGCCAACATGCGGGGGATCGCCGAGGTGGGGCTTCGCTCGGTGACGGGGTTGGGGCCCGCACGCCCGCCATACCCCACGATCTATTCCTCCTGGAAGAAGGGAAAACGGACCGACAGGCGCGTCCCGATGCGGGAGTCCTTTCGGGTTGCCGAGAAAGTGATCCGGAAGTGCAATGGAACGAACGGGGGCTTGACGAACGTGTGGGTCGGGGTCTCGCGCCTTCAGGGCCCCTCGCGGGCTGATCCCATGTTCCGCCCGGAATACGTCAAGTACGCGCGGCAGCAAGTGAAGCCGATCCGGCGTTTGATGGAAACTTACGGCGTCGGCCTCCGAGCGAACGCCTATGGGGGTGTCATCAAGTGGTGCCAAGAAGAACTCAAGATTCTGGGCCCGAAGGTGCTCCTGGCGCACTGCACCGACCTCTCGAAGAAAGAGATTCGGTACTTGCGGGACACCGACGCCAAGGTGGTGCATTGCCCGACCGCCCGGCGCATCTTTTCCTACAAAGGCGCCTGCCCCGTGGTCGAACTCATCGAGGCCGGGGTCACCGTCTCCCTCGGCACTGACTACACGGGTCAGGACAGGACGGGGGATCAGTTCCGGGATCTGAAGGTGGCCATGCTGCTCCAACGCCTGCGGTTCCGCGATCCTTCCGTTCTTCCCCCCGGCAAGGTCCTCGAGATGGTCACCATCGACGCGGCCCGCTGTCTCGGGATGGAGGGTCTCATCGGTTCGCTGGAGGCCGGGAAGAAGGCCGACATCACCCTAATGAACATGATGCAGCCCCACCTCGTCCCCGCATGGATGGTGCCCCAGCGAGTAGCCTACCAGGTCACGGGTCACGACGTGGACACCGTCCTCGTGAACGGCCGGATACTCATGGAAGGCCGCAAGGTGAAGTCCGTGAACGAGAAAAAAATCCTTCGCGAGGCCCAAAGGGAAGGGAAACTCATGGTGGAACGGAGCGGGGTCGCACCCTTCATGGGAATCCCGGATAGGTTCTGGAACCACTCGCGCTATTGAGCGTCTTCCGCTTCGCCCTCCCGCACAAAAGGGTGGCAATCGCCCTCCTCGAAGCTCCCACCGACATTGGAAACGGGCCAGAAATTGGACAAGAGCGCAGCCAAGAAGGCCACACCCTTGTCAAAATCCATTAAAATCCCTGGAGCCGACGAGCGGACTCGAACCGCTGACCTGCTGATTACGAATCAGCTGCTCTACCACCTGAGCTACGCCGGCCCGGCGTCCGGAGAGCGCTCTCCAGCCCGACCTCGAATTGAACATACGGACGGGACCGGCGTCAAGGAGGAGACCTGTCCTCCCAAGAAAAATCCCCGCCATCCGGCCATTCCCTCCCCCTCCTTTCCGCGATATGATGGAGGC
>CAZUHN010000232.1:0-8441 GCA_964620535.1 uncultured Nitrospinaceae bacterium | reverse complement strand
ACCGGGTGCGGTCGGCCCTCGCGGGGAGGGTAGGGGACAACGCGGCGTGGTTCGATGCGTGGAACAAGATGGCCGAAAAAGTGGTGAAACAGGGCGAGGTGGCCGAGCGGGCGGGGCACCGTCAGACTGCCGCTGCCGCCTTCATGCGCGCCGCGAACTATATCCAGACCGGGGAGAGGCTCATGCAGCCTCGAACCGCGGATAGCCAGGAGGCCTACGCGCGCTCTGTCGAGCTCTTCAAAAGAGGTTTGCCCCACGTCCCCTACCTCTCGATTGAACCGGTCGAAGTGCCCTTCGAAGGCGGGAAGAGCCTTCCCGGTTATTTCGTCAAAAACGCGTTGCCACCCTCCGTCCGATGGCCCACCGTCGTTTTTTTCGACGGCCTGGACATTACCAAGGAGATGCAATATTTCAGGGGAACCCTCGAGCTCATGAAACGGGGCATGGCCTGCCTCCTCGTGGACGGCCCGGGAAACGGGGAGAGCATCCGCTTCCGGAGGCTCCCCTCGAGATACGATTACGACGTCGCGGGAACCGCTGCGGTGGATTTACTGGAAACTCGGGACGATGTCGACAGCAGGCGCATCGCCGTGCTGGGGATCAGCCTGGGAGGCTACTACGCGCCCCGCTGCGCGGCTTTTGAAAAACGCTTCAAGGCGTGCGTGGCCTGGGGCGGGATCTGGGACTACCAGGCCGCCTGGAAAAGGCGCATCGCCCAGCAGTTCCAGACGGCGCTCTCGGTTCCCGGCGACCACATCAACTGGGTGCTCGGCACTGAAAACTTCGACGAGAGTCTAATAAAGTTGGAGAATTTCAAACAAAAGGGGATGGCCGGCCGGATTGTGTGTCCCTTTCTCTTGACCCATGGCGCGGCCGACGCGCAGGTATCCATAGCGGACGCGCAACGCCTTTTCGATGAGGTGGGTTCGAGTGACAAAACCTTCAAGGCGTTCAGCGTCGAGGAAGGGGGCCACCAGCACTGTCAGAACGACAACCTGACGATCGGCTTTTCCTGCATCGCGGATTGGCTCGCGGAAAAACTGGTACCATAAGGCCGAGCGGATTTAGGAGGGGGGGGGGATTTCCCTCGCTACCGTTGCCTGTTAATGTATTCTCTTCCTTCGGTACGTCCGGAAAACGGGCACCGGGGCGTTCCCCCCTGGAGGCGGAAGCATCCATGTAGCGGGTTCTCCGAAAATCTTTTGGGGCGACGGAATCCGGACGAAAGGAGTATCAAATGCCTTTTTCGGCGGTGATTAAGACCAATCGGGGCGAGATCAACCTGGAACTCTATGAAGAATTGGCACCCCTCACGGTGGCGAATTTCACGAATCTGGCGATGCGCGGCTTTTACGACGGCATTAAGTTCCACCGTGTAATCCCCGACTTCATGATCCAGTGTGGCTGCCCGCGCGGCGACGGGACGGGCGGGCCGGGCTATACCTTCAAGGACGAATGCACCCCGGAACTCAAGCACGACGGGCCGGGCGTCCTTTCCATGGCTAACGTGGGACCCGGCACGAACGGCTCCCAGTTCTTCATCACCCACGTGGAGACGGACTGGCTGGACGGGAAACACACCGTCTTCGGCCGGGTGACCGCGAACCAGGAGGCGGTGGACGCCATCGAGCAGGGCGATACCATCGAGGCGCTCACCATCGAGGGGGACACGGCGGCGCTGTACGAGGCGCAAAAAGACAAATTATTGGAATGGAACAGGGTACTGGACAAGTAAACGGAACGCGCCGGTGAAAATTTGGATCGACGCCGACGCCTGCCCGGGCAGCGTCAAGGAAATCCTGTACCGGGCTTCCGGTCGCCTGAACATACCGATTTGTCTCGTCGCAAACGCCGACCTGAATGTTCCCCACTCGCCCCTCATCACGGCGGTGCGCGTCCCGAAGGGATTCGATGTCGCCGACAACTACATCGCTCGAGAGATGGCGCCGGAAGACATCGTGATAACGGCGGACATCCCCTTAGCGGCGAGCATCGTGGAGAAGGGGGCCGTCGCCCTGGACCCGCGGGGCGAACTTTACTCGGAAGAAAACGTCCGCGAGCGCCTTTCGATCCGGAATTTCATGCACGAACTCCGCGCAGGCGGCCTCATCAGTGGGGGGCCGCCGCCCATGAAGGAAACCGACCACAAAAAATTTGCCACTGCCCTGGATCGACTTTTAACGAAAAAAATGAAGGGTGCAGAGAGAACACCCCCGGACGGCGGATGATTTCCTTAACGCGCCTTCCCTTTATTTCCCCTTTGTTATTAAATATACTTTCTGGCTGGACAGTATGTTTTCATCATTAAAATAATCAAAAATATTTTATTGGCAATTGCCCTCATCACAAAGCATGACGTTTTCCGCTAGACTTGAGGAGCTCCATGCGGGAAACGCGATCGGAATTGCAAGTGTTCGATGGAAAATCAGGGCAGGAGCCCAAGTTGCCTCATAATTCCGGAATGAAGTGCGAACTGATTTCCTCTTCATCCCTCCATGCGGTTGGAAAAAGTCTCCCGCGGGAGAACGCCCCCCAACTGGCCTCAGGATCGGCCCCCTACACGGACGACCTTCAGCCGGCGGATCTGCTCTACGGAGCGGTGGTCCGAGCCGGCCGGCCGCACGCCCGCATCCTTCGGATCGACGCCGGACGAGCCGCGAAAACCAAAGGTGTGGCCTGCCTTCTCACGGGTGAAGATGTCCCCTGCAACGCCTACGGCCCCCTCCTCCCCGACCAACCCGTTCTCTGCACTGAGAAGGTACGCTACGAGGGGGACCCCGTCGTCGCCCTCTGCGCCGAGAGTTGGGAGACCTCCGAGGAAGCCGCCCGGAAGGTGCGGATCGATTACGAGGACCTCCCCGCTGTCACCGATCCCGAAGAGGCCCTTCGCCCGGGGAGTCCACTGGTTCACGAGTCACACCCCACCGGGAATCTCATCTTGGACTGGAAGGTCCGTCAGGGTGACGCCAAGGCGGGCTTCGCCGCCGCCGACCTCATCGTCGAGGAACGCTACCTCAGCCGACCCCAGGAGCACGCCTCGATCGAAACCCACATCTGCATGGCCGAGTGGGATTCGGCTGGAAAGCTCACCGTGCACGTCTCCACCCAGACCCCCTACATGATGCGCCTCAACCTCAGCAAGGTGCTGGAACTTCCGATCTCGCGCATCCGCCTCCTCCTCGAGAACGTGGGCGGTGGCTTTGGGGGAAAGCACGAGATCCTACTCGAACCCTTCGCCGCACTATGCGCCATGCGCACGGGCCGGCCCGTCAAGTTCCGCATGACGCGGGAGGAGGAGTTCACCGCCTCGACCGTGCGCCACCCCATCACCATGGACTACAAGACGGGCGTCACGCACGAGGGGAGGATCACCGCCCGACAGATCCGCCTCGTCCTCGACAGCGGCCCCTACTGCGCCCTGGGGGAGACCACCGCCTCCAAGGCCGCTCTCATGGGCGCGGGACCCTACCAAATTGAGAACCTCCGGGTGGACAGCCCCCTTGTGTACACGAACAACGGGCTCGCCAGCGCGGTGCGCGGCTTCGGCGTGACCCAGACCACCTACGCCTGCGAGTGCCACATGGACTCAATCGCACAACGCCTGAACATGGACCCACTGGAGTTTCGCCGCCGCAACGCCATCCGGTCGGGCGATCCTGCCCACAGCGGCGACATCATTCAGAGCTGCGGCCTCGCCGAGACGCTCGATTCGGCCAGCCGTGCCGTCGGCTGGGAATCGATCGGGCGGGGGCAGCGATCTTCCTGCGGGTCACGCCGCAGCGGCCGCGGGATTGCGGCCATGATCTATCCCGTCGGCTTCACCGCCACAAACAACCCGAGCGCCGCCTTCGCCCGGGTGAACGAAGACGCCACCCTCACCGTCTGGACCGGGTGCGCCGACGTAGGCCAGGGCGCCCACATCATCCTTCGCCAGATCGCCGCCGAGGAGCTCGGCATCCCCGTGGAGAACGTACACCTAATCAGCGGAGACACCGACGCCGCTCCCCTAGATCTCGGCTCGGTGGCGAGCCGAGTCACCCACATCGGCGGAAACGCCGTACGCAGGGCGGTGGAGAGGACTAAGACACTGCTCTTCGTCCAGGCGGCGGACCTCCTCGAGGCCCCCGAGACGGATCTTCGCCTAGGGGGGGGCGAGATCTTCGTCCAGGGAACTCCCGAGCGGCGTGTCCCCCTAGCGGAGGTGGCCCTCGCCTCCCACCGCGCTGGCCGGATCGTCGTGGGAGAGGGAACCTACAACCCTCCCGATCTTCACCTCGACAAGGCCACCGGTCAGGGAAAACCTTATGACTGCTACGTCTTCGCCACCCACGCGGCCGAGGTCGAGGTGGACGAGGAGACGGGCGAATACCGCGTCCTCCGGTTGGCTGCGGCCCACGACGTGGGGAAGGCTGTGAACCCGATGAACGTGGAGGGCCAGATCGAGGGTGGCTCCCTCATGGGCTACGGCTTCGGGATGCTGGAGCGGATCCAAATGCAGGACGGAAGGACCCAGAACCCCGACCTTGCCGACTACCTGATTCCCACCTCACTCGACATCCCCGAACGCTTTTCCCCGATCCTGATAGAAACCGATGAGCCGACCGGTCCCTTCGGCGCCAAGGGTGTGGCGGAGCCAACCCTGAACCCGACCACCCCGGCCATCCTGAACGCGATTTTCGACGCCGTGGGAGCGCGGCTCACAGATCTTCCCGCGACCCCGGAGGCGGTCCTGCGGGCGATGCCCGCGCGCCATTGCCGCGGAGAACTGTCTTGACGGGGCGGCCGTCCGAAATATTGAGCGGGCTCACCGAGGCGGCCGGGAAGGGATTGGATGCACCCGCCGCCGGCCCCGGAGTGAGGGGAGGTGGGTGAAGAAGATCCGAGGATTTATTTCTTATCCGCCGGATTCCCTCGTCATCTCTTGGATCCCGCATCATCCCCGAAGTTCCCGCAACATCACCCGGATTCCGGCGCGCCGGACGGAGAAGGGGAAGGAGAACGTTTTTTATAGTGATCGAGCGGTCGAAATTTTTACTCCGATTTCGGGGCCGGCCGGTGCATTCGGGTTTATCCGGCCCGGACATCCTGGTCGCCAACAACCTTCATATTTCGTGATATAATTCAATATATTAAACGTATGAACCGAGAATATGAATTAACTTATGGGCCAACTCGGGAATTTCAGGATACTCCCGCCGCTGAGGGCGGGGATTCTTCAAGGCCGGCAGGGGGGCCATCCGCACGAGAGGGAGCAAATTGGTCAAACTTTGAAAATGGAGAGCACATAGAGCGCCTAGCGCAGGCCGCGGCCGACCAGGTTCAGCAGCTCCGCCCCCGCGAATAAGGCTGCGACCACTGCGGCGACGAAATAGAACAATGGTAGCTCATACTCCCACCCGACCAAACCGGACAAAAGAACGACCAGAATTCGGTTCATTTGTTTACTCCCGCGGAGGTGCGCGGGCGGGTCTTTTCTACAATTTTCTGCGAAGAGTATGCCAAAACCCTCGCTCAGTCGATGAAATCATCGCGAACCTCCGACCCCGCCATCGCAACTCCGATGGGGTGTAGGGTGTGGAGGATTTCCAGCGAATCCTCGTGATGCGAGAGAACCTCCGAAAGATTTTTGTAGACCTGTGGGGCCTCATCCCTATCGGCGCCGCGAAGCAAAACACCCTTTCCCTTCACGGCAGCAGTCATAGCCTGACGGGTAATAAGGCCTCCCTTCCGGTTTGTCCGCCGACCCTTCCGGCGCTTTCTCCCCGCCGCCTGAGTTCGGCTCATCACCCGACCCGCGCCATGGACGGTGGAATACAGAAGTCGTCTTGACCCCGGCGAGTCCACCCCCCGGGCGATCACGGAAATGTCGCCCATGCTTCCCCCGATGAAGCTAACCTGTCCGGGCCAGGCGGGAGTGGCCCCCTTTCGTACAACGGTCCACTTTTCTCCGAAATGTTCTTCTTTCCAGGCGAAATTGTGATGGTTGTGGACCTCATACACTGATTTCGCGCCCAGGATAGACAGCACGCGGCCGCAAACATAATCCCGCCCCGCATACGCATATCGCCCGGCCAGCGTCATGGCGGCAAAATACTCTTCTCCGAGAGGGGAGGCGAGAGAAAAAACCGTTGCCCGCGCATGCATGCCTTCACGTACGGGCCTATCCGCAAATTTTCTTCTCCCGGCTAGGTTCAAAAAACCCGTGCACGTCTTGTGGCCAAAACCGCGGGATCCGAAATGCACGCCTATCCAAAGGAAACCTTCATCATCCGTGAAAAGATCTACATAATGGTTACCCGCCCCGATTGTTCCAAGCTGGACCGATGCGAGGTTCCGGAGGTTTCCCAAAGCGGGAACATCTTTCCATGCAGGATCATCAAACAGTTCGTCCTCGACGGGTCGGGGATTCTTCCGGCCCATGCCAAATTCAAGTTGGCGGAAAATATTGTCCATGATCTTAGCGATTTTGGGACTAACTTCCGCCGCAAGTAGATCAGTCTTCACGGCCTTGTTCCCGCATGCGATGTCGTATCCGACACCACTCGGACTGATGGCGTTCCGGTAGGCAATAACGCCGCCTATAGGCATTGAATAGCCTAGATGATGATCGGCGCACAATACGCCCGCTGCCGCCTCATCGTCCTCCAGGCAAGTCCAAATTTGATCGAGCGCCCCTGCGTCGATAGGGTTCCCTCGTATTTCGAGCTGTTTTCCCTTTGAATTCATCGCCTCTCTCTCGTGTAAATTAACAATAAACGTGGCATTCAATTAAATATACGAGGATCCCCCTTGTGTGTTACCGCTTTCACCATTGGTCAAGGGGAGGGAAGGTGGCCGATCTTTTTGGGAGAAATGCGATTGGTTACTTGAAAAGACGGAAATCGCCGTTTCCGGGGAGGTTCTGAACTGTCTGTATTTTTACATAATATATCTTATCATCGTCCGTCCGTATTCTCGAATCCAATTCACTCGTTTTTTCCTCCTAGCTGGCGAATTCGCTCGCGCAATGCCGCGTCAAGAAACGGGCTACGGGGATATTTTTGGCTCAGCTCTTCGTACATTTTCAGGGCCGAGGCTCTCTTTCCTTCCTTCTCGTAGCATTTCCCTGCTGCCACATAAATATCCTCAGCGCTAAACTGATTAATGTCAGAAATAAGTTTCTGCCAAATGGCTATCGCCTCGGCGCATTTCCCTTGTCCGGCCATGCTCGCCGCAAGGCCTCGCATCGCAATTTCACGATCCTTATCGGTTATAGCGCTGTTATCTAAAATACGCTGGATTTCCCCCTCAGCCCTCCGGTAATCCCCACGTTCGCGTAGCAAGCTTGCCAAATGCAAACGCGCCATGATGCCCGCTCGCGTCCGCGGGTAGTCAAGCGCCGCCTTCAGCAGTGCATCCTCAACAGCAAGTCCCTTCCCTCCTGGCGCTTTCAGTTGGGCAAGTCCATAGGCGGCGGAAGATTTTTGGGCGATGCGTTCGGTCCAGAAAAGTAAAACGCCATAGCCGACTACAATAACGACAACCCCTAGCCCCCCCCGCATTAAAGCCGTACGATTATCGCGAATCAACTTGAATAATATTCCGATATACAGTTGAAATATATCTGCTTCTTGAGTTGTTTTACGTATCTTTCTTGCCACAAAATTTCCCTTTAAACCTTCCCATTGAAATACCGTAAAGTATCTGGATTCAAATTCGACCTAGCGGCCCCTCCATGGCAAAATCCAAACAAAAATTCCTCCACCTCGCCGCATTTTGGCGAAGGGCCTGATCTTCGGTTCGGGGCCAAATTTTGTCATTTCTTGTTAAGGATGTCGAGAATTTCCTTCAATTCTGCGCGCAATCTAGTCACATCGACGCCGTCGCCTTTCACATCAAAAGGAAGGGGTGGCGCGACTTCAGAAACCTCTCGGCTGCCCCCAATAATTCCTGCGTCATTCGTCACGTCGACTCGGGCAATCCGTTGCTTTTGGAGCTTCTTCGTCGCACCTGCAATGGTAAAATTCTCTTCATACAAGAGCCGTTTTATAGCAAATACCAACTCGATGTCTTTCTTCCGGTAGACCCGTTGGCCGGAATCCCCCTTGGCGGGGCGGAGCATCTTGAACTCGCTCTCCCAGTAACGAAGAACGTGAGGCTTGGTCCCTGTCAATCGCGCCACTTCTCCGATCTTGAAAAATAATTTATCGGGTATCGATGGCTCCGGACCGTCCACACTCATCTCCACCTCCTCCCTACCGCCGTTCTCTCTGCCGAACTACGATTGAGTCCGGGAATCCTGCCTGAATCACGCGCTGGCGCATCATCAAGGCCTCACGTCGGGTCCCAAAAACCCCCAACAGGACTGTCCGCATTCTCCTGCTACTCAGACGCGGGCGGGAGGCTAGCTGTCCCTTCAAACCCACATCTTCGACCAAATCGAGCCGCTGGGCGGCATTCTC
>CAZUHN010000231.1:0-18544 GCA_964620535.1 uncultured Nitrospinaceae bacterium | reverse complement strand
AGACCCTTTTTCGCCGGACCCTTGCAAGTTCAAAGGCCATCCGGACTATCCGCTGAATCTCGGAAGTGGTGTAGGCCATGGTGTCCACGGCGCGTTCTTCCTCCGCCGAAATTTTCTCTACACCGCGAGGGGTGCCGAAATAAATTCCGCTCACACCCTCACGAACGACAAGAAGATCGAGTTCCCGCACCACCTCGGGCTTCAGCGTGGAAACCTCGATCAGGGGAGCGAA
Organism: uncultured Nitrospinaceae bacterium; assembly: GCA_964620535.1. Lineage (GTDB taxonomy): Bacteria > UBA8248 > UBA8248 > UBA8248 > UBA8248 > CAZUHN01. Next base: position 18,312 of record CAZUHN010000231.1, on the reverse strand, counting down.
CATGACAGCGGGCCGCAGGTTGGCGAAAAGGCCCAATTCCTTGCGAAGTCCAAGAATGGCCTGTTCCGGCCGCTTCTCGCGGGGAAGTCCTTCCCACTTCGGCCCCCCCACCGCCCCAAATAAAACGGCGTCGCATGCCCGGCAAATGCGAAGGGTTTCATCGGGAAGCGGCTCCCCCACAGCGTCGCACGCCGCGCCGCCGCAAACCGTGTCTTCGAAGACGAACTCCACCCCGATACATTCTCCGGCTGTTTTGAGCACAGCCTTCGCTTGGGCCGTGACCTCCGGACCGATTCCGTCCCCGGAGAGAATCGCGATACGGTAGGATGACAAGGACTTTCCTTCCGTCATGCTTTCTGAAAACCAGAAATATAAGGCAAGGCATCGGCGGTGCGCCGGACCTCATCATTGTTCGCACTCAATATGGCCAATGAATTCCACGTGCCGTTCAAGAAAGCATTTTTTCTTTCTTCCGAGATTTGGATATCGTACGCTACCTCTGTAGATGAGAGCTTCAATTTTTTCAAATCCACCGTATAAACTATGTTGGGATGCTCCTGGATTTGCCGCATTAACAGGTCGTGAACCTCCGACGAAGCGGTGACAATAGGAAGGCCGATCGCGAGGCAATTCCCGGTAAATATTTCCGCGAAAGAGACGCCAACGATCGCCTTGATCCCGAATCGCAAGATCGCCTGAGGAGCGTGCTCGCGTGACGACCCGGAGCCGAAGTTCCTTCCCACAAAAAGAATCTTTCCACCCTTGTATTTCGGCTCGTCCAAGGGATGATTCGGCTGCCTCTCCCGCTCATCACAAAAAAGATGATTCTCGAATCCGTCGAACGTAATCGCCTTTAAAAATCGGGCCGGCACAATCCTGTCCGTATCAATATCATGCCCCGCTAGCGGAATTCCCCTTCCCTCCACTTTAGTGATTTTCGGATGAGCCATGTTCCCGCGTTTCACTCCCTTGGATCGGCGATACAGCCGGAAACGGCAGATGCAGCCACCGTCACGGGGCTTGCGATGTGGGTTCTGCCGGTCGGGCTTCCCTGCCTTCCGATGAAATTCCGGTTCGAGGAAGAAACAGACCTTTGGGCGCCCACCAATTTGTCCGGATTCATGCCGAGGCACATCGAGCATCCAGCACTGCGCCACTCGGCTCCGGCCGCAATGAAGATTTCATCCAAACCTTCCTCTTCCGCCTGGGCTTTCACTTTCTGCGAACCGGGAACGACAAGCATCTTTACGTTTGAATTGACCTTTTTCCCTTTCATCGCCCTGGCCGCTTCTCGCAGATCCGATATCCTCGAGTTCGAGCAGGAGCCAAGGAAGGCCACATCAATGGGCGTTCCGAGAATCGGTGCGCCAGTTTTAAGAGCCATATGCGCAAATGCATTTTCCGCCGTCTCCCTCTCGGCATCGGAAAAATCCTGCAATAGGGGCAGATTTCCCGAGACCGCTATCGATTGGCCCGGATTTATTCCCCAGGATATCATCGGCTCGAGAGAATAAGCATCGAAATCCGTGGTCTTATCATAAACTGCGTCTATGTCGGAGGCGACAGATTTCCAGTATCTCTTGGCTTCCTCAAACTCTTCACCCCGAGGAGAGAATTCCTTCCCCTTGAGGTACTCGAAGGTCACTTCGTCGGGATTCACATAACCGATTCTCGCGCCGCCTTCGATGCTCATATTGCAAACCGTCATTCGCCCTTCCATCGGCATACTCTCAAAGACTTCTCCGCCATATTCGTAAGCGTGGCCCAAACCGCCTTTGATCCCAAGCTTTCGAATGATCTCCAAAATCACGTCCTTGGCATTTACGCACTCCGCCAAGCTTCCCCGAAAGTTAATCCGGTGCACCTTCAATCTGCTCAACGACAGGGTTTGGGTCTGGAGGACGTGCCCCACTTCGGTAGTGCCGATTCCAAATCCCAAGGCCCCTAATGCTCCATGCGTACTCGTGTGGCTGTCTCCGATGGCGACTGTCATGCCGGGCTGGGTAAGTCCCAGTTCGGGGCCAATCACATGAACAATTCCTTGCCGTCCGGATGCTAGATCGAAAAACCGGATTCCGTGTTCGCTGACGTTGCGCTCCAATGCAGCCATCATCTGTTCCGCCTGCCCATCCTCGTAGGGACGAATATGGGTCAGGGTAGGAAGAATATGGTCCGCCGTGGCAAAAGTTCTGTCGGGAAAAGCCACCTCGGAACCCGACTCGTTCAGCATCGCAAAAGCTTGCGGCGTCGTGACCTCGTGAACCAGATGAAGGCCGATGAAAATCTGATCCTGTCCCGTCTCCAATACGGCGACCGTATGACTATCCCAAACCTTGTCATACAAAGTTCGTTCGGACATCGTAACCTCACGAGATAGCGTATTCGCGGTTCAAGTTAATGCTGTGAAGGGAAGAAACCCTTCCGGTCTCCCACCCTTTATGGAATCAGGATGTGGCCTTGGGCTGGCTTAGGGCTTCGCGCAATACACCCATGTACCGGCAGGCGGCGTCGATCTTATTTTTTTGTTCAACCTCGGCGTCCATCACATCGATCAACGCGCTTCCCACGATTACGCCTTCTGTGAGATTGGCTGCGGCAGCGGCGTGCTCGGGGGTCTTGATTCCAAAGCCCATCAAGACAGGGCGGTTTTTTATTCGATTTATCCGTTCGAGGACTTCGACAAAACTCGGATCAAGCGACGCCCGTGCGCCCGTCACCCCCATCTGGCCGACATAGTAGAGAAACCCACCTCCAGCATTGTTGACAAGCGCTATGCGCTCATCCGTGCTTGTCGGCGCAAGCATAAATATCGTCTCGATAGGAAAGTCTTCCAGGACCCCGCCCAGTTCCCCGCTCTCTTCGGGAGGAAGATCGGGAACAATCACCGCGTCCGTCCCACACGAGGCGGCTTCCCGGGCAAAATGGGCCAAGCCGAAGGCAATGATGCAATTATAATACGTCATCAAGACAATCGGCGTCTCGGGAATCTCTGCTCTCAATTCACCCACTAAGTCCAGCACTTTTCGCAGTGTCGTTCCGGACGCAAGGGAGCGCATTCCCGCCTGCTGGATCGTGGGGCCATCGGCGAGCGGATCGCTAAAGGGAATTCCGACCTCAAAGCCGTCCGCCCCGGCCTCGACCAGCGCGGGCAGGAGTTTTCGCGTAAAACCAAGGTCCGGATCCCCCGCCATAACATATGGGAAAAGGGCTCCTCTCCCCTCTGTCCGAATCCGGTCGAAACATTGAAAGAGGCGCGCCGATTTGCTCATTCGCCGCGTTCCACTTCTACTTCGACCATCTCGCGCAGTAGTCCTTCCGCCTCCTGAACATCCTTGTCTCCCCGTCCCGAGAGGCAAACGATGACGATTTTCTTTTTCCCCTCCTCCAGCGCTTCGGCAGCGAGGCGATCCAGGTAGGCTATCGCATGGGCGCTCTCGAGGGCGGGAATAATTCCTTCGAGCCGAGATAGTTTCTGAAAAGCGCCGAGAGCCTCCTTATCCTCAACGGATACGTATCGCGCTCTTCCCGTTTCTTTGAAAAAGGCATGCTCGGGACCCACGCCTGGGTAGTCCAAGCCTGCAGAAACGGAGTGCGCAGGGATGATCTGTCCATCGTTGTCATAGAGAATGAAGGTCTTGCACCCGTGAAGCACCCCGACACGGCCGGCCGCGAGGGAGGCACCGTGCTCGCCCGAGCCGATTCCACGCCCACCGGCTTCCACCCCGATCAGCGCAACGGACTCGTCCCCCGCGAAGGGGTGAAAAAGCCCAATCGCATTACTCCCCCCTCCTACGCAAGCAACGCACGCGTCCGGCAAGCGCCCCTCGATATCAAGACATTGGGCCCTGGCCTCCTGCCCAATTACGGATTGAAAATCACGGATCATGGAGGGGAAAGGGTGGGGTCCCACCACTGAGCCGATGATGTAATGCGTAGTCCGAACCGAAGATGTCCAGTCGCGTAGGGTCTCATTGGTGGCATCCTTGAGGGTGCGGCTGCCGCTTATTACGGGAATGACGCGGGCGCCGAGAAGTCTCATTCGAAACACGTTGAGGGCCTGCCGTCCCATGTCCTCCTCGCCCATGTAGATGTCGCATTCCATTCCGAAGAGAGCGGCCACCGTCGCCGTGGCGACGCCGTGCTGGCCCGCGCCCGTTTCGGCGATGAGTCGGTTTTTCCCCAATCGCCTGGCTACGAGCGCCTGGGCGAGAGTATTGTTGATTTTGTGTGCGCCCGTGTGGCAAAGATCCTCTCGCTTGAGGTAAACCCTGAGGGGGCCCAAATACTCCGAAAGGCGGGAGGCAAAATAGAGGGAGGTGGGCCTTCCTGCGTACTGGACCAAATAGTCGTTAAGCTCGTCCCGGAAAGCGCCGTTCTCCCGCACTTCCTCGTAGGCCGCCTCCAATTCCTCCAACGCCGCCATTAGCGTCTCCGGTACATAACGCCCCCCGAAAACGCCAAAATGCCCTCCCGACTGCTTTTCCCGTGTTGTCATAGTTTTGCCTTTAGTTGCCTTGATTGCAAAAAGCCGCGCGGGCATTCTCAATAAACCGCTGTATACGCTCCGGAACCTTGCGGCCCGGCACTTGCCCTTCGACTCCGCTGCTAACATCCACGCCGTATGGGTGGACCCAACGGATGGCCTCTTCCACATTCTCCGGATTCAGGCCCCCGGAAAGGATGACAGGCCGATTTTTTGCAATTTCGCACGCGAGATCCCAGTCAAATATTTTCCCGCTGCCACCGAGCATTCCTTCACAATAGGCATCAAGGAGAAGAGTGCACTCTTCGAAATAGTCCGCCTCCTTTAGGGTTTCCGGCCCACGGACCCGAAGCCCTCGGATCACGCGAAAACCCTTTTCTCGGAGTCGGCGGCAGATTTCGGGGGATTCATCCCCATGAAGCTGAACAGCATCGAGTCCCGCGTCCCGGGAAATGGCCTCTACTTTTTCGACATTTTCATTCACGAATATGCCCACCCGGGTGCCGAAGGGAGGAAGGCGCAAGGCAATTTCTTTGGCCGTAAGCACCTCCAGGCACCGCGGCGTTCCAGGAACGAAGTTGAAACCCAGAGCGTCGGCCCCCTGCTCCAAGGCGAAAAGTGCATCTACCGCAGAGGTAACGCCACAAATCTTTACTCGGATCATATGCACCTGCTCAAGCATCGGCAAATCCTTGATTCGCCCGAAAAACAATACCTTATAGCACAGAGAGGGGGCGAAGCCTAACAAAGTGGGAGAAAAGATTCGGACAAAACATATTTTGCGGGAAAAATTACGAATCTTTGCCGACGCTCTTTGCTGATTCCACTTCCACGGCGCACTCCTCTATCCAAACCGCGCCGCTCTCTCCGAATTCTTTTTTCCAAATAGGGACAATCTGCTTTATCCGGTCGATGGCGTAGCGGCACGCCATAAAAGCAGCATCGCGGTGGGCCGAAGCGGCTGCAATCCCAACGGCGATCTCTCCCACCTGGAGCGTTCCATACCGGTGCGCCATGGCAAGACGGCTCACGCCAAATCGATCTTCGATCTCATCGGCTACCTGGCGCATTTTATTATTCGCCATCTCAGGATAAGTATGGTACTCAAGGCGGGTGACTGTCTGTCCCTGGTTGTGATTCCGAACCAAGCCCATAAAAGTGCACACTCCGCCCACTTCATCCGTCTCGACCGCGGCGGCGAGTTCACCCATATCGATGGGCGTTTCAATCACACGGCAGATCATGCACATCCCCCGCTGATTGGAGGAATGAGCGCGACCTCATCCCCCGGCGAAATTTGCACTCCATCCCCGGAAAACTCCTGGTTTACCGATACGGCGATCGACTCCATCCGCTCCGCAAAAACCGGGTATTTTTTGGCCAATTTATTACGAAGATCGCCCACAGTCGCATCCTCGGGACAGACAATTTCAATTTCTTCCTGGCCGGTCACTTCGCGGGCCCAGGCGAAGCACTTCAAGCGAACTTGCATCTCCTGCCCCCTTGTCAGGATTGGATTGGCTTCCGTCTATTACGGCAATACATCCTCCCAGAAGAATAAAAGCCGCAGACCGGGGGATCAAGCTTCCTGACGCAATGGGCATTGCACGGGATTTAGTTATAATTATGCGTATGGCGATTTGCACCCATCCGGCCCTTGCCCGCGCGCTGGAATCCGATTTGGAGCGAGGCCCCATCCCTTTCTCGCGGTTTATGGAGCTGGCTCTCTATCACCCAGAAGGGGGGTATTACTGCCAAAGCGAGCCGCGCGTCGGCCGAAGTGGGGATTTCAATACGAGCCCCCATCAGAGCCCTTGGTTCGGCCGGATGATTGCAAGTCAAACTGAATGCATCTGGGAGGCGGCCGGAAAACCCTCGGAATTCTTGCTTATCGAATACGGCCCCGGAGAAGGGTGGCTCGCAAGGGACCTCCTCGAGCAGGTCGAGGCCGCGGGCCCGCCAGCCTTTTCCGAGGCACTCGAATATATTCCCGTCGAGATAAGCCGTTCCGCAACAAAGCGACTCCAAGACCGCTTGGCCCCCTGGATGGAGCGGCGCCCAAGAGCCCCCTGCGTCCGCTTTGATAATCCGCCTTCCCCCTCTGGCAAAACGCAGGGGGGACCAGATGGATATGCGGGAGTGGTGCTCGCTCAGGAGTTTCTGGACGCCTTGCCATTCCACATCGTAGTGCAAAGCGAGGAGGGCTTGCGGGAGCGCTATGTGCAACAGAAGGGGGAATTCCTCGTTTTTCAGGACGGTCCACTATCCAATCCGCGAATCGCAAGCGCATTCAAGGATCTCAAAATAGTCCTAGAGGTGGAACAAATTGCGGAAATATCCCTTGCGGCGGAGGATTGGATCGTTTCCGCCGCAGCGAGTCTGGCGCGGGGCGCTTTGTTGATTTTTGATTACGGTTTTTCGGCAAAAGTTCTATACCATCCTTCTCGCAAGGATGGCACGTTTCGAGGATACCGCAAACATTCACTAACCACCGAGGTGCTGAAAAATCCAGGAGAGACAGACATCACTTCACATATGAATTTCACTTCAATAGTTCGGGCTGCTGAGGAAAAAGGGCTGGAGTTCAGCGGATTCACCGATCAGAGCCACTTCCTCATGGGACTCGGGATCACAAAAGCGCTTGAGGAGGATGGGGGAAAGGACACCCGCCGCGATCGGACCGCGGCGTTTGAATTGATGAACCCCGTCGGCCTTGGAGGTGCGATCAAAGTTTTGCTTCTCACAAAAGAGATTATGGGAAAATTCCCGGCGTTTGCCGCAAAGCCGGATGATCGCGAATCTTTTTCGACTCTCCGCAGCTAACCTTTCGCGGGCCGCATTGCGCGAATTTCCAACTGCACTCGGTTGCGGTTCCGAAACCGGTTTATTCCCGCACTATACGCAACGTCGAGTTTTCCCTCAAGAAGATTCGAACTCTTTGAAATCTCTCCCATGCCGAATCCAATGGCTTCGTGGGTGACTCTCATATGCCGGAGAACCAATTTCAGATGGCTCCCATCTCGACCAACGAATTGAGGCGAACCCGCCATTTCGACTCCGGCTGTCCCAAATACCGGCTGGGGATTTCCCGTCCCAAACGGGGCCATCCTCTCCAGCCGCTCCACCAGAGGATATCTCAGATCAGAAAAATCCACCGCCGCATCCAATTCGAGCTCTGGCTCGAAAAAACCTGGTTCAATAAATTCCTCGGCAATTTTTTCAAACTGTTGGCGGAACGCATCGACTGATTCGCGTCGAATGCTCAGGCCGGCCGCCTCCTTGTGTCCACCGAATTGAAGAAGCAAATCCGAGCAACGCCTAAGTGCGTCGTAAAGATGAAAAGAGGGAACGCTCCGGCCCGAACCTTTTCCCTCGTTGCCGTCTAAGTGAATGAGAACGGCGGGGCGACCATACTTCTCGACAAGCTTGGAGGCAACGATTCCGATGACGCCAGGATGCCAACGATCACTGGCAAGAACAATGGTCATTTTCTCCTCCAATGGCGGTTCAATTTCCAGCTGGCCAACTGCCATTTTAAACGCTTCCTCCTGGAGCTCCCGCCGCTGGCGATTCCATTCCTCAAGCCTCTCGGCGTGAACTCTCGCTTGGGTCAAATTCTCACTCGTCAGCAATTCTACCCCCACGTTTGGATCCCCCACCCGACCGGCGGCGTTGAGCCGGGGAGCAAGGACAAAACCGATGTGACTAGCGGTCAAACTGTCCTCCTTAAGGTCGGCCACCGTCTGAAGCGCCCGAATGCCTGCCTTGCGCGAATCGGTGACGGAAAGGGACGCGTCTTGTCTCCCTTGTGTTGGAGAGAGAATCTCCAGCCCCGTCCGCACAAATATATGATTCTCGTCTATCAAGGGAACCACGTCGGCGACGGTCCCAAGCGCGACAAAATCGAGAAATTGCTTGAGGTTGGGAAGTTCGCCCTGAAATCCCTCTTCCCGGAGACGCCGACGAACTGCGGTTGCCAATTTAAAAGCAACCCCTACTCCGCATAGCCCCTTGAACGGATAACCGCACCCTGGCTGCAGGGGATTCAGCACGGCGAAGGCATCGGGAACCCTTTCGGAAGGGCTGTGATGGTCCGTAACGATAAGGTGAATCCCCATGCGAGCTGCTTCGGCAACGGCATGAAACGAGGAAATCCCGCAGTCCACTGTTACCACAGTGCTGCAGCCCTGCGAGAGCAGATGATCCAGGCCCTGAGAATGGAGGCCGTAGCCCTCCCGCATCCTGTTCGGAATGTAATAGGGAACGCGAACGCCCAGTGCCCGAAAAAAGGAGAATAGAAGCGACGCAGCAGATATCCCGTCCACATCGTAGTCGCCGTACACACCAATGGGTTGTTCCGATTTGATGGTATGGACCAGGTGGGAAACGGCCTCCTCCATCCCTTTCATAAGAAATGGATCGTGAAGCCCGTCTAGGCGCGCATCCAAGAAAACCCTTGCCTGTGATCCATCGGAAAAACCACGAAGCGCCAGGAGCTTTCCCATGAGAAGAGGGGCGTCCAGCTCCGCCGCGATACGGCCTGCCGCCTCAGGATCTACCGCCCGTACTGCCCAGCGCCCGGGAAAGGGAAGAGAGCCGCCCACCTTCCCCTTCGACAATTCAAAAACCCTTTGCCCGCTCACTGATTTTTCCTTCGAGGTTTCAATCCAGAACCGACTTCACTCTCTTTCTCAGTCGGAGTTACACCTTCTCCCAACTTAAACTCAGAGGCCTTCCCTCCCGGACCGACTCGGGGAGCGTTGCCGTTCCTCCACTTGTCCCGCAATGAGGGCTTGGGCATGGGAAGGTTCAACGTCCGGCTCACATTTTCAAGTTGGGCACGAAGAGGCCCTTCTACCCGGCGGTCAAAAGAAGTCATCGCCAGAACAATCCGATTGATTAGTCGTTTGGGATGGCACGTATTTTCATTGATAAGAATGGAAAAAACCAATGTCTCACCGTTGCGGGCGGCAGCGTACCCGCTCAAGGCATGGACGCCGAACAGAAGGCCAGTCTTCGCCCGGATCCGGCGCGCCGCATCACTGTTCCGGAGCTTCTTTTCCACTGTTCCGTCTATCCCAATCACAGCCAACGAGCCTAGAAATTCCGGCCTCATTCGAAAATCGTCTGCCATGCGCTCAAGGAGAGCGACAATGGCCCTTGGCGTGACCCGGTTGAGACGGCTCAGTCCGGATCCATCGGCCAAATCAAAATCATCTGCCGAGATTCCAATGCCCAATAAAAAATCACGCACGACAAGGAGGCCTTTTTCTGTCGTTCCCGGGAGTCCATGAACTTCCGCCCCCAATGTTTTCAGAATCTGCTCTGCAACCAGGTTGTTACTAAATTTATTGAGGCCACGAACGATCGTGGCGAGCGGGGGAGAAAGCTGCCGCGCGAGAAGTTTGGCGTCGGCAGGAGTGGCCCCGTCTATGACCCGGCCTTCCACTTGTATTCCTTCGTGTCTGAGCATGGCGAGGAAAGCCGTTGTGGAATACAAAATAGGGTCTGACACGGCAACGTTGAATTTTCGAAGTTCCTGATGAATGGATATATTTCCTCTCACCTGGATAATGTCGACCTTTTTCCCCCTCCTGCGGCCAATGTGAATTATTGGACGCCTTCCGCGCGAGACTGTGACCGTTTTGTTCACGATTCGGAAACCGCCGGAAGGCGGATCGAGCTGCACGCGGGCGGGCGCGCCCACCGATTTCCCCGGCTCGACATAAACCGTTACCAAACTGAAGTTAAGCGTAAGGGCGCCATAAGGCGCTTGATAGGGGCGCGGCGAACCTTTATTCCGCCATCCGCGTCCGTAACGTTTTTTGTCAAAAAAGCTGTCATCCCCCACGATATTGCCTTTGACCAGTCTTACACCCCGCAAGAGCAAGGCCCGAGCCAGCTCACGAAGTCTTTCTTGAACGAGGAGGGGATCACCATATCCTTTCAGGTACAGGTTTCCATTCAATACCCCTTTTCCGAGAGAGCCGCTCCAATAAACATCCGTAGGGAAAGTGTAATCGGGTCCGAGCACAGCAAGCGCCCCGGCGGTTGTCAGGAGCTTGATATTTGACGCGGGAATGCGTTTTTCGTCCGCCCGATGCGAAAAAAGCGTCGTGTCACCTAATTTTGAACGGATCAATACACCAACATGTTTGGGGAGGTGGCACTCCTGGCGGATTGCTTTTTTCAGATGATCCCGAAGCGCTTCTTGACTTGTAATCCATACGGGCTTACCGCTGGACCCATCGAATCGGCGTGCGGCTTGTAAAGGAGAAGGATCGAGGAGCAAGCCGCAAAAAAAAGCGGCCGAAACAAAAAGGGGCAAGCCGCAGCGGACGTGTTGGCATCTCATCCGAAGCCTAAACCTCCTACGCGGGCGATAATTTTCATCATCACAAACGAATCCATACCTCCACGCGCGGAGGACATAACGCTATAGCCAAGCCAACGCCTGTAGCAGTATTCGTATTGATGGCCGGTCCGTGTAATCCACCCCGATATGGCGGAAACGAACAACCCCTTTGTTGTCGATGATAAATACAGCCGGTCTTGCAATCTTTTCCTTGGGGTGTAGAACACCGAAAAGTTTGATGAGCTTGCGTTTTGAGTCTGAAATGAGAGGGAACTTCACCCTAAGTTCGCTTGATGTTTTCTGGGCTGTAACGACATCGTCCGAGCTGATGGCGACGATTTCGGTTTGGGAGAGGGCCACCTTCTTGGCATATTGTTGGAGCTCGACGAGCTGCCGTTGACAGTAGCTTCAATAAAATCCTCGGTAAAAAACGAGAAGGAGATTTTTCTTTCCCAAGAGCGCTTTCGAAATAAATCCTTGAGCTTCAAACTGCGGCGCCTTTTTTCCTACCTTTGGGGGCGATTGAGCGCTTCCCTCCGCCCCAAACGCAGATTGAGAAAATACAATAGTCAGGAGAAAAGCCAACGTCCCGATAAAAACCACAGGTTTGCTTCGGAAAATTCCCATTGAGTCCGACTCCTCCCTGCGTGTCGAACGGCGGTAAGCTCGGAAACAGAATAAGGGCTGTCTCCGATCTTAATCCGCCCTCCACACAGTGTAAACCTGAGATCAAAAACATCACGTTGACGAATTATCCCGGCTGTGACAAGGTCCGGCCGATACCCCCTCCCGCTGTTATTTAGGCTTAGAAATTGAGGCTCTTACAGATTTACAAGAAGAAAGAGGAGCTTTCTGCCCTAGCTTGTACGGCCCTCGCCGTCTCCTTTTTCGCTCTCGTCTCATGTGGGAGGGAGTCCGCTCCCGCCGGCAGAAACATAATCGTCGGAATCGAGAGCAATCCCACCCAGTTCGATCCGCGCTTCTCCCAGGACGCTGTTTCAGGCCAAGTGCAGCGCTTCCTTTTTAACCGCCTCATCACCCGGGACGCGAACGGTCGCCTCGTCCTGGAGCTAGCCAAGAGCTGGGAGCAGCCCTCTCCCCGGGTCCACCGCTTCCGTCTCCGCCGCCCCGTTCGGTTTCATGACGGATCCTTCCTCACCTCGGCGGATGTGAAATACACCTTCGAGTCTATGCGAGATCCTTCCATGGGCTCCCCCAAGGCCGGAGGGTTGCGCGAACTGGGCAGGATTGAGGCGCCTGCCCCGGATACGATCGCCTTTTATCTGAAAGAGCCCTCTGCTGCGTTTATCGAAGCGCTTTCTGCCGATATCGTTCCCTCGAAGGGGTTATTCGCCGGTCGCCGAACCGGAGAACGGCCTATCGGAACGGGTCCTTTTCGATTCGCCCGATATGTGCCAGATGAAAAAATTGAACTTCAAGCATTTCCCCGCTACTTCGGCGGAAAACCCTCATATGACAATCTCATTTTTCGGATACTGCCGGAAGAAACCGTCCGCATCCTTGAGCTCGAAAGCGGAGGAATCCACTTCATTCAAAACGCATTCACCCCCGATCTCCTGCCTCGCTTCGAAGCCAATCCACGCCTTCGCATAAAAGCAAAAGAGGGAACGAATTTTACCTATATCGGTTTCAATCTATCTGATCCAATCATTTCGCGGATAAAAGTCCGCCGCGCTATCGCTCACGCCATCGACCGAAGGTCCATAATTCTTCACATCCTAAAGGGCCTCGCCACGGAAGCGGACAGTCTTCTTCCCGGGTCGCATTGGGCGCACGGGAAAGGACTTCCCCGGTTTGAGCACAATCCCGAACTTGCGGCCCGCCTTCTTGATGAGGCGGGCCTTCCGGATCCCGACGGAGGAGGCCCTCGCCCGCGTTTTTCCCTTGTCTATAAAACGTCCCAAAACGAGCTGCGCCGCCGAATCGCCACTGTTATCGCGGGCCAGCTAAAAAAAGTGGGAATCGAGGTGAAGGTCCGATCCTATGAATGGGGAACGTTCTTCGGTGACATTCGAAATGGCAATTTTCAAATTTACAGCTTGACCTGGGTGGGCATTTCAGATCCAGATATCTACCGCCACATCTTTCACAGCAAGTTTGTCCCACCCAATGGCTTAAACCGAGGGGGCTATTCGAACGAAGAGGTAGACACGCTGGTTGAGGGGGCGAGGGGGTTTTCGGATCCTTCACTCCGGGCTCCTCTTTACAATAAGATCCAGAAGATTCTCGCGAATGAACTCCCCTATGTGAATCTTTGGCACAGCGTGAACGTTGCCGTGCTCGACCGGAGAATCATCGGCTACCGAGTCTATCCGAACGAGGATTTGATTTCTCTGGCATGGGCTCAACTTCGCGCCCCCCAAGAGAAAGTGGATTGAATTGCACCGCTATATCCTTCGCCGTCTTCTTCTTCTAATCCCTGTCATGTGGGGTGTTTCTACTCTCGTTTTCGCCGTTACCCACATTATCCCGGGCGACCCCGTGGACATCATGCTGGGAGAAACCGCCCGGCCAGCCCAGCGAGAAGAACTCCGCAGAGCACTCGGCCTGGATCGGCCTGTAATCATCCAGTATTCGGAGTATCTAAAAGGACTTCTAATGGGGGATTTAGGAGTCTCCCTCCACCAAAAACGGTCGGTTCTTCGAGCCCTTTTAGAGCGCGCCCCCGCATCGGCCGAGCTTGCCTTGGCTTCTCTGGCCGTGGCCCTCGCCATATCGCTCCCTCTCGGCATTTTTGCCGCCCGCCGGGCAGGTTCAGTCGCGGACCTGGTCGCGGGCGCACTCGCCGTTCTAGGTGCAAGCTTGCCGGTTTTTTGGCTGGGACCTGTTCTAATCATTTTCTTTTCCATCGGGCTCGGATGGTTTCCTGTTTCCGGACGTGGAGGACCCCTGAGCCTCGTACTTCCCTCGCTCACGCTCGGCTTGGCCCTTGCCTCAATACTTATGCGAATGACGAGAGCCACCCTCTTGGAGGTCTTGTCCCAGGACTACTTGGCAACGGCCCGCTCAAAAGGAGTGCCGGAGAGGAGAGTTTTGTGGATACACGCCCTCCGGAATTCATGCATCTCCCTCATCACCATCCTCGGCCTTCAGCTTGGCGCCCTGCTATCGGGCGCCATCATTACCGAAACCGTGTTTGCTTGGCCCGGAATAGGACGTCTCACAATTCAAGCAATTTTTTCGAGAGATTATCCCCTCGTCCAAGGGTGCATCCTTTTCATCTCCATGGTTTACGTCGCGGCGAACCTCATCACGGATCTCGCATATGCGTGGCTTGATCCACGCGTCAGGCTCGGCTAAATGCGTGGCAGGGCTTCAATTTTATTTGGACTCACGGTTCTCGCTCTCCTTGTCATTTTTGCAACCGCCTCGCCGCTCCTCGCCCCACACGATCCTAACTTCTTCAACCTAGCGGAAGGACTTCATTCATCCGGATGGAGCCATCCTTTGGGGCAGGACAAAATCGGACGAGACATTGCGAGCCGAATTATTTACGGGGCGCGTATATCCCTCCTCGTCGGATTCTCCGCGGTATCGATCTCCGTTCTCATAGGGATATTGGCAGGGGCTGCTGCAGGCTACGCCGGTGGGATGTTGGATGAAATGATCATGCGCGTGTCAGACATCTTTCTAGCTTTTCCCGGCATCCTCCTTGCCATCGCTCTCATGGCTGTCCTGGAACCTCGCGTATCCAACGTGGCGATATCACTTGCCGCCTTCGGTTGGGTTGGATATGCACGGCTGGTTCGAGCGCAGGTACTCACTTTGCGTGAGCGCGAGTTTGTTCATTCCGCAATCGCTACGGGGGCGAGAAGAAGCCGCATTATTGGATTTCATCTTCTGCCGAATATAATTTCACCCGTTTTGGTTGAGGCAAGCTTCGGCATGGCGGGCGCCATCGTCGCCGAGGCGGGGCTCTCTTTCCTGGGCCTGGGTGTCCCGCCGACAGTACCGAGTTGGGGAGCCATGCTGGCCGAGGGGCGGGATTTCCTCCTCATAGCGCCTCACCTTACTTTTTTCCCGGGGCTTGCCATTGCGATAACGGTGATGGGACTGAACTTGCTAGGAGATGGTTTGCGGGACCGGCTCGATCCAATTCAAAATAAATAGAAAAAGTACCAACGTCTTTTTTTGTCTGCTTTTTTTAATACTTTTTCTTTTCCTTCAACTTTCTTCGCCGCATTCCGTTTGGGTTCTCCGGGTTTCGGCACATTCGCCATTTCTACCAAATTTCCGTGCGGCCTTTGGGTAGCGCGCACCTCCGACCGAAAAATATTCTCCAATTTCAGTGAATGGCAATTAAGGCAATTATCCGCTTGTCGGAAGGAACTGCCTTCGGGATACCGAACGCGAATGCTAGCGATGTGGGCCTCTCCGATAAAATTGGAATGGAGGTGACAACCTTGGCAATGATTTGTTACTACGATGTTCGATTCGCTGGGTAAAAGCTGCCCTGCAACGGCCCTTTGAATGGGGGATTTTGTGCATGCGACGGAAGAAAACAGAATCGCCACCAACAAGATAATTTGATTTCGCCTACTCATGTTTACTCCTGCAGGATCTAGAGAAATCCTGGAATCGAAAATAATTTGGGGGCAATTATAAAAAGATCATTCTCCGACGGTCAATGAAAGAACGATTATTCTTGTTTCGTTGTCCGTTTGTATCGGGAGAGATTATTCAGAACACCCTGCCATCGGGGTTCTTTCCGCCTCGGATTTACATCAAAGGTTTTCCGGATTTCCTTGAGCGCCTGTCTAAACCTTTTGGATGCGAAATGATTAACGGCCTGTGCCTGGTAGTACCGGATAGGCGTCTCGTCTCCTCTCCCGACGAGGAGTTTTCCATGTTTTATATCAAAAGCATCCAAGCCTCTCCGCTCAGCCGCGCTTAATCAGAGCCAATACCGCGCAGCCCGGTGATCCTCATCGAAACGCACGCCTGCTTCAGATGAAAGATTGCAAGTCCAGCCGGCCCTTATCGCGGCGGAGCACACCCATGCGGAAGTGTGGATAAAACGTGTCAGCTGCAATATTAACCACCTGCTCGTAGTGGAAAAGCGCACGATCGGGCATCTTCCTTTTCTCTGCGATTCGGCCAAGCGATATTCGGCTGACCGCGTGATCGGCCCTGAGCGAAAGTACGCGGCGATAGGATACTACAGCTTCGGAGAGACGGCCCTCCTTTTGAAGAAGATCGCCCAATGCCAGATGGGCGGGGAAAAGCTTTGGATTCGCAGCAATGACCTCCCGAAGAAGGACTTTCCCTTTTTTTCGATCTCCCTGGTGGATGAAATCCTGTGTATGGTTGAACAAGAAAATCACACGGCCAGATCGGGAATTTTCTTTTTTCGAACGAGGAAGGCTACCCTTTTCCTCCCTAGGTGACTGGGGGGTGCTCCGCTGCGCTTCGCTTTGGGGGGGGTGGAGCGGGAGCTTACGGAGAGTCCGCCCGGAGCAACACACCCTGCAGCTGCCAGGAAGAAAACCCAAAGAACCTCTTTTTCAGGATGAATAGCAGCCTCATCCTAGCAATTTATTGCCCTTTTGTTGCCCGGCGGCTTCTCGAACGAACTCAACAATCTCATCGAGGGGTGCTCCCGGCGTAAAGATTTCAGCTACGCCCATTTCCTTGAGCTTTGCAATTTCCTTCTCCGGAATGATTCCCCCTCCGAAAAGGAAAATATTGTCCAATTTATTATTATCCAGAAGACCACGTATTCGGGGAAATAAATGCATGTGCGCTCCGGACAAAACGGAGACGCCCACAGCGTCAACGTCTTCTTGTAGTGCGGCAGCCACCACCTGTTCAGGCGTTTGTCTCAGTCCAGTGTAAACCACTTCCATTCCCGCGTCGCGCAACGCTCGAGCGACCACCTTTGCTCCCCTGTCATGGCCGTCCAAGCCTGCTTTGGCCATGAGGATGCGAATTTTTCGCTCTAACATCCCCACTTACTCCAATTAAGTGTCAACACACTGACAAAGTGACCTCACCTTATTTCAGAGTGCGGGAGCATCGCCAATATCGATGAAAAGGAACTTTGAAAGTGAGTTCCCGCTGTACATTTCTTAATTAAAAAAAGAGGGAAAGATATTCGCTTTGAACATTAAAGGGGAATTGGAAGAAAAATTCATTCTCCTAAATATCTAATGAACTAACAACCTTATTTCGCCCCTCCCTTTTGGCCTTGTAAAGCGCCTGATCCGCCCGATTGATGATATCGTTTGGCGAGGAACCGTCATCAGGAAAATTAGATACGCCAATACTGATCGAAAAATTGAGGAGTTCGGGTTTTTTATTCACCACCGATGGACTCGTTAACTTCATTGACTCGATGGCTCTTCGCAATCTTTCTGCGACGAGAATTCCTCCATTAAGTGGAGTTTCCGGTAGTACCAAGGCAAACTCCTCGCCTCCATATCGTGCCGCAAAGTCCGGAACCCGGATAACCGCCTTGAAATGAAGGACCACCTCTCTCAACACTCGATCGCCAAACACATGTCCGTACGTATCATTTATTCTTTTGAAGTGATCGATATCTACAAAGCATAAAGTCAAAGAGTGAGTATGGCGTTTGGCACGGTTGATCTCTTCGTGTATGCGGAGGTCAAAGTACCCTCGGTTGTGGAGTCCTGTTAAGCTGTCGAACGCAACCATCTCGGAAAGGATTTTATTTTCAACGACGACGCCGAACTGGCGGGCCATGGCGTTTAAGACCGTCAACTCACTCTCGTCAATCGGGGCATCGTTCCGGTACCCCGCAACGATCACTCCAAAGTGTTGTCCCCGAAATGATATCGAAGTGGCCACCGCCCGTTTCATATCCGGCGTCAATACGGGTTCTCCGTCTAGGCAAGAACACCCGATTGGTTGCCGGAAAAGATCATCCGCGTAAGCCACTATTTTTCCCTTCCCGGCTTTGCCTACCAACCCCTTAGAAATTTCAAGCATGGATAGCTCTTTTTGTTCTTTATCGGTAAGACCGCGATGGTGCTGTAATATAAGCTTGCCGTTAGAATTCGCGCCGACATAGTAAAGCAGCGCTGCATCTGCTCGCAGAGCCTCGGAGGCGATGGCGAGAGCTTCCTCGCCGGGCTCCACCAATTTATTCACTTCACTCGCAAGGGATGCGATTCTGGTAACTGCATTCAACTTACGACTTCGCATCGAGAGTTCTTCGTCAAATTTTTTCATCGTCGAAAGAAGGACATCATTTTCGCTAGCCAGCAGATGAAGGTTCAGGGCGCGGCGTGCATAAGTAAGCAGTGTGTTCGGTTCGATAGGCTTGCTCATAAAGGCGAATGCGCCATTTTGGATTGCGTCATCGACCACCTGTTCGGTGTCGAATGCAGAGACCATAATGGATTGCGCTTCGGGACGGACGTCCCGTAGATACTGGATGATTTCGGCTCCGGTGCCATCGGGGAGCCAATAGTCAGCCACAGCCAAGTCC
>CAZUHN010000230.1:0-2782 GCA_964620535.1 uncultured Nitrospinaceae bacterium | reverse complement strand
ACCACTCCCACCGCGCCTTCCTCCGATATCGCTGCTCCCCCCACCTCTGCATTCCAAGCCTTATCGGAAATTAATGATCCTGACTCTCTCACGGCGGAGCAGATGGAAGAACTATACGCCTCCACCCTCGACCAGGTGAAGGACGGCGAGATCATTAATGGAACCGTCGTTCGAATGGAGGGCGATTACATTTTAATCGACGTCGGCTACAAATCCGAGGGCCTCGTCTCCCGCCACGAGTTTCCCAACGGCGGACGGGATCTCAGCCCGGACGATAATGTCCAGGTCTACGTGGAAGAACGAGAGAATGAGGACGGTTTCATGGTCCTCTCTAAGGAAAAAGCCAATCGGATTAAGGTTTGGGACGAAATCAACAAAGCCTTTGAAAATGGTGATATTGTGACCGGCCAGGTGGTATCCCGGATCAAGGGAGGACTCACCGTGGACATTGGCCTTAAAGCTTTTTTGCCTGGATCTCAGGTCGATCTGCGGCCCGTCCGGAACCTGGATCAGTTCCTTGGCAATAAATTCGACCTAAAAATCATAAAATTGAACCGCAAGCGGGGGAATATCGTCCTTTCTCGGAGGATTCTTTTGGAGGATGAGCGTGCTGAGCTTAAGCGGGAAACGTTGGCTCAACTTCACGAAAACCAACGGACCGTAGGAGTGGTTAAAAACATCACAGACTATGGTGTCTTCATCGACTTGGGTGGGATCGACGGTCTTCTTCACATTACCGATATGTCTTGGGGCCGAGTCAGTCATCCGAGCGAAATGATCGCAATCGGGGATTCGGTCAAGGTGACCATCCTCAAGTACGACCGTGAGCGTGAGCGCGTGTCCTTGGGGCATAAGCAAATTACCCCTGATCCTTGGGAAAATGTCGATATAAAATATCCGGTCAGCGGCCGCGTCCGGGGAAAAGTGGTCTCCATTACCGACTACGGTGCTTTTGTCGAATTGGAGCGGGGAGTGGAGGGGCTCGTGCACGTCTCCGAGATGTCCTGGACGCGCCGCGTCCGCCATCCTTCCAAGGTCGTATCTATCGGCGATACCGTAGAGGCTGTAGTTCTCAATATGGACAAAGAAGCCCGAAGGATTTCTCTCGGGATGAAGCAGGTTGAGGCAAATCCCTGGACTACCGTAGAGGAGCACTATCCTGTCGGAATGCGCGTGAAAGGCAGTGTCCGTAACCTGACCGAATTCGGCGCTTTTGTGGCCCTGGAGGAGGGAATCGATGGCCTGATTCATATTTCCGACATCTCTTGGGCGCAACGGTTCAAGCACCCATCCGAAGTTTTGGCGAAGGGCCAAGAGGTGGAAGCGGTAGTCCTCTGCGTTGACGTCGATAAAGAGCGTCTTTCCCTTGGAATCAAACAAATGACGCCGGATCCTTGGGATGATATTTATTCTCGCTATGCCGTTGGGGATGACGTAGAGGCCCGGATCACCAAAATTGCCAATTTTGGTGTTTTTGCCGCCCCGGAAGAAGATGTTGACGGCCTCGTGCATATTTCTGAACTCAGCGCCCAAAAAGTGAGCAAGCCGGAAGCCTTCGTCCAGGTTGGGGATGTTTTCCGAATGCGGGTAATCAAAATTGATCCTGACCAAAGAAAGTTTGGCTTGAGCATTCGTGCCTTCGTTGAGGCCTCGGGAGAGGACCCGCTCGTCTCCAAAGCCCCTGAACCCGAGCCGGTTCCCGATGAGGAAACCGAAGACGAACCGCAGGCGGAGAGGGCCGCCGCGTCCCCTGGGGAGGAAGCCGAGAACGCAGGGATTATCGAAGTGGAGACAGACAAGGCGGAATAAGGTCGGGTCCGGATACTTGCGTGGATGATGATTCGGAATGTAGGCCGGGGTGTGTGGATTTCTTTGGCGCTTTTCGCGGTGGTCGTCATCGCGCTTTACGCTTCATTCGCCTTGTTGCGGCAGTTTGCGTTGTACGGGGCAGGACCGGCAGGTTCGGATGGTAAACTCGTCGGACTCCTCCGGATTAAAGGGGGGATTTATGACGCCACCGAGGCGATAGCAGTTCTCGGAAAATTGCGCCGTGACAAAAGAGTCAAAGCCCTTCTTGTTCGAATCGACAGTCCCGGTGGAACGGTAGCCCCAACGCAGGAAATTTTCGAGGAGATTAACCGATTCAGGGTGACCGGGCGAAAAGTGGTTGCGTCGCTGGGAAGCGTGGCTGCTTCGGGCGGCTACTATGTCGCAGTGTCAGCCGATAAGATATACGCCAATCCGGGGACAATTACAGGAAGTATCGGTGTTGTAATGGTTCTTCCCAACGCCGAGAATGTGATTAAGGACTTGGGATTAAAGATTAATGTGATAAAGAGCGGCCCGCATAAAGACCTGGGATCGCCGCTTCGTTCCTTGGTTCCCAAGGAGCGGGATATTCTGCAAATGGTGGTGGACGATACTTACGGCCAATTCTTGCGCGCAGTGGCGAATCGCCGGAAGTTGTCCATGGAAGAGGCAAAGCGTTTAGGGGACGGCAGCATTTTCAGCGGAGAACGAGCCAAGTCGCTAGGTCTAGTGGACGAGTTGGGCACCCAGCACGATGCTGTTCTCGAGGCGGGTCGGTTGGCCGGAATCGAGGGAGAACCGAAAATTCTCGATCTCGCCCCAGATACAAGTATCCTCGGGCTGGTGAGCCGATTTCTAAATTCCCATGTGGGCTGGTTTCGGGGAGGAGGCTTGACGTTTTGGGGGCAATCCCCTGCAATATTACAGTATATGTGGAAATTGGGTTAAAGGTTTGGAAGGAACCGGGGGAAAT
>CAZUHN010000229.1:0-5778 GCA_964620535.1 uncultured Nitrospinaceae bacterium | reverse complement strand
GAGCGCGTCTTCGTCTACCACCCCTCCGCGCGCGACGTTGATGAGGGTGGCAGTTGGCTTCATGCGTGCGAGCTCGGCGCCGCCGATGAGCCCTTCCGTCTCGGGGGTGTGGGGCAGGACGAGGATGAGGTAGTCCGCCTCGGCGAGGAATTCTCCAAAGGGCAAATACGCCGCGCCGTATTTTTGTTCGACGGATTTCGGGTGCCGGTTGCGCTGGTGGTAGAGGATTTCCATTTCGAACGCGTGGCAGCGCTTGGCGACCTCCATTCCGATGTCGCCCAGCCCGAGGATGCCCGCCTTGGTGCCGCAAAGCTCCATCATTCCGGGGATGCTAGCCCAGTTTCCCTTGAACTTCCATTGGTCCGTCCGAACGGGCTCGAGCCCCTTCTCGAGGTAAACGGCACCGGCGGCGGCGCTGTGGCCGGGAATCACCTTGCGGGCGCAGGCGAGCATCAAGGCGAGGGCCTGCTCAGCCACCGAGGCGTTCCGGAAGAGGGAGAGCGTCGCCACCGGAACGCGGCGCTCGGTGGCGACGGCCACGTCGATGTTCTTGAGGTTGAGACCGTGCTTTTGAATGAACCTCAAGGAACCGGCCGTGCGGATGAGGTCGCCGGGAAGGGGGGCTTTGTACCAGAGCATGGCCTCCGCCCGGGGGGCGAGGGAAAAGAGCGCCTCTCTTCCCCCCTCCTCGTAGCTGAGGATCTCGAAAGGGACGGCGGCCGGATTCTTCCGGACGCGCGGGAGGAAAGAACCGGATTCCGAATCAACGAGAAGGCGTATGGGTTCTTTCAAAGTAAATTCTCTCCCGGTAGAGATGTCTCTGGCGAAGAAGAACGGGGCTTTTCAACGCCGTTACCTATCCAGTTTCCCCCAAAAAGGCAAATTCAGGGAAGTGGCCCCGCTCCTCCCGGCATTTCCGGGATGAGGCGCCGGGCGCACCCCTCCGCGCAAAGCGGCATCCCGCAAGTTGACGATATCCGGAAATATGTCTTATAGGAATAATCTATATATCGGAGGATTTTGTTCCGGGATGCGGGTATGGCTGTTTTTCGTGAAATCTCGCATTGCAAAGGGTAGTCTGTGGACATCCGCCACCTCGAAATCTTCTGCCGCATTGTTGAAACCGGGAGTTTTTCCCGCACGGCCAAGGCACTGGGATTCGCCCAGCCTACGGTGAGCGGGCACATCAAAACCCTCGAGGACGAGCTCGGGGTGCGCCTCTTCGACCGCCTCGGACGGGTTGTAGAGCCGACCAAGGCGGGGCTGGTGCTTTTGGATTACGCCAATAAAATAATCCAGACGCGCGACGAAGCGAGTCTGGCGATCGAGGATTACCTCGGCATTATCAGAGGCCAGCTTATCGTCGGCGCCAGCACGATTCCGGGCGGTTACCTCCTCCCAATCTGCCTGGCGAAATTCAACCGCGACCATACGGATGTCGCCATTACCATCGAAATTCTCGATTCGCGGAAGGTGATTGAAGAGGTTCTCGAGGGCGAATTCCAAATGGGGGTCGCGGGCGCCCGGATATCGCATAAACATCTGAAATATAAAAAGTTTGCGGCTGATGAGATCATCCTAGTGACGGCGCCTGAGGGGGCTTTGGCGCGGAGAAAAAAGGTCAGTGCGGGGGAGCTGGAAAAGGTTCCAATGATCGTGCGCGAGGAGGGCTCGGGAACGCGCCTGGCGGTGGAGGAGAGACTCCGGAAAATCGGCTTCAACCTTGCGTCGGCAAAAGTGTCCGCCGTCCTGGGAGACACCCAGGCCATCCGGAGCGCCCTGAAAGCAGGGGTGGGCGTTTCCATCGTTTCCCGATTTTTGGTGGAAGAAGATCTGGAAAAGGGAACCCTCCGAGAGGTGGCGATAGAGGGATTCTCCTGCATCCGCGAATTTTACTCCGTGGTGAACAAGTCGCGCAGCATGACCCCGCTTTGCCGGAGTTTTTTGCAATTCATCCACAAAGGAGATGCCGGCGGCCTCGGAGCGGTCGGCCGTGGTTACTCCGGGCGGGGGGGCGCGGCCCCAGGTACGGGCGACCGGGCCTTCCCGGCGGCAATAATTGCCCGCCAGAGAAAGAGGGCAATGCGCTCCCTGTGAAAAAGAGTGCTTAAGTCTTTATAATTTAACATGTTATCTGATTCGCCCGTTCGGAACGGTACTTGCTTTTTTCAGGGAGGAGTTGCATTTGTCCTGAACCGGAGGGATCGGCCATGTGGGTCAAACGGCAAAAAGGGCGTTCGCAGAAAGGGCTCGATGAAGAGGGGAAAAAGCCTGAATCACTCCGGCTTCCCGTCACCCTCAAGGCTGTCCTACGCCTCGTTTTGGTGGCCCCGCGTGATGTCGTGATCTGGCTCTGGAATCATCCAGGCGGGACCACCTCGGGCTCCGTGCGAGTCGGAAAATTGCCTTCCGGCACCGGGGGTTTCCTCGTCGCTTTCGAGCCTGTCAGCGAGAACAGAGAGGTCTGACATCAATTGGGGTAGGGAGACCCCCGCCGCACGTCTGTTGCCTGGGTCAAGGTCCTCACCCCGCGCGAGGAAGGATGGGTGCGGACAGAATTCGTCAAGCCCCGCTAGCGGAGGATTCCCGCTCCCCGGACTTTCCGCTTTCCTGCAAAAAATCCCTTCATCCTGATTCCTGGACCGGCGGGCGGCGGCGGGTATTTTTTCCGGCAAGAATGCCGGGGGCCGGATTCGCGATTTCTCCCGGCGCACCCGCCCAAAGGAATTTTTCCCGCTCCCGGGAATGTTACAGCCCATTCGTTGTTTTTCTTTTCATTGACAGGGCAATAAGGGCTTTCTAAAATGGTTCCGGTAAAGGGAGGCAGGGAGAGAGAGCGTCTCTCTCTTTTTTCGTAAGGAGTCCCTGTGCGCGTCATCCTGATTGCCGGATTCTCATTTCTATTCCTAGCGGTTTCGGCGAAAACGCAGCCGGCCGGTGCGGGTGAAACGCAGAGTGCCAAGTTGGTTGAGGTCCAGAGCGAGCGCCTGTGGACGATGAAAACGATCAATAATATTTTGCTCGAGGTCATGGTGAACGTCCGGCGGGGGAACCTTCCGGAGGTCGCCAAGGCGGCGGAGAAGGTCACCGGCCTGCTGGCAATAATTCCCTCCCTCAGCCCCGAGGGCAGCGATATCGGCGAGACGCGGATCAGACCCAAGGTATGGAAGGATTTCGGCCATTACAAGGAACTGGCGCAAAACGCCGTGACCGCAGCGAAAAAGCTCGGAGAAACCGCGGCCTCCGGCGATCAGGCGTCCACGATGAGCGCTTTTGTTCTTCTCGCCGGGACTTGCAAGAAATGCCACAAACCCTACCGCAAGAAAAAGAACACCGAGGACTGACCGCCGCGCGCGCGCCCTTCGGCCGCCGCTTGGCGTTGGCCCTCCTCGCGGCCCCCCTGCTATCGGGCTGCGGCGCGTTTCCTTTGGGCGAACCCCAGATTCCGGGCGCCCGGGGGCTCCTCCAGGCGCTAGCGCGATTTCAGGACGTGGCGAGGTGGGAGAACTGGCCCTATCTGCTCGAAGGATTTTATCTCCCCGACCACGCCAAGGATGTGCGCGAGCGGTTCGGCGGAGACGCCGGCCGCTGGTTCGGAGCGGGGATGGGCGGCGCCCTCTTGGCGAAGGAAAACGGAAACGCCCGCCGCCGCCTCTGCGTTCTCGCCCTGCGGGAGAAGCGCGTCTCCCCTCGGTTCTCCCCCCACTTCGTCGTCTACTACCGCGTACAGCGCGAGCCCTGCGAGGAACCCTTCGACGGCCTCCCCCCGGGGACCTCCGAAGGGCGGATGGAATGGGGGTACGAGGTGAAGGAGCGCCGGTGGGTGCACCTCCGGCCGGTGGGGTGAGGGGAAAAATAATATATTTTCTTGGGTTTTGACCTACCCCCGATAGTGGTACCACCTCTTATGTTAGTCCTGCGGCCACCTCCTCCGGAAGGCGAAACCTAGAGGAGGTGGCTCTATCGCCTCGGGAGCCGGTGGCTTGAGCCGCTTGGCTTGATCCAGACGAAGATCTCCATACTCCCTGCGCCAGCGGTAGTAGATCTGCTCGGAGATGCCAATCTGCTTGCAGACTTCAGGTGTGGCCCAGGCAGAAGGGAATTGTAGTCATTCCTCGCCACCTTCCGATTTCCCGTCTTCAGGAATGCTTCTCCCCGGTACTCGAGGGCCTCGGCGAAGTCCGGCCTCAAGGAAAGGAAGCGGTTGTACGCCCCGATGGCCTCTTCGTACCGGCCGGCCTAGCAAAGAGAATAACCGAGGATGTTGTAGGCCTTGTGATCCTGCGAATCATCCGCTACGGCTTGTTGGAATTGTGCGATGGCCCCCTTCCAATTACCCAAGCGAACGAGCTTTCGCCCTTCGTCATAGGCGGAGGGTGCGTAATTACCGTAAATCGAGATGGCTGAATCGCCCCCGTCTCAGCCTCCCACCGGAAAGGCGGGGGCCGGATGCGAGAGGGCGATGAGTAAAATCGTAATGATTCGAGCCCTTTCCATTGCCACTTCCTCCCGACCAAGACCTTCAGAAACCAGCGAAAAACCCATGTTCCAACAAATTCGGGACCTGCGGCAAAAAACCGCGAAAGGGAGCGCGCCGTCTCAACCGCAGCTCCAGCCGGCAGACCTTTTAGGGTAAACACCCAAACCCCCTCTCGGGATTCCCCGCAGGCTCTGGGGAGGAAAGTGCCACCGATGGGGGAAACCGCGATAAAATAGGAAAAGGACTCGTATCTGCGGACTATCAACGCATGGGAACAGAATGTTTCGGGAAGGGCGCGCGCTCTTGAATCCGAACCCGTTGTTCAGGCCAAAGGACGGAGATGAAAAACCCCCCTCCCGGCGGGAGAGGGCGCAAAGCGACCACGGTGAACCGCGATCTTCGGGGACCCATAGCGCCGGAGCGCTGAACGACCGAGTGAAATATTACGGCTGGTCTCTGTCCACCCCGCTCTGCCGGGCGACGGAGAGCCGGGTCAGGGCGCGCTTGAGGCTGATCTCGGCGCGTTCGAAATCGAGGGAATCCTCAGCGCCTTCGCCCCGCATCCGCTCCAAGGCGCGGCCCCGGGCCGCCTTGGCCCTTTCGGCATCGATGCCCTCGGCGGCCTCGGCCATTTCGGCCAGAATGGTCACTTTTTCCGGCCCCACATCCGCATAGCCATCGATGATCGACAAGAAGTAGCGTCCGCTCCCGACCCGGTAGGAGAGCACACCGATGTCGAGCTGGCAAAGATAGGGCGTGTGGCGCGGCAGAACGCCGAACTCCCCGTTGAAGCCCGGCCCGGTCACCTCGTCCACCCGGGTCGAGACGAGCCGCTGCTCCGGGGTGACGACCTCCAAGGTGATTTTCCCCTCGGTCACGGGCTATACCTCGACCCCGAGAGATTTGGCCTTCTCCTTGACCGAATCGAGATTCCCCACCATGTAGAAAGCCTGCTCGGGAAGGTGATCCACATTTCCCTCGGTGACCTCGTTGAAGTCGTTGATGATTTCCTCGAGGTGTACGTAGACGCCCGGCGTCCCCGTGAACGGTTCGGCGACGTGGAAGGGTTGGCACAGAAAGCGCTGGATCTTGCGCGCCCGCGCCACCGTCACCTTGTCGTCCTCGGAAAGCTCGTCCATCCCGAGGATGGCGATTACGTCCTGAAGCTCCTTGTAGCGCTGAAGCACCAGCTGCACCCCACGGGCGACTGCATAATGCTCCTCGCCGATGACGCGCGGATCGAGAATCCGGCTCGTCGAGTCGAGGGGGTCCACTGCCGGGTAGATCCCGAGCTCGGC
>CAZUHN010000228.1:0-11125 GCA_964620535.1 uncultured Nitrospinaceae bacterium | reverse complement strand
GCTCTCTGGGTCCACGGCGAAGGAGTGGTTCTGGGAGGTGATGTCCACCTTCCGGGTATTCAGATCCATGACGGGGTGGTTCGCCCCGTGGTGGCCGAATTTCAGTTTAAACGTCTTGCCCCCTAATGCCTGGCCGAGGATTTGGTGGCCCAGGCAGATGCCGACCACCGGCACCTTCCCCAAGATCTTTTTGACGTTCCCGATGATGCCGGAGAGAGCCGCCGGGTCCCCGGGGCCGTTCGAGAGGAAAACGGCGGCGGGCTTTCGGGACAAAACGGCCTCAGCGCTCTCGGCGGCCGGGACGACCTCGACGTCGAAACATTGGGCGAGAAGCTCGAAAATGCGGTTCTTCCCTCCCAAATCGTAGGCCACGCAGAGGGGACGGCCGCCCTTTTCCCCGGCTGTGAAAGCACTCGCGCAGGTGACGTCCCGAACGAGGTCGCGCCCGTCCAGGTCGGGGCTTTCCTTCGCCCTCCGGATCATGCGCTTCTCGTCGAGGTCGGTTGACGAGAGGACGGCCTTGAGGGCCCCTCGCTCGCGGATGTGCCGGGTGAGGGCCCGGGTGTCGATGCCCTCAATCCCGGGGATGTTTTTTTCCCGCAAAAACGCCGCGAGGTCTTTTCCCGCCCGGAAGTTGCTCGGCCGCCGGGAGACCTCCTTCACGATAAAGGCCTCCACCCAGGGGCGGCGCGACTCGTCCTCCCCCTCGATGATCCCGTAGTTCCCGATGTGGGGATAGGTCATGATGACCATCTGCCCCCGGTAGGAGGGGTCGGTCAGGATCTCCTGGTAGCCCGTCATGGCGGTGTTAAAGACGAGTTCGCCCGCGGCGTCCGCCTCGGCGCCGAAGGATCTCCCCTGGAAAGTTCTACCGTCTTCCAGGGCGAGGAGGGCAGGCCGGAGCGGGCGGCCCGCAAAAGAGCTCACGCCGGGACCTCCCCGGCGATCCGATTCATCCTGATCTCGCCCGCGACGATGGCCGCGACCGCGCAACCCTTCAGGGTCCAGCCGGCGAAGGGGGTGTTCCGCCCCCGGCTCTCGAAGGTATCGGGGTCAACCGTGACCTCGCGCCCGAGGTCCAGGAGGGTGACGTCCCCCGCCGCGCCCTCGGCGAGGGTGCCGTGGGGAAGGTTCAGCACCTTGGCTGGCCCGGCGGTGAGCTTCGATATGGCCTCGGGCAGGGTGAGCACCCCGCCGCCCACCAAGCGGTCCAGGACGAGGGAAACCGCCGTCTCGAGCCCGATGATGCCGAAGGGGACGGCGTCGAGCTCGACCTGGAGCTCGGCCTCGTAGTGGGGGGCGTGGTCGGTGGCGAGCACCTCGATGGTGCCGTCCGCCAGCCCTTCGAGGAGGGCCTGGCGATCCGCCTCCTCCCGTACGGGCGGGGCCATCTTGGCGGCGGCGTCGAAGCCGGTGAGGGCCTCATGGGTGAGGGCGATGTGGTGCGGGGTGACCTCGGCCGAGACGCGCACCCCGCGCGCCTTCGCCGCCCGGACGTGCTCGACCGCTCCACGCGAGGAGAGGTGGAGGATGTGGACGTGCGCTCCGGTCAGTTCGGCGAGGCGGATGTCCCGGTAAACCCAGATGTCCTCGGCCGCGGCGGGGTTTCCCGCCAGGCCGTGCAGGGTGGAGACCGTCCCCTCGTGCATCACCTTTCCCCGGGTGAGGGAATCTTCCTCGGCGTGGTCCAGGATGGGAACCCCCAGCATCCCGGCGTACTCAAGCGCGGTGCGCATGAGGGCCGATGTGCGCACCGGCACCCCGTCGTCGCTGAAGGCAACCGCCCCGCCCGCCTTCTGCTCGGCCATTTCGGTGATGCCCTCCCCCTTGAGGCCGTGCGAGACCGCCCCGATCGGGAAAACGCGGCAGGCGCCCGCCTCTCGCGCGCGCTTGAGGATGCCCTCGGTGACTGAGATGTGGTCGTTCACCGGGTCGGTGTTCGCCATGCAGGCCACCGCGGTGAACCCGCCCGCGGCGGCGGCACGAGTCCCGCTCTCGATATCCTCCTTGTACTCCTCGCCCGGCTCGCGGAGGTGGACGTGCATGTCGATGAGGCCGGGGACCACGACGAGCCCCCCGGCGTCCAGCACCTCGTCCCCGGGCCGGGGGACGATCTCAGGCGCGCGTCGGGCGATCCGCCCCTCCTGGATGAGGAGGTCGAGTCGCTCGTCGGTCCGATCCGACGGGTCGATGAGCCTTCCGCCTTTAACAAGCAACGGCATCTTCCGCCCCCCTCTTGGACTTCCCGGCCCGCTTTCCGCCCGCCGGGGTGGACTCCCCGTCCTCGGCCGTCCGCCCCGCCAGCAGATACAGGATGGCCATCCGGCAGGCGACGCTGTACTCCACCTGCTCGAGGATGACCGAAAAGGGTCCGTCCGCCACGTCGGGGGCCATCTCCACACCCCGGTTGATGGGTCCCGGATGCATGATGAGGAGGTCGCGCTTAGCGGCGCACAGGCGCTTGCGCGTGATGCCGTAGGTGGCGGCGTACTCGCGCTCACTCGGGAAGGCACCCCCCGCCCCGCGCTCGATCTGGATGCGGAGCGCGATGAGAACGTCGGCCCACCCCATGGCCTCGTCGATGTCGTTGGTGATTTCCGCCCCCAGGCAGGCGGCCTCAGCCGGGAGCATGGTGGAAGGGGCGCAGAGCAGAACGTTCGCCCCCAGCTTGTGGAGTCCGAAGATGTCCGAGCGGGCCACCCGGCTGTGGGCGATGTCCCCCACGATGGCAACGTTCAGCCCCTCGATCCGGCGCTTGTGCTCTCGGATGGTGTAGATGTCGAGGAGGGCCTGGGTGGGGTGCTCGTGGCAGCCGTCCCCGGCGTTCACCACGGCGCAGTCCAGCTCGCGCGCGAGATAGGCCGGGGCGCCAGAGGCGGAGTGGCGCACGACGAGGACGTCGGTGGCCATGGCCGCGATGTTCCGGCCCGTGTCCCGGAGGGTTTCCCCTTTTTCGGTGGCACTGACCGAGGTCGAGATGTTGATGACGTCGGCCGAGAGGCGCTTTCCCGCGATCTCGAAGGAGGTGCGCGTCCGAGTGCTCGGCTCGAAAAAGAGATTCACGATGGTCTTCCCGCGGAGGGTGGGCACCTTCTTGATGTTGCGCTCGTTGATCTCACGAAAAGTTTCCATCTGGTCGAGGAGAAAGAGAATCTCCGCGGCCGAGAGCTCCCGGATGGAGAGGAGATCCTTCCGCTTCAAGGGGTCGGTTTCCATGGGTGCTCCTCTTGTTTCATGGGGCGGTGGAGGAACCGATGTTCGGCTGCCTTTCTTTTCCATTGTGCTCGGGCGCAGTCTCGATCTGGAGGAGAACGGCCTCCCGCCCGTCCGCCTCCTCGAGGAGGACCCGCACCTCCTCCCCCGACCGGGCGGTGACGTTCCGCCCGATGAAGTCCGCTCGGACGGGAAGTTCGCGTCCGCCCCGGTCCACCAGGACGGCGAGGCGGACCCGGCGGGGGCGGCCGAAGGCCACCAGTGCCGTGAGGGCGGCGCGGACGGTCCGGCCCGTGTAGAGGACATCGTCCACCAAGACGACCTCCCTGCTCTCGCAGGTGAAGGGCAGGTTCGTCTTTTGGATCTTGTTCCGGCTCCCGCCCCGGTCCAGGTCGTCCCGGTACAGAGTGACGTCGAGGGCCCCCACGAGGGGGCGAATTTCCTCGAGCGCCTGGATGTGGGCCGTCAGCCGCTCGGCCAAGGGAACCCCCCGGCTGCGCAGTCCGACCAGGACCAGCGCGCGGAGGTCGGCAGCGTCCTCGATGATCTCGTGTGCCAGCCGGCGGAGGGTGCGCCGCAGCTGATCCCCCCCCATCTCCTCACGTTCCACGTCCACCCCCTCCCCCGGGCGGGGTGGCAGAAGTGCGAGCGAAAAAAAACCCACTCCCGAGGAATGGGCAAAGACGGGGAACACTCGGATGGCGAAATTGAACGGAGACGCTCATGGCGGCTTCCTCCTTGGCCGTCTCTCAGAACGGCATTAAAGGTGGATGACCGTACTCGATTGCGGTGATCCGGCCGCCACCACCCAGTGGGTCAGCCTAGTTCGAAATCTATCAGCTTAACCCCCGGCGGGGCAAGGGGAAATCTCACCGGCGGCTCAGAAAGTCGATTTCCTCCCCGAATTCGGGATCTACCGGGGAGGGATCCCGCCTCTTTTCCGCGATCACCTCGTAGAGTTCCCGGGCTTCGGCACGGGAAAGATTCCGCTCCGCCACCCCCGCCACGCGGACGGTGAGTTCCTTTTCCCCCAGTCGCAAAACCACCTCATCGCCCACCCGGACGGTACGGCCCGCCTTGGCGGATGCCCCGCCGACGAGGACACCTCCCCCGTCGGCCAGCGCCTTGGCGGCCGAGCGCCGCTTCACGAGCCGGGCGAGACTCAAAAAAACGTCAAGCCGCACGCTGGGCAAATCCTTTATTGGGAGATTCCGTGGGTGTCCACCAGGATACTGCGCGTCTTCTCAGTGCGGATCTCAAATTCGAAGCGGGCTCTCTTCGACTCGGTGAAGAACGAAAAACGCTTCTTCTTCGGATACTGGGAGTACGCCTTGATGACATTTGCGAGACTCAGGCTCCCCAGGTACCGGTTGGGCAGGAGGTAGTTGTACTCGTAAAGGAAAATGTTCGCGGCCGGATCGGGGCTGACGATTTCTCGATTCCCCACCGGCAGGGCGTTCAAAGCGTCAGGGACCAGGCGGTTATTATCGTTCACCTCGAGCCTCTTCGACTCCCAGCGGGGGTCATCCCGTTTCGCCCCGTAGGACCAAAAAAGACTCTCCTTCCCGAGGAACTCGGCCGGCTTCAAAAGCTCGACGCCCACCAGACGGAGGGTGACCTGATCTCGAACGTTCCGGAAAAGATTGGCCAACTCGCCGCGGTTCGCAGCCGCTGGCCGGCCGGCGGAACCATTGGGCGTGTAGTTCACCTCGAAAAATGCGGAGCGCTTGAGGTTGGCGATCCACTCGTGCCGGCGCTTGGCCCGCTTTTCCTTGAACAGCTGCGCTCGGATTTTGGGAGAAACCTCTTCGAGGGGTATCAATTTTCCGAGTTTGACCTCCATGAACCGGATGACGTGAAAGCCCACGCGCGTTTTCACCGGCTTGGACACCTTCCCGCTGGCAAGCGCGAAAAGGGCTTTCTCGAACTCGGGGAAAACCTCCCCCTTCTTCACGAACCCGAGCACGCCGCCCCGCTGCGCGGCGGGCCCCTCTGAAATCCTTTTCGCCAGCTCGCCGAAGTCATTGCCCTCTTGCAACGACGCGCGATGGGCCTCCTCCGCCTTTTTCCGTTGGGCTTCGACCTCCCCGGGAAGCGACCTCGCTTTGACCGGGAAAAAGAGCTGCTGGACCTTTCTCGCCTCTCCTTTCCGGTAATCCTCTGTGTGATTATTATAGAATCCTGCGATCTCTTCCCCGCTCACCGTCACCCGGATGTCCACCTCGATGGATTCGGTCCGGCGCAACAGAATCTGCTCGCGCATCCGTTTCCGGTACTCTTCCAGGGTGGTCCCCCGGACTTTCAGGAACCGCCGGAAGGTTTGGGCGTTGAGCCTGTTCCGCGCCATGACCAGTTCGATGGCCGACTCCAAATCCTTGTCCTCGATCTTGAGCTTCAGGGCTTTCGCGCGCTGGAGTATCAGCAGGCGCTCGATCAACAAATCGAGCGCGCGCAGCTCGATATCGTGAATTTGCCGCTTAAGTTCCTCGCCCTTGTGTTTATTACGGAGATTTTTTACTTCTTCGAAGACGAAGTCCTGAAGGGTGCTGAGGGTGATGATTTCCTGATTAATCTTGGCGACGATTCGCTCAATGGTGATGGGCGCCTGCTCCGCCGGTGCCGGTGTCGCCATGAAAACCACGAGAGCGAAAAC
Source organism: uncultured Nitrospinaceae bacterium (assembly GCA_964620535.1). Taxonomy (GTDB): domain Bacteria; phylum UBA8248; class UBA8248; order UBA8248; family UBA8248; genus CAZUHN01. The sequence goes on along the minus strand of CAZUHN010000228.1, from coordinate 5,259 downwards.
CGTCAAAAGCACCTTAGCCCGTTTCCGCATTTTCCCAGTTCTTCCTGAAATATTGGATGGCGGCATCTTTCTTCAATAATCCGATCCACTTTTCGTAGCGCTGCCGGCCCTTGATTTCCGAAAGCTCCCGCCCGACTTTTTCACGAACCAAATCGAGGGGCTGGAGGCCTGCCGACCTCCTCTCGGTGACCTGGAAAAGATGGAAGCCGAAGGAAGTTCGGACCACGTTGCTCACCTCGTCCTCCCCGAGCCGCTTGATGACCCTCTCGACGCTTTCGGGCAATTGCCCTTCTTCGAAAAACCCCATTTCTCCGCCTTGCGCACTCGCCGGGCCCAGGGATTTTTCCCGGGCGAGATGGGAGAAGGGCATCCCGTTCACAATGAGCCTTCGCAACTTCTGGGCCCCTTCCTTTGTCGTCACAACAATCTGCCGCACGCGCCAGCGCCTTTTCACTCGGTACCGTCCGGGATTTTTCCGGTACGCTTCTTGGATCTCCTGCTCCGAGACGACTACCTTCGAATAGACTTCCTGGAGGAGGAGTTTTTCGTATTCGAGCGTTTCGCGGACCGCCTGACGCCATTTCTCGATACGAATCCCTTCATTCCGAAGAACCACCTCAAGGCCCGGGGGTGTGTATGCTTGATCAATAGAATCAACATACTCGCGCACCTGGGCGTCGTCAACGAAGTCCAACAACGCCCTGGACTGCTGAAGGATGAGGCGGCGCTCGATGAATTGATCGACGAGGGCACTGAGCACTTTCTCGTCGATTGCGGGAAGGGACTTGGAGCTTCCTTCCGCCAGCAAGGACGCCCGAAGGTCCTCCATGCGGATGGGCTCGCCGTTCACCTCGGCGATGACCGCCCTCGGCCCGCTCTCCTGGCGCGCATCTGGGGCGGCGTCACACCCGAGAAGGAGGAGGCAGACCGCCGCCCCTCCGATGGAGATCCGCCCGTGCCTCATGCCGGATCCTCTTTCCCGCGAAGCGCGGAAACCATCGCCTCCTCTTCGGGGCCCTCTCCGTCCTCGGGCACGCAGGCCTCGAACGCGGCGAGAAGGTGAACGAGACGGGGGAAGTCTTCTTCCCAAACACCCGTTATCGAATACCGGAACGAATGCGATCCGATGAACACCATGCCCGGCGTGTCGAGGAAAGTGGCCGAGAGTTTGTAATCGCCCGGAAAGGACTCGAAGAAAGCCTCCTTTCCCCGAATCTGAAGCAATTTCGCCCCGCACCGCCGGCACCGGACGCGGAGCTCAGCCAACATGAGGAGGCGGCACGCGCGCGGCGGCAAGGGACCGAACTTATCGACCAGACCGCGCTCGATCTCGTGAATCTCCTCGGGCGAGACCGCCGCGGCCACCTGCCGGTAAATCTCCAGACGCTCGCTCTGGGCGGGCACCCACGCCGTCGGCACGGCGCCCGAGACCGGGGCGGTGATCTCCGGCTCGCGCCGTTCGGCCTCGCCGCCCCTCACTTTCTGAATCGTCTGCTCGAGCAGCTGGCAGTACATCTCGAACCCCACCGCCCCGATGTTGCCCGACTGGCGGTGCCCCATGAGGTTTCCCGCGCCGCGGATCTCCAGATCCCGGGCCGCGAGCTTGAAGCCCCCGCCCAACTCGCTCAGCTCCTCGATGGCCTGGAGTCGCTCGCGGGCCTCCCGGGTCATGCTCCTGGCGCCCTGAACGAGAAGGTAGGCGTGGGCCTGGAACCGGTCCCGCCCTACGCGGCCGCGCAGCTGGTAGAGCTGGGCCATGCCGAAGGCGTCGGCCCGGTTGATCAGAATGGTGTTCACCGACGGGATATCGAGTCCGCTCTCGATGATGGTGGTGCAAAGGAGGATGTCCCCCTTCCGGGAGACAAACTCCTCCATCACGGCCTCGAGCTCGCGCTCGCGCATCTGCCCGTGGGCGACGAGGAGGCGCGCCTCCGGCACCAGGCGGCGAAGGAAGCGGGCCATCGCGGGAATGCTCCGCACCCGGTTGTGGACGAAGAACACCTGCCCGCCCCGGTCGATCTCGCGAGTGACGGCGTCACGGATAATTTTTTCGGAAAACCGGGAAATGTAGGTCCGCGGCGCGAGGCGGTGGCGCGGCGGCGTCTCGATGACGCTCAGGTCGCGCACCCCGGAGAGCGAGAGCTGCAGGGTCCGCGGAATGGGGGTGGCCGTGAGGGTGAGAACGTCCACGTCCACCCGCAGCTTCTTGAACTTTTCCTTGTGAGCCACCCCGAAGCGATGCTCCTCATCGATAATGAGCAGGCCGAGGTCCTTGAAGGCGATATCATTTTGCAGGAGCCGGTGGGTGCCGATGACGATGTCCACATCGCCCGAGCAGATGCCAGCCACCACCTCCTTTTGCTCCCCTCGGCTCCGGAAGCGCGAGAGCATCTCGACCCGCACTGGAAAGGATCGAAACCGGGCTTTGAAGGTCTCCTCGTGCTGGTGCGCGAGAAGGGTGGTCGGAATCACGAGGGCCACCTGCTTTCCCGCCGATACCGCCCGGGCGGCGGCCCGCAGAGCTACCTCGGTTTTTCCGTAGCCCACGTCCCCGCAGACCAGTCGGTCCATGGGCCGGGGCCGGCCCATGTCCGCCAGGACATCCCGGATGGCCTGATCCTGATCGGGTGTTTCCTCGTACTCGAAGCCGGCGGCGACCTCGCGGTCCCAGGCGCCGTCTGCCTCGAAGGAGTAGCCCTGGGCCATTCCCCTTTCGGAATAAAGTTTCACCAAGTCGCGCGCGATGGAGCCCAGGACCTTATTGACGCCGCGCTTGGTCTTCGCCCAGCTCGCCCCGCCCAGCTTATCGAGGATGGGCCGCCCCCCGGCCCCCCGGTAGACGTGCACCCGGTCGATGTCCTCCATCGGGACGTAGAGCTTGTCCCCTTCAGCATAGGAAATGGTGAGAAACTCATCCTCGCCCTCGGCGTGATCGAGGATCCGTGCCCCGAGGAAGCGGCCGATGCCGTGGTCCGCGTGAACAAGCAGGTCGCCCTCTTTGAGTTCGCCCAGGCCCGCCCCCGGCCGGCTACTACCCGCCCGCCGCCGCTGACGACCCAGGGAGGAGACAAAAAGATCCGCCACCCGGAAGAAGACCCGCTTCTCGGCGGGAAGACGGAAGCTCGCGGTGAGGCGCCCCTCAAAGAGGGCCGCCCCCTCGGGCGAGTCCATGCGCGAGGCGCCCGCGGGCTGAAGCGAAACGCCCAGCTCGCGCTCGCGCAGCATGGCCTGGATTCGGAGGGTCTCGGTCCGGTCCTCGGCCACGATGGAGACCGCCTCGCCCGCTTTCAGCCAGGCCAAAAGCTGCTCGACGAAGGCACCGATGCGCCCCCGGATGGGATTGAGGCGCTCGGCGGCGAGGGCGGGCTCCTCCCGGCCGGGCGCATCGTCCAAGCCGAGGGGGTCGAGCTCGAGCCGGGGCCAGAGCGAGAGGCCCGCTTCGATCTCGCCGGGCGGCATCCACATGCGCTCGGGGGGGAAACCGATGAGGCCCCGCTCGGCTGCGAGGGAGGCCTCCTCTTCCAGTTCGCTCCAATAGTCTCGGCTCCGGGCGGAGACGGCTTCGGACCCGTCCACCACCCAGACGGCCTCGGCCGGCACGGCGTCGAAAAAGGTATCCATGCCCGCGTAGAACAAAGGGGACAGCCCCTCCATCCCGGCGAAGTGCCTGTACCCTTCGAGTTGGTCGAGCAGGCGCTCGACGCGACGGGAGAGGTCCGGTTCATCGGCCGCCCGCTCCCGGAGCTCCGCCGCCCCCCTCCGCCGCTCCTCCTCGTTGAGGATCACCTCGCGCGCCGGAAAAACGCGCGCCTCGGCATGGGTGTGTAGGGTGCGCTGGGTCTGGGGGTGAAAAGCGCGCAGGGAGTCGATCTCATCTCCCCTCTGATCGAGCCGAAACGGGTGATTTTCCTGGGGGGAGAAAAAATCCACGATGCCGCCCCGTACGGCGTACTCGCCCGGGGATTCCACCACCGAGCGCCGCTGGTACATCAAATTCTCCAAGACGGTCAGGAATCCCTCCCGCTCGAGCGGCTCACCCTCGCGCAAGGTGAAGGTGCGCTCTCCCAGGCGAGAGAGGGGGGGGAGTCTTCCAGCCAGGGCGTCCGGAGTGGTCAGAACAATGCACGCCTCCTGGCGCAAAAGCGCATCGAGGGCGGCCATCCGCTCGCCCATAACCTCGCTGGACGGTGAAAGGCGAGCGTAGGAATACACATCCCAGGCGGGAAAAGTGAAGATGGGGAAGTCTTCCCCGCCCCCGGAGTTCAAAAAGTACCGCAGGTTTGTCTCAACGAAGCGAAGCTGGCGGTGGTCGGCCTCGAGCACCACCAAGGGGCGCTGGCACGCGCGCGCGAGGCGCGCCAGCCACCAGGCGCGGGAGGCCTCGTCGGCCCCGCGCAATCGGATCCGGCTCCACTCTTCCGGCTCCGGAATCAGGGAGCGAGGGTCAAAATCCATGCGACTGGCCGAAGGGGAATCGCAGAAGCGGGGAGCACCCCGCGGACGGGGCCGTGCTCCGGCTTCCAAGAAAAAAGTGTGACAGGCTCAGTTGAGATATTTTTCCGTCACCACAAACTCGTGGAGCACGTTCGTTGAAGGGCTCGGCAGCGGAACACTCGCTCCGTTCAGGAATACCCTCGTCCCGAAGACGTTGCCCACCGCGAGCATGAACTCGCGGTTACCCTTCCAAACGATATCTTTGCCGGTTTCGAGCAGGAACTCGAACCTTTCCCCGCCATCGACCACTACGCGAAGCCAGGTATCTTCGACCGCGGAAATTTTCAGCGTCAGCGGCCCTTCGCCGTTGCTTACCCCGATCAGGGGCTCGCGGATTTCGGGCGCCGCGTCCGAATTGGCGGAATCCCCACCCTCCGGGGGAGCCGCCTTGGCCACCGCTATCTCCGGCGGGGCGTTCGGAGCAGGCCGGTCATCTGCCGGGCTGTTTTCCGGCTCGCCCCGCCCCCCATTCCGGGAGCCGGCACCCTCCGCACCGGGCCGGGAGATCGTCACTTTCGGCAGCGAGTTTTTTTCGGAAACATTTGTATTTACGGTGATTATCGCCTTTTCCATCCGCGATGTCCCCTCTGCCAAAGGAGGAGCTTGGGCCGGCGGCGGGGCGCCGTTTGCCGCCGGCAGGGCGCTCTGGTTCACCGCCTTCGCCGGGAGGGAAGGGGCCGCGGCGGCAGCCTCCGGAGGAGGCTCCGCCGGCGCGGACGATTTCTCCCCATTAGAAATCACATTCTTCTGCGAGGGCAGCCTTTG
>CAZUHN010000227.1:0-13962 GCA_964620535.1 uncultured Nitrospinaceae bacterium | reverse complement strand
GGACTCTCAGAGGGCTCTTCGCGGCTTCACCCACCGGGTGTTCTCCATCAGCGGGCGAGAGGAAGGATTAACTGATTGAATTATAAACCGTAATAATCTTGAGGGGCGTGGAAATCGCAAATCTATATGGGAAATCCGGGTGTAGGAGACTTCCCCCGGATCGAACGCCACCTCCACCGCCTCGGCGTGTCCGGTCCGGCCGGTGCAGACTTCTTGGTAGCTCGGATTCTCGGCCGAGCCGCCCGAGTATCCGACTGCCGTCTCCCTCACCCCCCTCACCTTCCGGAAGGCCGCCTCGACACCCCAAAAGCACCCTGCCCCGAACATCGCTTTCCCCATCTCTTTATGCTCCCCGCCCGGTGCGGGCTCAGATTGTCCGGTTCGATTCGTTTTGAAATTTCTCGATGGCTTCCACGCGGGGCGAATCATATCAGGCGGGCGGGGAGGGTGCCCAGAGGCCGCTTCACCTAAAAGTAAAACCGCCCCCCGGATTCCCAGGGGGCGGTTTTACTTCCTCGATGGTGGGCGCGATCTTTGATGAGTGAAACTAGAATGAAAAGAACTCACACACCGAAGTCCTTGATCTTGGGTTCGTCCAACCCGAGGGCGTGGGCCATCTCATGGAGGAGCATCTCCCCCATGTATCCGCGGTAGGCGCGGGCGTCTCCCCCGCAGTGCTGCTTCATGGGGCCACCGTAGATCTCGACCGCGTTCATCTTCGGGATCCACACCGCGAGGGGGACCGCGCCCACCTCCTTCACCGTCCGCGCCGGGGGCAGCGCCATCATCCGGACCGGGATGCCGCGCCGTTCGATCTCTTTCGCCATGTCGGGGTGAACGTCCTCTCGGATCACCGCTTCGAGTATCCCCTCCATCTCCAAGATCTCCTCCTCGGATACCTCCAGGTAGTGTTCCGCGAGGAGGGCGTCGATCTCTTCTTCGCTGGAGGGAATCTCGGGGCCGGCCTCGTCCTCCGTGTAGAACAACTGGCGGTACCGGGTGATGGTGGTGCGCCCCGCCACGAGGTAGTAGACCGCTCCGCCCGCCGCGATGATGGCAAGGGCCCAAAGCAGGCCGAGGAGGGGAGCAATGAATGGCTTCCACCACCACCCGTAGAGAAAGTCCCACTCGCCCAATAAGTCCATCGCCCCCGCCCGCCCATTTGTTGGAAAAACCGAATTGACCTCAACCATTCTAAGGGAAGCGGGTCCTTCTCAACAAAAATGCCCCCCGGACCGCTGCCGATGGGCATATGCACCGAACCCCTTCATCTGCCGGGGACGGCGTTCACGGGTTCTTGAAAAAGGGGCCCGGCGCCTCGCCCTCGGCGTATTGTTTCAGATGGAACATCAGGTGGCCCAGGTGGTGTTGCACCCCCTGTTTTCCCCCTCGGCCGTGGCCAAGGCGAAGATAATCTCGGCCTCGATCCACTTCTCCGGGCCCCCGATGCAACTCCAGCGGGCGCGCTTCGCGGGCTCGAACGCCTCCACCTTCATGCGGAAAACAACGGCACGGTTGTAGAAGCCAAACTCGGCCACGCTCCCCACGCGAGGCTCGGCGACGGTGTCGTCCGTTCACCAGCTCTGAAGCCCCTCCTGGGTGGTGATAGCCTCGAAGACCTGCTCCGGCGGCGCTTGGATCGTTAAGAAGTGAAAGATTTTGAGAATGAGGAGACCCTGTCTTATCGCGTTGGCCGTGGAAAAATATTACCTGCCCTTCCGCACCGCGTCCTTGCGCCGGGGGACGGGGAAAACGTCCGGGTCGCAGAGAACGTCCACCAGGACGGAGGCGTCCTGGCGAAGAGCCTCGGCGAAAGCGTCCTCCAGGTCGGCAGGCTCGGTCACCCGGTACCCTACCGCCCCGAAGGCGCGCGCGTAGGCGTCGAAGGCAGGGTTTCCAATCCGGTCCCCGATGTAGCGGCCCCCGTAGAAGTGCGCCTGGTAGGCGCGTTCGGAGCCGTAATTGAAATTATTCAGGATGATGCAGACAGTATGAATCCTCTCGCGAACGGCGGTCTCGACCTCGGCGCCGTTGCAGAGGAAGGCACCGTCCCCACTCAGGGTAACGACTGTCCGCCCGGGCGCGGCGACCTTGGCGCCGAGGCCGAGGGGATAGCCCACCCCAATGGCGGAAAGGTCGAGCGGGGCGAGAAAGCTGCGGGGCAGCCCAAAGGTGTGTAGCTCGTAGATATAGCCCGCACAGCTTCCCGCCTCGGTGGTGAGGATGGCGTCCGCCGGGAGCACCTTGGCGAGGGCGGCGTGCGCGCGCCGCGGGTCGATGGGCTTGCCGTTCCGGTTCGCGGCCGCCTCCCGGTGGCGCGCCTGAGCGGTGCGGACCTCCTCGATCTCCTTCCGCCAGCCCGTCCGCCCGCCCGCCTCGCCGGGGCGGAGTTCGCGAAGTAGCGCCTGAAGGGCAATCCCCGCGTCCGCCACCATCCCGACCGCGGCGGGATACACGCGCCCGATGTTCCGCCCATCGAGGGCGGCGTGGATGAGCATCGCCCCCGCCCCGAAGAAGTCAGGCTTGAGAAAAGTGGTAGTGTGGGCGAGACGTGTCCCCACCGCGAACACGGCGTCCGCCCGCTTGAAGAGGGCCGCCGCCTCGGGGATCGTTCCACGTCCGACCGAGCCGAGGCAGAGGGAATGGGAGGCCGGGGCGGCGTCGTCTCGCCCGGTCGAGGTCATCACGGCGGCGCCGAGCGCCTCGGCGAGTTCGATGAGCTCCCCACCCGCTTCCGCCCAGAGAACCCCGCCCCCCGCGAGGATGAGGGGCCGCTCAGCCTCTTTCAGAATGCGCGCCGCCTCGCGAACCGCCTCCGGGCTGGGCGCGGGCCGGGCCGCCGGGCCCTCCGGCATCCCGGAAAAATTCGGGGGCAGAACCTCCTCGTTCAGCACGTCCCGCGGCAGGTCGATGTGCACCGGCCCGGGAACGCCCGAGAGTGCGATCCCGTACGCCTCGCGGACGGCCTCCGCCGCGCGTTCAGGCCTCCGCACCTGGATCGACCACTTCACCACCGGGCGGAAGAGGGCGATCTGATCGATCTCCTGCGCAGAGTCCCGGAAGGTGTCTCGCATCATGGGGGCGCCGGTGATGACCAGGACCGGGCTTTGCGCCTGCCAAGCGTTCGCCACCCCGGTGACAAGGTTCGTCGCGCCGGGGCCGTTCGTTGCCATGCACACCCCGGGCCGCCCGGTGATCCGGCCCCAGGCGTCAGCCATAAGGGCGGCGGCCTGCTCGTGGCGCACCGAGAGAAAATAAATGTCTTCCCTTCCGTGCATGCCGTCCAGGATTTCGAGCATGCACGAGCCCGCCATCCCGAAGACCTGGCGAACCCCGAGCCGGGCGAGCGCATCTGCCACGGCGTGGCCAGCCGACATCGCGGCCATAGGAATTCTCCCTAGGAGGCGCGGCCCCGCGAGGAGCCGTGCGGGACGGGTTTCAGAGTTCAAACGGTAAAAGCTTAGGTTCCCCGCTTTGTCCTGTCAAGAAAATGAGGGCACCGGTTTGTGCGCGCCCGGCCCAAGGGGTAGATTTAGATCTTCTCATTCAATTTCGAATCCCGGCCTGTTTTCATAATAAGGAGCAGAAAATGCCGCAACCTCCCTCCCCCCCGAGCCAAGTCTTCTACCGGAATCCGAAAAAGACCTACCCCGTCGCCGGGCGGAGCGAAGGGATCCACATCTACGATGCCGAGGAAAATTGCTATATCGATTTTTCGGGCGGCCCGGTCGTGGTGAGTATCGGCCACGGGGTGGCGGAAATTGCCGAAGCGGCCGCAGCCCAGATGGAGCGCTTCTCCTTTGCCCACGGTTCCCAGTTCACCCACCCCGCCCAGGAGGAGCTCGCCCGGCGCATGGCCGCCCTCGCACCCGGGGACCTGAATCGGCTCTTTCCCCTGACGAGCGGCTCCGAGGCGGTCGAGTCCGCCATCAAGCTCGCCCGCCAGTATCACCTGGAGCGAGGGAAAGAGGGAAAGCACCTGATCATCGCGCGCCTTCAGAGCTATCACGGCGCCTCCCTCGGTGCGCTCTCGGCCACCGGGGAGGTCCGCCGCCGGGGGAATTTTCTTCCCATGCTGCTGCCCTTCCCCCACATCGCCCCGTGCCATTGCTACCGCTGCCCCTTCGAGAAAACGTATCCAGAATGCGAAGTCGAGTGCGCGTCCGACCTCGAGCGCGCCATCGGGGAGGCGGGGGCGGATTCGGTCGCCGCCTTCATCGCCGAGCCGCTCGTGGGCGCCGGGCTCGGGCCCGCCGTCCCTCCGCCCGAGTATTTCCCGATCATCCGCGAGATCTGCGACCGGCACGACATCCTCTTCATCGCGGACGAGGTGATGTCCGGGATGGGGCGCTCCGGGAAGCCCTTCGCGATCGAGCACTGGGGAGTGGTGCCGGACCTCATCGCGACCGGAAAGGGAATTGGAAGCGGGTACGCCCCCCTGGGCGGGCTCCTCGTTTCGGATCGCGTCTACCGGACCATCACCGGGGGATCGGGCTCCTTCGTGCACAGCCACACCTACTCCGGGCATCCCCTCGCCTGCGCCATCGGGGCAGCAGTCCTCGCCTACACCGAAAAGCACAACCTGATCGAGCGCTGTGCCCGGATGGGGGAAAAGCTCTTCGAGGCCCTCGCCCCCCTCCGGGATCATCCCCTCGTCGGAGACATCCGGGGGAAAGGACTGTTCGCGGGAGTGGAGCTCGTCCGGGACCCGACTGCGAAGGAGCCCTTTCCGCGCAACCGCATGGCCGCCGAGCGCGTGGCGGCGGAGGCCTTCCGCCGGGGCCTCATCGTCTACCCCGCCACGGGGGGCGCGGACACCCTCGACGGGGACCGCATCCTGATCGCCCCGCCCTTCATCATCACCGAGGAGGAGATCGGGGAGGCCGTCTCGCTCTTCAAGGAATCCCTCGACGCGGCGCAGGAAGAACTGGCGGGGAAGTAACCCGGCGGGACCTAAAGAACCCCGCCTTGCCGATATAACTAATTGAAATTAAATAAATTGTTGTTCACTTGACAATAACATTCGGTATTTGTTTGTATTCTAATTGGTTTTTTTTCGCGAAACTCGTTTTTTCTCGTTTTTTGTGAGGATTCGGAGATGCTCCCTTCTCCTCTAATGGACGCCGCCCGTGCCAGGGCCGCTGCATCCCTCGAGACGGCGCGGGTCGAGAGCATCGCGGCCGGCGGGGCGGGGGTGGCCCGACTGGAGGGCCGGGCGGTCTTCATCCCGTGGACCGCGCCCGGGGACGTGGTCCGCTTCCGGATTCTCGCCGACAAGGGAAAGTACCTCCGGGGGGAGTTGGCAGAGGTACTCGAGCCAAGCCCCTGGCGGCGCGAGCCGCCCTGCCCGTACTGGGCCGCGTGCGGCGGCTGCCCCCTCCAGCAGATAAATCCCGAGGGCCAGGCCCAAGCCCGGCGGCGGATCTTCCTCGACGCCCTCGCCCGCATCGGAAAGATGGATCTCCCCGTTCCCCTCCAGGCGCCCGGCCCGGACTCGACCAGGTTCGGCTACCGGACCCGGGTGCGCTTCCAGGTCAAGGGAAAGGAGATCGGGTTCTTCGCCCCCGGAAGCCGGCGGCTGGTCCCGGTCGAAAACTGTCTCCTCGCCGAGCCCGCCGTGGAGAGCGCCCTGGCCAGGGTGCGCCGCCTGCTCGGGAGCGCGTCCGCCGCGCGGGGGATCGAGGCGGTCGAGATCACCTCGCTCGGGCCAGGCCCCGATGAAGGGGCCGGTATCTTCCTCCATCCCCCCGGAAGCCGGGACCGTAGGGCCGACACCCTTTCCTCCGGGACCCGGGCGGAATGGGACACATATTGCCGGGAGGCGGGCCATCCTCTCGCCGTCGCGGGGGAGCGCGCCCCCTCCGCAACCCCGGCCTGGACGGCCGCCTACTCCCTTCCCCTTCCGGGAGAGGGCGGGCGGGAGGAGATCCTACGGGTCTCCCCCGAATCGTTCCTCCAGCCCAACCGGGCGGGGAACCGGGCGCTGGTGGAGGCGGCGGTGAATTGGGCACGCACACCGGAAGGGGCGGACCCGGCGGACGCCACTCCGCCCGGCGGAGCCACCGCGGTAGACCTCTACTGCGGGGCCGGAAATTTCACCCTCCCCCTCGCGCGCCTCTTCGCCCGGGTGGCCGGGGTGGAGGCCAACCCCTACGCCCTCTACGACGCCGAGGCGAACCGCCGGGCGGCGGGCCTCGGGAACGTGCGCTTTCTCCGGCGGGAGGCGGGCCGGGCCGATCCCGGCGAGATCATCGATGCGCTCGAAGGAGAGCGGCCCGCGGCCGTCTTGCTCGACCCGCCCCGGCGCGGCGCGCTTGAGGCCATACCCCTCGTCACCGCCCTAGCGTCGCGGCGCATCCTCTACGTCTCGTGCAATCCGGCCACCTTCGCCCGCGACGCGCGCGCGCTGGCCAAGGCGGGCTACCGCATGGGAAGCGCGAGCATGATCCCTATGTTCCCCAACACCGCCCACACCGAAACCGTAACATCCTGGTTCATGGGTTCCGCTCCGATCGGTTGAGAGCAAGAAAAAGAAAAAGGAGGCAGCTTCAATGTACCTGACCCGAAGGCAGCGCCAAATTTATGAATACATCCGGGAGTTCATCGCCGCCCGCGGCTACGCCCCGAGCATCGTCGAGATCGGCCAGAACTTTCGGCTCACCTCCCCCGCCACCGTGCACAAGCACCTTCAGAACCTGGCCCAGAAGGGACTCATCAAAAGGAGCTGGAATCGCAGCCGCGCCATCGAGCTCCTCCCCGACGCGGACACCCTGGGCGGGCCGGCGGGAGGCGCCGCCGAGTTGCCCCTGAGGGGCCTCATCGCCGCGGGGGTCCCCCTCGAGGCAGTTGAGGACAACGAGACCATCCCCCTTCCCTGGTCCTCGGGGCAGAGCAACCTCTACGTCCTCAAGGTAAAGGGCGACTCCATGATCGAAGATCACATCCAGGAAGGCGACTACGTCATCGTCGAGGGGCGGCAGGAGGCGCGCAACGGCGAGACCGTGGTGGCCCTCCTGGGAGGCGAGGCCGCCACCCTGAAGCGCTTCTACCGCGAAGGGGGCCAGGTCCGCCTTCAGCCCGCCAACGCCCAGATGTCGCCCATCCTCGTCAACGAAGATGACCTGCGCATCCAGGGCGTCGTGGTGGGGGTGCTGCGAAAGTACTGAGGCCGCCCGGAGGAGACCCGCCGGAATGGTCGCTCCACCAGCGGAAAGCTCTCTTGGAGAGCAACACCCCCGCCTCATCGCCCACGTGGACATGGACGCCTTCTTCGTGGCGGTGGAGCGGATGGCGGATCCCTCCCTCGCGGGGAAGCCCGTCATTGTGGGGGGCAGCGTGGGAAGCCGGGGGGTGGTCTCGGCCGCTTCCTACGAAGCCCGAAAATTCGGGGTCCACTCGGCCATGCCCGTCGCGACTGCCCGCCGCCTCTGCCCGAACGGGACCTACATTCCCGCCAACCACGGAAAGTACCAGGCCGCCTCGGCCCGGGTAATGAAGGTGCTCCGGGAGTTTTCCCCCATCCTGGAAGTCGTCTCGGTGGACGAGGCCTACCTCGACCTCACCGGAACGGAGCGCCTGCACGGCCCCCCTGTCGCGGCGGCGGCCCGGATTCGCGGACGGATCGGAGAAGAGGTGGGCTGCTCGGCCTCGGTGGGGATGGCCTCGAACCGGCTCCTCTCCAAGGTAGCATCCGAGCTCGCCAAGCCCGCAGGCATCCTCCACATCTTGCCGGGGATGGAGGCTGCCCTCCTCGCCCCCCTCTCCGTCGGGGCCATCCCCGGCATCGGAAAGGTCACCCAGGGACACCTCCTCGCCATGGGGATCCGCACGGTAGGCGACCTCGCCCGCCTGCCGGAGGAGGTCCTCGAGAAAAAATTCAAGCGCCACGGGCTGGACCTCTACCGCAAGGCGCAGGGAGAGGACGCGGACGAGCTCGCGCTGGAGCGCCGTCCCAAGAGCCTGGGGAAAGAGACCACCTTCGAGGCCGACGAGGACGACCCGGTGCGGCTCGAGGCCGTCCTCTCCCGTCTCGCCGAGGGGGCCGCCTCGCGCACCCGAAAGGCGGACCTCCGGGCAAAGGGGGTCACCCTCAAGATCCGTTTTGCCGACTTCGCCGCCTACACCCGCGCCGCCCTCCTCGACCCCGCCGCCGCGCTCGACCGCCCCGTCATCGAAACCGCCCTGGGCCTTCTCCGGCGCGCCCTCGGGGAGCTCGCCGGAGGTCGCAGGGTCCGCCTTCTCGGGGTCTACCTCACCGGGCTGGCCGAGGCGCAGGGCCAGCTCTCTCTCTTGGAGGATGGGGACTTCGCCAAGGAAAGAAGCATCACCCAGGGGGTGGACACCGTGCGGGAGCGCTTCGGGGAGGACGCCCTCCTCGCCGGAAGAGGGATCGACCGGTTGGGGGAGAAAAAAGAAAGGAAACGATAAACCGCGGACCTAGCCGCTGCCCCCGCCGGCGGGACCGCCCCGCACCTCCTTTTCGTTCACGAGCCAGACCAAGCTTCCCGCCAGGAAGCAAAAGAGCATGGTCACGAAGAAGGCGGAATCGTAGCTACCCGTCGCGTCATGGATGAATCCCGCCAGCCAGACGCCGACGGCCGACCCCAGCTGGTACACCATGGTCATGAGGCCGAAGAGGACCCCCACGCTGCGGGAGCCGTAAAAGTCCGCGGTGAGGGCCGAGGTGAGCGCCCCGCCCGTGAACCAAATGAAGCCGACGAGAACCGGGGTGGCCCACAGGGTGAAATCGTTCTTGACCAAAAAGAAGAGCAGGAAGGCCAAACCCCGGAGGAAGTACACCGCGCCGAGGGGAACCTTGCGGCCGATGCGGTCCGAGAAGAACCCGGTGAGCAGTACGCAGAACAGGCTCGAACCGGAGCCCACGGCGAAGGCGGTCGCTGCGGTGGTGGCCGAGAAACCTACGTCGGTCGCAAAGGGGACCCAGTGCACGGCCATGACCATGACGGTGCATCCCGCGGTAATTGAGCTTGCCAGAAGAAGAAGGAAGGGCGCCGTCCAAACCGCCTTCCGCCAGGTAAGACCGTAGGTATAGGGGCGCTTTTCTCCGGTCCCGGGCCTGCCCTCTCCTGTGGCATCGGCGCCGTCCTCTCCGGGTCGGTTCCGGATCATCCCCAGGCAGATGGGGAGGGTGATGAGCAGATAGACCGCCCCCACCGCCAGGAACGCTCTCCGCCAGGCCACCGCCCCCAGGAGAAAAGCAATGAGGGGAAGGCCCACGAGCTGGCCGATGCTGCTCCCCGAGTAGGCGAGGGAGATTGCGAAACCACTCCTCCGGCGAAACCAGCTGGCGACCAGGGAGAGGATGGCGGCGGAGCCGGTCCCGGCGCCTCCCGCCGCGAGCAGGATACCGTAGAAAAGGTAAATCCCCCAGACGGACTCGATCCGGGACATGCCGAGGATGGCGGCCCCCGTGAGGAGGGCGCCCAGGCCAATGACGGCGCGCGCGCCGTAGCGGCCTGCCAGATGTCCCCCGATGGGTTGGGCGATTCCGAAAAGCAAGAGCGAGAAGGAGACCGGCAACGAGAGGGCCGCCCGGCTCAGGCCGAACTCGGCCAGAATGGGCTTGAAGAATAGGCCGAAGGAGTTGCGGACAACGGCGCTGACGCCGACGATGAGAAAGCAGGCGGCAACGATGATCCAGCCGTAGTAGAGAGGTTCTCGAGAAGGGGTTTCGCTCGTCACATGACCCTCGGAACGATAAGCGAAATCGTTTTCCCCCGCCCGGACCCCGGCCTCGGCGCCAGGAAACCGGAGACCGCTAGGCGGCCGTGGCCCCAGCGGAGAAAGGACGCCCTCTCTTTTCCTGGATGAAGGCGGAAATGACGGTCGCCTGAAGGCAAAGGTAGCCCGCCAGAAAAAAAGCGATTTTGTAGCTCCCCGTGAGGTCGTGGAGGTAGCCGCTCACCCATGCGCCCGAGGCCCCCCCGAGCTGGTAAATCAGCATGATGAACCCGATGACGACGGCCACGTTTCGCGGCCCGAACAGGTCGCCCGCCAGGGCCGAGGTGAGCGGACCGGGGGCGAGCCAGCCCATCCCGATCAGGATGGGGCCCGCCCAGAGGGCGAAATCGTTCTGGAGCAGCGGAAACAAACTGATCCCCGTTCCCCGGAATAGGTAAGCGGTGCAAAGCGGGAGCTTTCTCCCGATCCGGTCCGAAAGCGGGCCGATGAAGAGGGTGGCGGGTATGCTCATTCCCACCCCCACGGCGAAGGCGGTCGTGGCGGTGGTGGCCGCAAAGCCCATGTCCGTCGCGTAGGGAACCCAATGTACGTACATAGTGGAAACGGCGTAGCCGGCCGAAAAGAAGGCCGAGGAGAGGATGAGAAAGGACGGCGTCCGGACAACCTGCGTCAAAACGAGGCGGAAAGAGAGGACGGGCGCTTCTTCTTCTCCCACCAGACCTGCCACTTCCTCCGAAGGGAAATTCACATCCTTCGGGCTGTTCCGGATAATCCAAAAGCAAAGAGGTGCCAGACCCAGAATTAAGACAAGGCCCAGCCAGACGAAGGAGGCGCGCCAGCCGACCGCTTCCAGCAAGCGGACGATGAGGGGAAAACCAACGAGCTGGCCTGTGCTGATGCCCACGAAAGCAATGGAAAGGGCCATCCCGCGTCTCTTTCGAAACCAGGAGGTGGCGAGGGAGACGACTGGGGCGGGGCCGTTGCCCACCCCCCCGATGGCCAGGAGAATTCCGAAGAAAAAGTATATTCCGAAAAGAGAATCGATTTGCGACATCCCGAGCACCGCGATGCCGCTGATGAGAGAGCCGGCGACGGTGACGGCGCGGACCCCGTACCGGTTGATCAGAAATCCGCTCACCGGCTGAATCGCCCCGTAAAGAATGAACGAGAGTGCGACCGGAAGCGAGAGCGCCGACCGGCTCACGCCGATCTCTGTCAAAATGGGCTTAAAGAAGATCCCGAACGAGCTGCGGATGGCGATGGCAGTGGCGAGGATGGCGAATCCGGCGGCGAGGACGTACCAGCCGTAGTAAATGCGTCGGGAATGAGGTTGATCCGTCACACGGGCCTCGTCTTGGAGGGAATTCCTCCGGTTCGCGGTTTTGTTTTTGACCGGAAACGTACGGGCGGCAAAAGCTTCTCACGATCCGCAGCCCAGGACCAGCCGGAGCGGCCTGCGAAAAACTCGGGACGCCACACCTTCCGAGCTGCACTCTCTACACCACCCACGAGCCCTGCCCGATGTGCTGCTGGGCTATCGTGTCGGCCGGGATCGGAAAGCTGGTCCTGGGAGGGCGCCTGACGGTGGTGAAGAAGGTGAATTACGGGGACTACACCGTCGAAAAGCTGCTCGCGATGGCGGGCGAGAGCGTCGAGGTGCTGGCCGGGATCCGGGAGGAGGAGTGCACCCTCCTGCGGAGCAAGTGGGAGGAGGGCTAGGCACCGCTCCGGAAGGCGGAGCCTCATCCACCACCCGAGCTGTTGACGGCAGAGGACCGGCCGGTAAGATGAGCCGGCACACGGACAAACTTGCGATTCACTTCCACCGGGAGGGAGGCTCATGTCGCTCGGCCACGAACATTTCATGGACATCGCGCTGGAGGAGGCGCGGATCGGGATAGAAGAGGGTAACGCTCCGGTCGGCTCGGTGGTGGTCTTTAACGGGGAAGTGGTCGGGCGAGGACGGAACCGGGTGGCCTCTCTCTGCGACACCACCGCCCACGCCGAGACGGTGGCCATCCGGAAGGCCTGCGCCAACCTGAAGAAGACCGACCTCGCCGGCTGCACCCTTTACACCACCTTCGAGCCCTGTCCGATGTGCTGCTGGGCCACCTTGAACGCGGGGGTCGGAACCCTCGTCCTCGGTGCACGCCACGTCCAGATCCGGCGTACCGACATGGGGGGTTATTCCGTCGAAAAGCTCATGGCGCTGACCGGAAGGAAAATCGAACTCGTCACCGGCATCCGCGTCGAGGAGGGCGAGGCCATGCGGCGCCAGGGCACTGCCCCCATGCCCCCCACCACGGAGGGGTGAGGGGGTCCTTCACCGATCCCCTCGCTTCAGCGCGCCCACCGTCGCCGCCAGCGCCAAGGCGCCCGCGAGGGCGAGCCCCGCGGACAGGCACTGCATGAGGGAGAGGACGGGCCAATCGGGCGCGGCGTCCGCCCCCGCGGCGAGGGAAAGCAGGAACAACACCGCAGAAAAAACCAACCTTCCGGCCAGGCTCTGAATGGATAGCTAGGTGGCGCGTTGCGCCTGGGGCACCCGGGGCACGATGGCCGCGTTGAGCGGAGCGGTCATCAAAGCGCGGGGGACGCTCCGGAATAAAATGAGGACGACCACCCACGGGTGAAGAAAGGGATGGTGGTGTAGAGCCGATGGACGGCGTTACGTACGAAAACCATCTCCTCGGATATTCTGTTGTAACGACGGACGGTAATATAGTGCAGCCCATTGCTCTTGGAGACATAGGAGGTGACAACTACGAGTACCTTTATTTGGACACAGAAGCTACTGCTCTAATCGTGAGTATGAAAAGCGGGCTGCTGATGGATCCTCGATCCGATGCGAATCCGGCCACGAGCGTTGGGGTTGCGGGCGCGAGTGCGAGTGCTTTGGATGGCAAATAAGGCTTTATCTATCGCTAAATTTACCATAATTGGTGTCTGAAGTAAGGCAGGTCCGTTCTGTGCCTGCACACCCATCAAACCTCTCTCCCGTAGACCCCTCTATCAAGGTAGAGAAAAAGGTGTCGGACCCCACGGGGCCATTTTGGTGTAGAAGTGTTATCGGAGGGAGGTAAGCCCTCTTGATTCAAAACCGTCAATCCATCCGCTTCCAACGCAGGCGATGGAGAATCTTATCCCTCATTATGAGTTGGTGGTAGAGGGCTGCACTAATGTGGGTAAGCAGGACAACGATGAGTAGATTAGTCGACAAGTTGTGCACAGTTCTTGCGATGAGATGGTTAAAGGATTCGGGGAGAGTTGCCACGCCTGAGAAGACAGCGGGAAAGTCTGCCTGCACAGCCATAGCCAGTCCGGTGGCCACAGTGATAAAGACCAGAAGATAGATGATGCGGTGAGACCATAAGGCGGTTTGTCTCATTGGCTTACCTGAGGATTCAATTGGGTCAGGCTCCGGACCAGATAGAGTTGATAGAACTCATAGGGCACGTGATTCAAAACCGTCATCAGGACGGATAATCTGAACAACCATCCAAGCGCCCGGCCTCGAAGGAGGCCGACGCAGGTTCCGATCTGCCGGAGGATCCCCCCCGCCAGCGTTGATTCGCGCCCGGAGGAGGCTGGCTCGGTCACCGCTGCGGATACCCCGAACGTGACCAGCGCGGCGAGGAGGGAGAGGCCGTAGGCGAACTGGAGCTGGAGCGCCGCGGCCAGCCCGCCCAGGAGGGCCGATCCCCCTCCGGCGGAAAAAGCGTTCCGCGCCACCCGCGCCTCGCGCTCCCTCAACTCCCCCCCGCGTCCGAGGGCGGCCAGCGAATCGTAATGGAAGGAAACGTCCGTACCGGAGTTGAAGGAAATCCCCGCGGCCAGGAAGACCTGGGCCGCCGTAAAGGCGGCGAATCCTTCTCCGAAAAAAACAGCGCGTAGGCGAAGACGAGTGCGGCCGAGGAAACCAGAAGGGTTTTCCGCCTCCCGTGGGTGTCCGAAAAATATCCCGAAGGCACCTCCAGCAGCACCACGGCGGCGTAGTACACCGCCTCCAGGCGAAGTACGTTCTCGAGCGAAAACTGTGCGCTGAAATAGAGAAAGAAGACCGGCATCCAGAAAAAGGTGTTGAAAGCGACCGCGTACCAGGGATATAGACGCACATTCCGTTCGAGTCCGGCCGCGCCGGAAGAAACCGAAAACCCGCCGCTCATCCTTCTCTCCACCTAAATTCCCTTCAAAGGAGAAGCCCTCTCATCCTCCCTCCATTGCGGTCAGGACCTCGGAGATAAACCCGAGAAAGCGTAA
>CAZUHN010000226.1:0-2216 GCA_964620535.1 uncultured Nitrospinaceae bacterium | reverse complement strand
GGGAGCCGGTAGAAGAATGGAAATTGAACCAGAAGCGTCTAAGTTCATGTAAATACTGGCCTAATGAAATGGAGGATATTCGAAGGAAATATTATGAGGAGGATTTGGAAAGCAAATAATAATCTGAAATTTGTGCGGGGTCGGCTCCCTGCCTGGGTGGACGGCAAAGCAGGTTGCCCTTGTATTGCCCGGCGGCGAGTTCATCGTGCCGGAAAGCGCCAAAATTCTTTTTCCTCCACCATTTGGTCGTATGAAAATAGTGTGACTCCATCCGCACCGGCTTCTCGGGCGTCTCGCCACTGCCGCCAAAGCGCTGCCGGAGAGTTCTTGTGAAGATAGGCTCCAAGGCCAATCACAATGTTTGTCCGTCCTTTCCTTTGGTTTTTGGGCCGCACTCCTGTAGATGCCCTGCTGATTTGGGCGGCCAAGGTTGTATCCCGCGAGTAGTTCATGATCATGGCCTTATCCAGAATTCCTTCCGCGAGCCAGCCGCGCCAGTCCTGAAATGAGCTCAGATAGGCCCTCTCCGCCCAAGGGAGGACAGCGGCAGAAAGGGAGGAATCGGGCCGGGTGGCACGGATGGCTAGGTGAATGTACCTCACCGTCTCTGTCACCTGGAGGCGTCGCCAGTTGTCCCAGGCTTGATAGTCCGCCACGGTCGCGTTGACCCCTGCCGAGGGTGCCGCCTGGCCGGTCTCGGCGCCAAACCGCAGGACGGTCTCTGTCCCGTAGCCGAAGTCCAGTCGGGGTGAAAAGGCGGAGCCCGGCGAGATGGGCAGGGCGTAGGGATAGCGGATGAAGTCGAGGTGGATTCCCGCTAGGGACGAGTATCGTTTCAGGAGTTCGGCTGCTATGCCGGCGATGCGGATTCGCACCCCGAGGTGGGCCGGATCCAGGAAGATACCCGGGGTGCCGAGGCCGAATCCTTGCGCCCAGGAAGGTTTTCCATTGGCAGGATAATCGAGGAGCGATCGGCCATAGAGGTCGCGCAGGACGACCTCGGACCCAAAGTCTGCAATTAGCGGTGCCTTCCGGTTCCGGGAAAGAGCGAAGGTATTGATCCAGGCATGTACCCGTATTTTCCTCTCCGGCTTTGCCTGCCGGAGAAGATACGCCAGTGGGTCTGCGCCTGCCCTTCGGGAGGGCGAATCGTCGGCGAGGCGAGTTGGGTACCAGGCTTTTCCCCCGCGATAAACCTGAACATACAGGTCGGTCACTCCTGCCGTCCGGGATAGCCTCAAAAGCTGGTCAATTTTGCGCAAGTTATCCAGTGTGTGGTTCTGCCCTTCCGCCTGGACCCACAGCCCGATTTCGAATTTTTTTCCGGGAGGACGGCTCAAAAGGTGGCCCGTGCACCCCGTAGCCGTGAAAGCCAAGAGAATAAAGGAAATGCGATAGAGGAGCATCCGTCTCGAAGCGGGCGAAGGGGAGGCGGAGAGAGCCTTCATCCAAAGGTAGTCTTCCTTGATAATCGCGTCAATTCGGGTCGTCGGATGGTAAGGTATGGAGGAGTTCAGGGAACGTTTTCTGACAGACCGGAGTCGGGCGGGTGGAAGAATACAAGATTTCAATTTTTTTGATCTCTCTCTCGGCTACATCCGGGAAACGTCACTTTTTCATGAGATTCAGGAACGGGCGCAATAGGAAATCCTTGGTTGCGAATTCCTCATCTATTTGATTGAATAGGCGGGCTTAAGCTCCCATCTGGATCAGTGATCGGATGATTTTTCGTTAGCCTTGAAGTGGTGAAAAAGGAGAGGTCACACATGAAAGCATTGAGCCGTTGTGGATACGTATTGGTAATCGCCACCCTCTTCGCTGGACTTGGTTTTTCTTCCACTGCGGCCCAGGAGGGCGGGATACAACTCGGAAGTCTCATTTGCAAAACCATTCCCGGCACGTCCAAGAATTTGATTCTCAGCTCTTCCGTGTCTGTTTCGTGCACTTACAAGACCAACCAAGGAGAAGAGAAATACAAGGGCGAGATCGGTATGTTGGGGCTCGATCTCCGGGAAAAAAATGAGTCAACTCTCTTTTTCACCGTTGTTGGTTTGACAAAAGACGTGCGCATCGGCCAGCATTCACTCGCCGGAGGCTATTTGGGCGCTTCGATCTCGGCTTCCATCGACAAAGGGATCGGTTCTACTCAGTTCGTGGGCGGGTTGAAGCGGAATTTTTCCCTGATACCTTCGCTGGACACGAACCGGGGCATGGGA